>NZ_CP076718.1:3435700-3791240 GCF_011682235.2 Rhodocaloribacter litoris | reverse complement strand
TCGGCCAGCGTGAGCGTCGGCGGGCCGAAGTGGGCCTGCAGGCGGGCCCGGAGGTCGCGTGTGCGCAGGGTGTCGAGCGGGTGAAACGTGTTGCTCCCGAGGAAGGCCCAGGCGGTTCCGGCGAACCGCTTCTCGAACCAGGGACGCTCCAGCTTGCGGACGAGTTGCCACCGCGCGATCGGGAAGGACGGAGGCGACGGGGCTTCGGCGGCCGGGCCGGCCGGCCGCTCGCGACGCGCCCACAGCGTGTCGGCGAGCACCGGAATCCGCACCGGCGGGAGCGGCACGGCACGCATGCCGTACTGCCGGCGAAGGTGCTCGGCCTGCACGCGGACCCGTTCGGAACGGAACAGGTCGATCAGGCTCTGGGCCTTCCCGTCCGTTGCCGCCCCCAGGCACCATGCCACCAGCCCGATCCACACGTACCGCATCATCTGCCCGCTACGGCTTTGAACGTCGTCCGAAGGCTGGACTTGCAAGGATGGTACCATTCCTGATGCGCACGGGCCCGCCGGCGTTTCAATCTTCCATGGAAAGCACAGCCAGGAACGCCTCCTGGGGCACCTCGACGCGCCCCACCTGCTTCATCCGCCGCTTGCCCTCTTTCTGCTTTTCGAGCAGCTTGCGCTTGCGCGTGATGTCGCCGCCGTAGCACTTGGCCGTGACGTCCTTGCGCAGGGCCTTCACCGTCTCGCGGGCGATGACGCGCGTGCCGATGGCCGCCTGCAGGGCCACCTCGAACATCTGGCGCGGGATCAGGTCCTTGAGCTTGCGCGTGAGCTTGCGCCCCATCTCGTACGCCTTGTCCCGGTGAACGATGGTCGAGAGCGCATCGACCGGGTCGCCGTTGATCAGCACGTCGAGCTTGACCAGGTTGCTGGGGCGGTAGGCCAGAAATTCGTAGTCGAACGAGGCATAGCCGCGGCTGACGCTCTTGAGCTTGTCGTAGAAATCGAAGATGATCTCGGCCAGGGGCAGCTCGTAGACGAGGCCCGCCCGCTCGGTGTCGAAGTACTGGGTGTTGACGTAGACGCCGCGCCGCTCCTGGCAGAGCTGCATCAGGCTGCCGATGTACTCGGCCGGGGTGATGATCTCGGCCTTGACGTACGGCTCGCGGATCTCCTCGATCTGACCGGTGGGCGGCATGTGGCTCGGGTTCTCGACCACGACGACCTGCCCGTTGGTCAGCAGCACCTCATACTTCACGTTCGGCACCGTCGTGATGATGTCGAGGCCGAACTCGCGGTCGAGCCGTTCCTGTACCACCTCCATGTGGAGCAGGCCCAGGAACCCCACGCGGAAGCCGAAGCCGAGCGCGGCCGAGGTCTCCGGCTCGAAGGTCAGCGCGGCGTCGTTGAGCTGGAGCTTCTCGAGCGAGGCACGCAGGTCTTCGAAGTCGTCGGCGTTGGTGGGATAGACGCCGCTGAAGACCATCGGCTTGACCTCGCGGAAGCCGGCCACCGGTGCCTCGGCCGGGCGCCGTGCATGCGTGATCGTGTCGCCGACCCGGGTATCGTGCACGTCTTTGACCGACCCGATGATATAGCCCACCTCCCCGGCCCGCAGCGCCTCGACCGGGTGCATCCCCAGCTTCAGGATACCGATCTCCTCGGCGTCGTACTCCTTTCCGTTCGACATGAACAGCATCCGGTCGCCCTTGCGCAGCGTGCCTTCGAAGACGCGGGCATACACGATGGAACCCCGGTAGGAGTTGAAGACCGAGTCGAAGATGAGTGCTTTCAGCGGCGCCTCCGGGTCGCCCTTGGGGGGGGGAATGCGTTCGACGATGCGCTCGAGCAGTTCGGGCACGCCCAGCCCCGTCTTCGCGCTGATGTGCAGGATGTCTTCGGCAGGCTCTCCGATGAGATGCTCAATGGATTGCGCGACGACATCCGGGCGGGCGCCGGGCAGGTCCACCTTGTTGAGCACCGGGATGATCTCGAGATCGGCCTCGAGGGCCAGGTAGAGGTTCGAGATGGTCTGCGCCTCGATCCCCTGCGCGGCATCGACGACGAGGATGGCGCCCTCACACGCTTTCAGCGCCCGGGACACCTCGTAGGTGAAGTCCACGTGCCCGGGCGTGTCGATCAGGTTCAGCACATAGGTCTGGCCATCCCTCGCCGTGTACTGCATCCGGACGGCGTGGCTCTTGATGGTGATGCCCCGCTCGCGCTCGAGGTCCATGCTGTCGAGCACCTGTTCCTGCAACTCGCGCTGCGAGAGTGTGCCCGTAAGCTCAAGGAGCCGGTCGGCCAGGGTACTTTTCCCGTGGTCGATGTGGGCAATGATGCAGAAGTTTCGGATCTTGCGTTGATCGTAGACCATCGAAGGACCGGATTGGGAGCACGCAGCCGGATGCCGCGCAAGGACCGGAGCCGAGGCGACCGGGGATCCGGCGGGAGGCCGTCCCGGCGCGTATCGCGGCTCTTATTCGGATCGGCACAGGCGGGTTCCTCCCCCGGCAAGGGACCCGCCCTGCCTTTCGCCGAGATTTCGCCGCCCGGTGCCGGCACGGAATAGAACCTCGATCCCATGCCGGTGTTCTAAGGCTATCGTCGCCGGTGCATCCATTAGGTATTGAAAGCCCGCCCGGTGTATTAAAACGCGACCGTAACACGGCGTATGCAATCCATTTCGGAGGACCAGTTTCGTGCCTGGAGCGACGGGTTACGCCGCTCCGACCGTGCGGCCTATGCCTCCGTCTTTGATGCAACGTACGACGCGCTCTTTCGCTTCGCCTGGTACATCACCCACGACCAGGAGGCCTGCTACGACATCCTGCAGGACGTATATGCCAAGCTGTGGCGTATCCGGGAACAGATCGACCCGGATCGCTCCCTCAAGGCCCTCCTGTACCAGATGGTGCGAAACTACGCGCTCAACCACGAACGCCAGAAAAGACGACACGCGACCACGCCGCTCGACGGCCTGCCGGTGGAACCGTCGACGCCGGAACGGGTCGAGGAGGACCTCGACGCCGCCGCGTTGCAAAACCGGCTACACGCGTGGATCGCGGAGATGCCGGAACGCCGGCGCCTGGCTTTCTCGCTGAGCCGTTTCGAAGGACTCAGCCACGAAGAGATCGCCGAGCGCATGAACCTGGCGCCCAAGACGGTCAACAACCACATTGTCCTCGCTTTGCAATACCTGCGTGAGCGGCTGCAGGAATACCGCGCGCAAAGCGAGAGCCTGCGAACGTGAAACGAGAACGCAACATACCTCCCCTGCCCGAAGCGGTGGCGGCCCGGCTCGAGGAACTGAGCGAGGCGGAGCGGGCATCCCTCCGGGAGACGTGGGTGCTGTGCGAGACGGCACGCCCGGAGGTCGCCCCGGACCCCGCCCGCAAGGCGGCCGCGCGCGCGTCCCTGCTGGCCGAAGCCGAACGCACCACGGCGGCCCGCCGGCTCCCCTCGTGGAGGCCGTTTGCGTCCCGGCTTCGCCTGCTCCACAGGCCCGGCTTCCTGCGGCCGGTCGCCGTGGCGGCTTCGGTGATGCTGCTCGTCGCCGTCGCTTTCCTGCTCCGGGAACCCCGGCCCACCATCTACCAGGCACCGTACGGGGAACGCCTGGCGCTGCAACTGCCGGACGGCTCGTCGGTGGAGCTGAACAGCGGCTCGACGCTGCGCCTGGCCCCGGACTTCGGCCCGGCCGGACGGCACGTCGTCCTCGAGGGCGAGGCCTTCTTCGACGTCACCTCCCACAAGGCTGCCTTTGTGGTCGAGACCTTCGATGCCGTCACCGAGGTGCTCGGCACCCGCTTCAACGTACGGGCCCGGCCGACGGACCCGATGGCGGCAACCCGGGTGGCGGTGGAAGAGGGGCGCGTCCGCCTCGCCTCGAAGAAAGTCCCGTCGGCGGCACGCGTGCTGACGGCCGGTGAGACGGCCAGCCTGACCCCCGAAGGCGTCCCGACGGCACCGGACACCGGCTCCGTAGCGCACATGCTGGCCTGGCGTTCGGGAGCCCTCGCCTTCCAGAACCAGCCGCTCGGCCTGATCTTCGACGAACTGGAACGGCGCTTCGACCTCGACATCGCGGCCGCCGAAGAACTTCGCCTCAGGCCACAATCCTACTTCAAGCATCCTCCCTTCGACGTCGAAACGGTCCTGGCCGAGCTGACGCAGATGACGGACCTGCGGTATCGCCCCACCGCCAACGGCTATGAAGTATACCGACCCTAGCCGGAGCGGGACCGTATGAGGCGGCCCGGCCTCCGCGGGCGCATCCGGTGAGATCCGTGCGGAGACCGAGGGAACCCGGACACACGGTCTTTGTTTTTTGCGCCGAGTGTCGGCCTGTCCCGTTTCCCCGAGCCTTCCCATGATCCCGCGCCCGTCTGCCCGCGCCGTCCGGGGCTTTCTGTCGCTGCTGGGATTCTTAGCCGGGATCACCCCGGCGCCGGCACAGACCGGATCCCAGCCGGCGGCAGAGCACTACAGCTTTGCCTGGCGGGGCGTGTTGCTGGAGGAGGCCCTCGAACAGCTCATCACCGCCTCCAGGCTCGACGTGGGCTGGGACCCGGCCCTCATCAACGGCCGGCGCGTGCACTGCGTCATCCACGACGCCGTCATCGAAGACGTGCTGCGGTGCCTGTTACAGGGAACCGGGCTGGACTATTACCGCCTCTCCACGGGCACGTACGTCCTCACCTCGATCACCCGCACGGCGCCGCTCTACGGCAACCTGAGCGGCCGCGTGACCGACGCCGAGACGGGACGCCCGCTCTCCTATGCGAACGTGGTGCTGGCCGACGCCTCGGGCCGGGCCACCAACGAAGCCGGCTGGTTCTCTTTCGCCCGCCTGTTGCCCGGCACCTACCGCATCACCGCCTCCCACCTGGGATACCAGAGCGTCACCCGGACGGTCGTCGTACCGCCCGGCGGCCTGGCCCGCATCGAGTTGCCGCTCCAATCCAGGCCCATCCTGGTCAACCCCATCGTCGTCGACGGGATGGCGGGGCAGCGGCACTCCCGGCTGCTCGGGACGTCCGAACTCGAACACCCCGACACCCCCGGCCTGCCGGCACCCGGCGGCTCCGACGTGCTCGGCACCCTCGACGCCCTGATGGGTGTCCGCGTCAGCGACGTGACCGCCGATCTCCACGTCCAGGGCGGCGCGGCCGGTGAACACCAGTTCCGCCTCGACGGGGCCCCGGTCTTCATCCCGCTCAACGTGACGAGCTTCACCGGCCCGTTCAGCCCCTTTGCGCTGGAACAGATCACCGTCCACAAGGCCGGCTTCGGCGCATCGGTCGGGAGCCAGATCGCCGGGGTCATCGAGGCCACCCACGTCCTGCCGGCCACGGCCCCCCGCCGCCTCGACGTGCAGGTGGATCCGCTCAGCATCAACACCCGCCTCGGGCTGCACCACACCGCTCCCGGCGGGATCGAAAAGACCTTGATGATGGCGGGGCGCATCGGGCTGTGGAACCTCTACGCCCCCACCCCCCTCCAGACCCTGCTGCGCGACTGGAACACCATCGACACGTTCATCCTCTCCGCCTTCTCGGACCAGAGCATCCCTTTCCGCGCCTTCGAATCGGTCGGGAACCCCGGGCTTCATTTCCTCGACCTCCACACGGCCGGGCGGCTGCGCTTCGGCCCCCTGCACCTCCTCTCCGGCTCGGTCTACTGGGGCCGGACGCGCCTGGGCAATGCGTTCTCCGGCCAACCCGCCGGCGTCGTCGATCCCGATCCCCTCGAACTGCTCGCCACCGTTCCGGACACCTACCGGTGGGACAATGGCATCGCCCAGGCCCGCTTCGAGTCGATCCTGGGCCCCCGGATGCTGGCCAGCGTGCAGGCACGCGGCAGCTTCTACCACCTGCAGCACCGCTTCCGCGTCCCGGACAGCCTGAGCCTGGCCTCCCCCACCGGCGACGCCAACCGCGTGCTGGAACTGGCCCTCTCGACCACCCTCGACTACAGCCTGGCCGAAGGCCACCTCCTGCGTGGCGGCACCGAGCTGACCCACACGGCCAGCCACTTCACCCTGGCCGGCACCCAGATCCCGCTCCGCCACCGGTTTGCCGGCTGGCGCTGGAGCGGGTTCGCTGAAGACCGCCTCTCGCTGGGCCCGCACCTCACCCTCGAAACCGGCAGCCGGTTCACCTACCTGGCCTCCCGCCGGAAGCTCTACGTCGAGCCGCGGCTGGCGCTCCGCTTCGACTGGGAGGATACACCGGCCGGCGCGCTCTCGCTCTTCCTCGGCACCGGCATCTACCAGCAATACGTCAACCAGTTCGACGTCAGCAGCCGGAGCCCGCGCTCCTTCGTCTCGCAAACCCGTTTCTGGATGGCCGTCGACTCGACCATCTCGCCCCCGCAGGCGCTCCACTACGCCGCCGAGGTGCTCTACCGCCCCGGCAAGGCCTGGGCCCTGCGCCTCGAAGGCTATTACAAACGCCAGCGCCACATCCTGGCCATCGACTACGCCGCCGAGACGTCCCTCCAGGACGACAACATGCCGCAGCGCGACTTCCTCAAAGACAGCCGGGGACATACCTACGGCGCGGCCGTCCAGATCGAACGCAGCCTCGGCCCCGGCCGCCTCCTGGCCCGCTACGAATACACCGACAGCCGCCGCAGCATCTCCGACCTGTTCCGCAACCAGGTACACCGCGTGCCCTGGATCGAACCCCACAACCTCGAATTCCGCCTCGACTTCCAGCCGCTGACGGACCTGACCCTCCTGGCACGCTGGCGCGGCATCTGGGGGCGAACCTGGGGCTTCCGCAAATCCTACTACGACTTCGTCGGGGCCCACCTCGACGACCTCTCCCGCATCCTGGCCGAACTGGCCGAGACGGGCGTCTCCAACGACGCCCGCGTCCGCATCGCCAACCAGGTCCTGGGCTACCAGCTCGACCGCCCCGAAACCCACCCCCTCCCGCCGATCCTGCAACTGGACGTGAGCCTGGCCTACACCTTCCGCGTCGGCGCCACCACCCTGCAAGCCCGGGCCGACGTGCTCAACCTCCTCGACCGGGAAAACGTGGCCGACCGGCGCTTCTTCTACAACCCGGACACCTATTTCGCCGCCGGCAACGACCGGGCGGGCCTGCTGGAGGTGGAAAACCGTCCCCTCCTGCCCCGCTACGCCTCCCTTGCCGTCCGCCTCAGCTGGTAGGCGCCTTCCCGTCGCGTTCCTCCTCCACCGCCGGGTCTTCCGTCGCCGCCGGTGCCATCCCGTTCCGCGTCACCGCCCGCATCGCGAGGGCAGCCGCCTCCTCCTCGTCCCGGGGCGGCATCTCCGCCTGCCCCTGCAACGCCGCCAGGCGCTCGTGAAAGGTTCGCTGAAACACAAGGATCCCGACGACCCCGAGCACGATGGCCATATCCGCCACGTTCCAGATGGGAAAGAGGGCAATGTAGCTGCCCCCGACCAGCGGAATGGCCTCCGGGATGTAGCCGCGCCAGAGGTTGACGTGGATGAAGTCGACCACCCGGCCCAGAAACAGGCCGTCGTAGCCGAGGATCACGCCGTAGAAGACCCGGTCGATGATGTTGCCGATGGCCCCGCCAAGCACCAGGGCCAGGCTGGCCCGGTAGGGAAAGTATGCGCGCCCGATCTTCACCATGTAGAAGATGATCAGCGCCGTGGCCACGATGGAGAAGACCGTCACCAGCACCGGTGGGCCGAACGTGATCCCGAAAGCCATCCCCGGGTTTTCGGTAAAGGTCAGCTTGAGCCAGTCCCCCAGGATCGGGATCGACTCGTGCCGCATCATGGTGTTGAGCACGACGATCTTCGTCGCCTGATCGACCAGCACAACCGCCAGCGTGATCCAGAGTGCGCGCATACCGCTTTTGTCGTTTCAGGGCGAAAAAAAGGCGATCCCGGGGGACCGGAACCGCCACACCCGCCGGCCGGCTCCGACGCGCTCAGCGCTTCTGTTTGAGCTTCGCCGCAATGGAGATCTCCGTATGCGGTACGGCCTCCAGGCGTTCCTTCGAAATGGGCTTTCCGGTGACCTTACAGATGCCGTACGTCTTGTTCTCGATCCGTTCGAGCGCCCGATCCAGGTAGCCGATGTATTTCTGCTGGCGCCCGATCATCAGGTAAAGCTTTTCGCGCTCCATGGCGTCGGTGCCCGCATCGGCCATGTGGAAGCTGTAGGCCGTATCGTTCTCGGCCTGCTCGCGTGCATCGGCGAGCTGGGCGCGCATCCGCTCGATGTCTTCCAGGGCCGCCTGCCGCTTCTTCAAGATCAACTGCCGGAAGTACTCGAGCTCCTCGTCCGTGAACGGGGTGATGCGCTTCTCCTTTCCCGTGCCCGCCCCAGCGGGAGACTCCATCTTTCTCTCAGCCATAGCCAAACGTCGACTGACGGTCTTTATTAAATAAAACGGGTAAACCGGCACAACGGCATCCCCGCTGCCCGGTCACGTCTCGATCCGGCGTACGCCCACGGTCACCTCTTCGGCATCGATCTCGAAGCGTTCGACGAGGTCACCTTCCGGATGTGTGGCTTCTTCCAACTCAAGAGCGAGCGTCTCGTTCCGGATCCATTCGGCATGCCGGCGGACGGCCTCGCGCAGGCGCGGGGTGGCCCGGAAACGGACGGCAATGCGGTCGGTCACCTCAAAGTTGGCCTGTTTGCGCAGGTTCTGGATGCGGTTGACCGTCTCACGGGCCAGGCCTTCGGCGCGCAGTTCGTCGGTGATCGTGGTGTCGAGCGCGACGGTGACGCCGCCCTCCTGCCCCACAAGCCAGCCTTCGATGCCTTCGCTGACGACCTCGAGATCGCCCGGGCCGAGCGCCACCTCCTGGCCGTCTACGTGCAGGGTCAGCCGTCCGTCCGTCAGGTATCGTTCAATGGCGTCGTCACTTAAGGCCCGTACGGCCTCGTTGACCGGCTTCATGAGCTTGCCGAGCCGCCGCCCCAGCACCTTGAAGTTCGGCTTGGCCGAGCGCCGGACCACCCCGCTGGTGCCGGCGACGTACTCGACGGCCTTCACGTTCACCTCGTCCCGGATGATGGCTTCCACCTGCTCGACGGCCTCCCGCTCGACCCCCACCCCGGTGACGACCAGAATGCGGGGCAGGGGCTGCCGCACGTTGATGCCCGCCGTGTTGCGGAGTGCGAGGACGACGGACGAGATCGTCCGGGCCAGCCCCATCCGGTGCTCGAGCGCCGCATCGACGGCTTCCGGCTCAACCACGGGAAAGTCGGCCAGGTGAACGGAGACGGCGGCCTCCCGCCCGGTGGTCTCGTTGAGGGCCCGGTAGATCCATTCGCCGAAGAAGGGAGCGATGGGGCTCATCAGCTTCGCCACGGCGATCAGGCATTCGTAGACGGTCTGGTAGGCGGCCAGCTTGTCCTCGGCGTCCTGCCGGGCGGCCGCCTTGGCCCAGAAACGCCGCCGCGACCGCCGGATGTACCAGTTCGAGAGCTCGTCCACGAAGCGCTCGATGGCCCGGGCCGCCTTCGTCGGGTGATAGGCTTCCAGCGCCGCATCCACCTCGGCGACGGTCGTGTTCAGCCGGCTCATGATCCAGCGGTCGAGCTCGGCCCGGTCGGCCACGGCCACACGCGGCTCGGCATAGCGGAACCCGTCGATGTTCGCGTAGGTGGCGAAGAAGTTGTACACGTTGCCGAGCGTGCCGAAGAACTTGCGCAGCGTCTCGCGGATGCCCTGCTCGGAGAACTTGAGGTCTTCCCACGGCGGGGTGTTGCTCATCATGTACCACCGGACGAGGTCGGCGCCGTGCGAGGCGATGACCTCGAAGGGGTTGACGGCGTTGCCCCGGCTCTTGGACATTTTCTCGCCCTTCTCGTCGAGCACCAGCCCGTTGACGACGCAGTTCTTGTAGGCCACGCTGTCCATGACGATCGTGGCGATGGCATGGAGCGTGTAGAACCACCCGCGCGTCTGATCGACGCCCTCGGCGATGAAGTCGGCGGGGAAGCTGCGCCGAAAAGCTTCCCGGTTTTCGAAGGGATAATGCCACTGGGCGAAGGGCATGGCGCCGGAGTCGAACCAGACGTCGATGAGGTCGGGGACGCGGCGCATGGTGCCGCCGTCGGGAGCGGGCCAGGTGAGCCGGTCCACGAAGGGGCGGTGCAGGTCGATCTCGTCGTCCCGTTCGGGCAACTGGTCCCCGCATTTCCGGCGCAGCTCGGCAATGGAGCCGATGACCTCGACGTAGTCGGACCCTGGTGCGTCGGACTCCCAGACGGGCAGCGGGGTCCCCCAGTAGCGGCGGCGGCTGAGCGCCCAGTCGACGTTGTTGCGGAGCCATTCGCCGAAGCGCCCCCGGCCGATGCTCTCCGGCTGCCAGTTGATCGTCTCGTTCAGCGCGATGAGCCGGTCTTTGACGGCGGTCGTGCGGATGAACCACCCTTCGACGGGGTAGCTCATCAGCGGCGTGCCCCGCCGCCAGTCGTGGGGATAGTTGTGCAGGTAGGTCTCGTGCCGGTAGAGCAGGCCGCGCTCGCGCAGGTCCCGGATGATGACCCGATCGGCGTCCTTGAACCAGAGGCCGGCCACCAGGCGGGCCTGGTCGGTGAAGCGGCCCTCCGCGTCGATGGGGTTGAGCAGCGGCAGTCCTTCCCGCTTCGCCGTCTCGAAGTCTTCCGCACCGAAGGCCGGGGCGGTGTGGACGATGCCCGTGCCGTCCTCGGTGGAGACATAGTCCGCCGGCACCACACGCCAGGCGCGGCCGGGCGGCACCTCCCGCGTGAAGTAGGGATAGAGCGGTTCGTACGTCTTCCCCACGAGTTCCCGTCCCTTGAACGTCGCCACGACCTCGTAATCCTCGCGGAGCACCTCGAGGCGATCGCGGGCCAGGATAAGGTACTCGGTGCCGGTGTGGGGGTCCTCCCGGCGCACCTTCACGTAGTCGATCTCCGGCCCGACGGCCAGCGCCGCATTCGAGATGAGGGTCCACGGCGTGGTGGTCCAGGCCAGGAAGAAGGTCTCCGGTGCGTCCGTCGCCCGGAAACGCACGTAGACGCTCGGATCCTGCACCTCCCGGTATCCCAGGCTCACCTCGTGCGAGGAGAGGACCGTCCCCGAACCCGGGCTGTACCACTGGATCTTGTATCCCTTGTAGAGCAGCCCCTTCTCGTGGATCTGCTTGATCAACCACCAGACGGTCTCGATGTACTTCGTCTCGAAGGTGATGTAGGGATGTTCGAGATCCACCCAGTAGCCCATGCGCGTGGTCAGTTCATCCCACTGCGCCTTGTACCGGAGGACGCTCTCCCGGCAGGCCGCGTTGTACTTCTCGATGCCGTAGGACTCGACCTGATGCCGCCCTTCCAGCCCCAGCTCCTTCTCCACCTCGATCTCGACCGGCAGGCCGTGCGTGTCCCATCCCGCCTTGCGCTCGACCCGGAACCCCTTCATGGTTTTGAACCGGCAGAAGGTGTCCTTGATCGTCCGCGCCATGACGTGGTGAATGCCGGGCTGCCCGTTGGCGGTCGGCGGGCCTTCATAGAAAGAGAACGTGGGGGCCCCGGCGGGCTTCTCGATGCTCTTCTTGAAAATGTCGTGCTCCTTCCACCACCGAAGGATCTCGCGTTCGAGCGCCGGATGATCGAAGCGTTTGACTTCCGGAAAGGTCATGACGGAAAGGGCCTCCAGGCAATGGCCGCGCGCGGAAAGAAACCGATGAATCAGGCGCGAAAGATACGCAATTCGGGAAGGCGGGTTCGGGAAAAAACGCTGAAGCGCCACGGCGGCGCCTTCGCCGGGGAGACGGGTGACGGTGGCGCGGGCGACCGGAAACGCGACCGGCTCAGTCGATGCCCAGGTCGAAGCGACGGCGGAGATCCTGCACGTACAGGCCCAGTTCGTTGCGCACCTCGAAGGCCTGTTCGTAGAGGCGCCGGTACACGTCGGGGGGCATGTAGGGGGCCGCCTTCATCTCACGGAGCAGGCCCAGCGCGGCATTGGCGGCCGCCAGCCCTCGCTTGGCACAGGCGATGTTGCCGCCGATCATGTCGCGTTCGTAGCCGATGCCGTGCCCCTTGGCGATGTTCGCCGGGATCTGGGTGACGTGCGTGCAGAACTGAACCAGCGTGCTGTCCTTGACGTCGCCGGGCAGGGCATTGGCCCATTCGAGCACCTCGGTGGCCAGCCGGAAGGCCTGCTGGTAGACCGGCAGTTCCCGGAAGCTCTGCAACGCGTCCTCGAAGAGCGCCTCGTCGTCGAAGGCCTCCTCGTCTTCCAGGCCGAACCACCCGACGCCGGCCTCCTCCTCGTCTGCTTCGTCCTCGGTATCGAAGAGATCGAAGAAGAAGCCATACCCGTGGTCTTCCGGATAGAAGCCTTGTCCTTCGAGGAAGTCGCGGAGCTGGCTTTCCCAGAAGCGCCGGCCGGCCTCGTCCCCTTCCTCGGGCAGGGGGTGCTCCGTGAGGAAGTTGAACAGCAGGTCCATGAAGCGATTGACACGGCGGTCGTTCTCGCGCAGAAACGCCTCCCAGCGCTCTTCGTCCCAGATTTCGTCTTCGTGCATGATCACGCCAGGCTGGTGGCACGATACGCGGCTGCCGGGCAGCCTATCCGGTTACCGGGACAAGGGCCGTCACGACGGCCTTCGTGAGCGCCGCCAGCCGGGGTCCCGCCTCGGCGGCGGCGGCCAGCACCTCTTCCAGGGAAACCGGCTCCAGCGCATCCGGAAAGCACTCGTCCGTGATGACGGAGACGGCCATCACCCGGAGGTTCATGTGCCGGGCGACGATGACCTCGGGCACGGTGCTCATCCCGACGGCATCGGCTCCGATGCTGCGGAGAAAGCGGTATTCGGCCCGGGTTTCCAGGTTGGGTCCCGTTACGGCCACATACACGCCCTGCTGCAACTTGATCCCCAGCTCGAGCGCACGGGCCTCGGCCAGGCGCCGCAGTTCGGGGTCGTAGGGCTCGCTCATGTCGGGAAAGCGCGGCCCCCACTCGGCGATGTTCGGTCCTTCGAGGGGATTGGCTCCCTGCAGGTTGATGTGGTCGGTGACCAGCATCAGGTCGCCCCGCCGGAAGTGGGGGTTCATGCCGCCCGCCGCGTTCGAGATCAGGAGCGTCTCGATGCCGAGGACGCCCAGCACCCGGACGGGAAAGGTCACCTGCCGGGGAGAATAGCCTTCGTAGAGGTGAAAACGTCCCTGCAGGGCCAGGACCGGCACGCCGCCCAGGCGCCCGGCCAGCAGCTTTCCGTGGTGGGATTCGACCGTCGAGAGCGGGAAGTGGGGCAGGGTCTCGTAGGGCATCGTCACGTCGACGTCGATCTCGTCGGCGAGGGTGCCGAGGCCGGTGCCCAGAATGAGCCCTATGCGCGGCACGACGCGCAGCCGCTCGCGCACGGTGGCGGCCGTCGCTTCGACCTGCCGCCGGTAGGCTTCGACGTCGAAGGTTCCGGGATCTGCGGGCATGGGGTCAGTCGAGGTCGTCGAGGATGCGGCGAATCTTGGCGATCTCGTCGGAGGGGATGCTCTCGTCCTCCTTGCCGGCAGGGGGATCCGGTTTCTTCGCCGCCTCGCTCCCGGCCGGTTCGGTCCCGCTTTCCGGTCCGGGTCGGATGAGCGAGTTGACCCGCCAGCCGGGGCGCTCGCCGCCGGTCTCGGCGGGCCGCTCGGTGTCCGGTGCCGCGCCGGCCTCAGAGGCTTCGTCCTCCTGCGGTGCTTCGTCTTGCAGGGCCTGCCACCGGGGCTGCGGGTGGTCTTCCACCGGTTCCGGCGCGGGTTCCTCCTCCGGCTCCGGGGCCATGTCCGCTTCCGGCTCCGGAGCCACGTCCGCTTCCGGGCCGGAGGTCACCGCACCGGGGTCCAGGGCCGCGATCTCGTCGGCCAGTTCCCGGAGAAGCTCCTCCTCGTCCTCGCCGGCCGCGGGCGCGGCCGGCTCTCCGGATGCCGGGGTCCCGGACTCCTTCGCCGCCGGCGACGGGGCATCGGCCCGGGCCGCCAGGTAACGGGCCGTCTCGGAGCGTTCCTCCCCGGGCAGCAGCTTGATGAACCCCACGGGGTCGTCCCCCTCGAAGTGGGCCAGCAACTCCATCTCGGAGAGCAGAAACGCCCGCAGCCGCGCCACGATCTCCTTGCGACGCCCGGCGATCTGGGCCGCCTCGTGCTTGAGCCGGTGCCGCTGCTCCTCGGCGTCGCGCTTGATCTCCTTCGCCCGGGCCTCCGCTTCCTGCAGAATCATCTCGGCCTTGCGTTCGGCGTTCTCGATGGCCTGGCGGGTGCTTTCCCGGGCCGTCGCGAGTGCCTGCTGGAGCGCCTCCTCCACCTTCAGATAATGTTGCAGCTTGGCTTCCTGCTCGCGCAGGCGCTCTTCCAGGCGTGCCTTTTCGTCCAGCAACTCCTGCCACTGATCCGCCACCATCCGCAGAAAAGTCTGCACCTCGTCGGCGTCGTAGCCCCGAAAGCCGCGCGTAAAATCCTGTTTCCGGATGTCGAGGGGGGTAAGTTTCATGGTCTCGCTTCGGCGGGTGAATGAGCACGGTGGAAATATAATCGACCGGCGGGTGCCCGGCAAAAGCTACGGCGCCTCGCGTGCGCCGAAGAGGGCCGTGCCGATGCGCACGTGGGTGGCCCCCTCCTCGACGGCCACCTCGAAGTCGCCGGTCATGCCCATGGAAAGGTAGCGCAGGTCGACCTGCGGGTTGTCCCGTGCGTCATAGGTTTCCAGCAACCGCCGCAGCAGCCGGAACTGCGGGCGCACGTCTTCGGGATCGTCGGCGGGGGCTGCAAGCGTCATCAGGCCGACGACGTGCAGGTGCTCGCAGGCTGCCAGGGCATCGAGAAACGGGTGCACCGCGCCGGGATCGAGCCCGAACTTGGAGGGTTCACCGGAGACGTTGACCTGGACGAAACACGGCAGCACCCGCCCGGCGTCGGCGGCCCGTCGCTCCAGCGCTTCGGCCAAGCGCCGGCTGTCCAGGGCGTGGAAGACGTCGGCATGCCGGACGACGTCGCGGGCCTTGTTGCGCTGCAGATGGCCGATCATGTGCCAGCGTACCGGGCCGCCGTGGAGCGCCCCCGGGATCCGCCCCGCCTTCTCGACGAGTTCCTGCACCTTGTTTTCGCCGAAGTCCTCCAGCCCGGCCGCCCGGGCAGCCGCCACGGCTTCGACGGGAAACGTCTTTGTCACCCCGATGAGCGTGACCTCGTCCGGCGAGCGCCCGGCCCGGCGGCAGGCCCGCTCGATGCGTGCCCGCACCGCCGCCACCGCCGCCGCAATCGCCCGTTCGTCCACCACCGTGTCGTCGTACATGCGTTGCACTCCGTTCAATCCGTTCGCATTCAGCTTTCTGAAAGCAAATGCAAAGCTCATGTTTCCGCCCGCAGCACCTCGAGGGCACTCCGGTCGTAGATCCCGCGGCTGTTGAGCAGCCCGACAGCCAGCGTGAGCCCGGTGACCACCAGCAGGGCGACGGCCAGCGCGGCCGGCGGCGCCACGAAAGGCGTCTCGAAGACGAAGAAGGCCAGCGCCCATCCCCCGCCGAGGGCCAGGACGAGCCCCGTCAGCGTGGCAAAGAGACCCAGAAACAGGTATTCGACGGCCATGATGCGGAACACCTGCCGCCGGGAAGCCCCCAGCGTCTTGAGCAGTACCGTCTCCTCGACGCGCTGGAAACGGCTCACGAGCACGGCCGCCGCCAGCACGATCAGCCCCGTCAGGATGCTGAACAGGGCCATGAAGCGGAGCACGAAGGCGATCCGCCCGAAAATGGCATCGAAAACGTCGAGGATGAGCGAGAGGTCGATGGCCGAAACGTTGGGAAAGTCCTGCACGACGGCGGTCTGCGCGGCCGCCGAGGACGCCTCGTCCGGCGTGCGGGTGAGCACCACGAAGAACTGAGGCGCCTTCTCGAGCACCCCCCGGGGAAAGACGAAGAAGAAGTTCGTCTGCATGCGGCGCCATTCCACCTGCCGGATGCTGGCGATGCGGGTGGGCACCTGCACCCCCTGCACGTCGAAGACGACCGTATCCCCGAGGGCCACCCCGAGGTCGCCCGCGATGTCTTCCTCGACGGAGACGGGGACGACCGTCTCGCCCGGCGGCACCTCTCCGATGAACTCGCCGGCCACCAGGGTTTCACTGTCGGTCAGCGCGTCGCGGTAGGTGGAGCGGTATTCGCGCCGGTGGGCCCAGGTCACCCGGGCCGTCGAGTCGGCCCGCAACTCGTCGAGGGTACGGCCGCCCACGGCATGGATGCGCATCGTCACGATGGGCACCGCGTCGAGCACCGGCAGCCGTTTCTGCTGCAACAGGGCCGTCAGGCCGTCCACCTGATCGGGCTGGATGTCGAAGAAGACGAGGTTGGGCCGTCCTTCTCCGCCGGCGAGTTCGATCTGCCGGACGAGCGTCTGCTGCGTGAGGAACAGGGTCATGATGAGGAACGTCCCGAACCCGAGCGCCAGCATGAGCAACAGGGTCTGGTTGTTCGGTCGATAGAGGTTGGCCAGTCCCTGCCGCCACACGTAGGGCCATGACGACGGGAAGTAGCGCCGGACGAGGACGATGATGAGCCGGGCCACGCCGGCCAGCAGCCCGAAGACGAGGGCCAGCGCCGCCGCGTAGCCGACGCCGGTGAGCGTGTTCGGTGCCTGCGCCACGGCAAAGCCGGTGATGCCGCAGGCCAGCAACCCGAAGACCACCCACCGGAGCGGATCCCGGCGTCCCGGGCGTTCCGGCTCGTAGGCGGAGCGGAGCGCCCGCAGCGGCGAGACGTTGCGCACGCCGAGGAGCGGAAGCAGGGCAAAGAGCACGGTCACGCCGGTCCCGACGCCCAGCCCCAGCGCGAGCGCGCTCCAGGAGACCGAGAAGGGCACCGCCACCGGCAAGAAGCCGGCCAGCACCCGGGGCAGCAGGCCCTGCACGGCCAGGCCGAGCAGGCATCCGGTCACGGCCCCGATGAGCCCCATTGCCAGCGCCTGCACCAGGTAGACGCCGAAGGTCCGCCACGCCCTCGCCCCGAAACAGCGGAGCACCGCCACCGTCTCGATCCGTTGCCGGACGTAGACGTGGACGGCGCTCGCCACGCCGACGCTGCCGAGCAAGAGCGCCATGAAACCGACGAGGCTGAGGAAACGGTAGAGGTTGGTGAGCCCCTCGTCCCAGTCCGCCTGCACCTCACCCACGGTATCGACCCCGATGTCGGCCCGCCGGAGGCGGGGACGCAGGTCATCGCCCAGGGCCTCCACGTCGCGGCCGTCGTCGAACCGGAAATAGATCTCGTACTCGGCCCGGCTGCCCCGGCCGAGCAGGGTCGTGTCGATCCCGGCCAGCGGGATGTAGATGCGGGGGCTGAAGAGCATGGCCACCTCGGACTCCCGGGGCGTCCGGAGCAGCTGCCCCGCGATGCGATAGGTGACGCGGCCGACACGCACCGAGTCGCCCACGGCAAGGCCGAGCTGCTGCATGAGGTTGCGGTCGACGAGGGCCTGCCGCCCCTCCCGGTAGGTGTGGGCCGCCCCGGGAGGGTCCGTCTCGACGGTGCCGTAGAACGGATAGGCGCCCTCATGGGCACGGACGGTGGCCAGCCGGGCGGTGTTGAGCCGGGGAAAATAGGCCATGGAGGAAAACGAGACACGGCGGGCCTGCCGCCCCCCGAGCGAGTCGGCCAGGGCTTCCACCTCCGGCGGGAACGGCAGGTCGGCCTCGAAGCTCAGGTCGGCGCCCAGCAGGGTGCGTGCCTCCTCGTCCACGGCGCGGCGCAGGTTTTCTCCGAAGGCGTTAATGGCCACGAGCGCCGCCACGCCGAGCACCATCGCCGCGACGAAAAGCAGGAGGCGCCGCCGGCTTCCCCGGCTGTCTCGCCATGCCATCTTCAGGATCCAGTTCATGGGGTGGTCTCCGTCGAAGGACCGCCTTCAGGAGGCCGCGACGCGTTTTGTGGGCGCGTGCATCCGCTCGTCCGACACGATGACGCCCCCGCGCAGGCGGAGCAGCCGCCCCGTACGCCGGGCCAGTTCCAGGTTATGCGTCACCAGCACCAGCGTGGTGCCCGCGGACCGGTTCAGATCGAACAGCAGGCGTACGATGGTCTCGCCGGTGTCGGCATCCAGGTTGCCGGTGGGCTCGTCGGCAAAGAGGATGCGGGGACGGTTGATGAAGGCCCGGGCCAGCGCCACCCGCTGCTGCTCGCCGCCGGAGAGCTGCGCGGGGTAGTGCTCGAGCCGGTCGCCGAGCCCCACCGCCTCGAGCAATGCGACGGCCCGGTCGCCGGCCGTGCGGTCGCCCCGGAGCTCGGCGGGCACCATGACGTTCTCGCGCGCCGTGAGCGTGGGGATCAGGCGGAAGGTTTGAAAGACAAAGCCGACGTGCTCGTTGCGCACCCCGGCGCGTTCGTCCTCGTCGAGGGGGCCCAGGTCCACCCCGCAGAGCCGGACCGTCCCGGCCGTCGGCGCGTCGAGCCCGGCACACAGGCCCAGCAGGGTCGTCTTGCCACTCCCCGACGGCCCCACGATGGCGCAGGTGTCCCCGTCTTCGAGCGTGAACGTCACATCGCGCAAGACGGTCAACTCCCGCGTCCCGCTGTGGTAGGTTTTCGTCAAGCCGTCGACTTCCAAAACCGGCATGGCTGCCTTCCTTTCGTTGCGTCGTTTCGAGGGTGTCTTCGAACCGGCCCGGGGGAAACCTGCCGGTGGGGCCGGCGGTAGAGTGCCCGGACGCAGCCGCCAACCCGTTGCCATGAAAACGTTTCGCCTATACCCGCTTCCCCTGCTGTGTGTTCTGTGGCTGGCCGCCTGCGGGCGCGGCGACCCCGGCACCGCCCCGCCGGAACAAGCGCTCGAGCCCGGCAACCCCGAACGGGCGGAAACGCACACCGCCGCGGAACGAACCATCCTCTTCCTCGGCGACAGCATCACCGCCGGCTACGGCCTCGATCCGTCCCAGGCGTTCCCCGCCCGCATCCAGGCCCGCATCGACTCGCTCGGCTGGCCGTTCCGCGTCGTCAACGCCGGCCTCAGCGGCGAAACGAGCGCCGGCGGGCTGCGCCGCATCGACTGGCTCCTGCAACGACCGGTGGACGTGCTCGTGCTCGAACTCGGCGGCAACGACGGACTACGCGGCATCGACCCCGAGGTTACGAAAGCCAACCTGCAGGCCATCATCGACAAAACCCGGGCCGCCTACCCCGAGGCCCGCATCATCCTCGCCGGCATGCAAATCCCCCCCAACCTGGGACACGACTACACCGAACGATTCCGGCAGATCTACCCGGAACTGGCCCGCGAGAACGACCTCCTCCTCATCCCCTTCCTCCTCGAAGGGGTCGGCGGCGTACCCGAACTGAACCTGCCCGACGGCATCCACCCGACCGCCGAGGGCCACCGGATCGTGGCCGAGACCGTCTGGCAGACGCTCCGCCCGGCCCTTGAAGCGATGCTGGAAACAACGACGTGACCGGCCCCCTTCAGGACAGGGCCTTCACCTCGGCGATGAGTTTCGTGAGCGACTCCTTGGCGTCGCCGAAGAGCATCTGCGTGTTCTCGTTGTAGAAAAGCTCGTTCTCGATGCCGGCATAGCCGGGCCGCATGCTGCGCTTGAGGACGATGGCCGTGCGGGCGTGATCCACGTTCAGGATGGGCATGCCGTAGATGGGGCTGCTCTTGTCGTGCCGGGCGGCCGGGTTGACCACGTCGTTGGCCCCGATGACCAGGGCCACGTCGGTGTTGTCGAACTCCCCGTTGATCTCGTCCATCTCGAAAAGCTGGTCGTAGGGCACGTTGGCTTCGGCCAGGAGCACGTTCATGTGGCCCGGCATGCGACCGGCCACCGGGTGGATGGCGAACTTGACCGTGACACCCTTCTCCTGCAACAGCTCGGCCAGCTCGCGCACCTGGTGCTGGGCCTGCGCCACCGCCATACCGTAGCCCGGCACGATGATCACCTGCTGGGCATAGCTGAGCAGGATGGCGACATCTTCCGGCGTCGTCGCATGGACCGTCTTCCCTTCGAGCGCCCCGGCGGGACCGCCCCCCTCCAGCGCCTCGCCGCCGAAGCCGCCGAGCAGCACGTTCAGCAGCGAGCGGTTCATCGCCACACACATGATCTTCGTCAGGATCAGCCCCGAGGCGCCCACGAGCGCCCCGCTGACGATCAGCGCCGTGTTGTCCAGCACGAAGCCCGTGGCGGCGGCGGCCAGCCCCGAGTAGGAGTTGAGCAGCGCCACCACCACCGGCATGTCCGCCCCGCCGATGGGGATCACCAGCAGGACGCCGAGCAGCAGCGCCGCGGCCATGAGCCCCGTCGTACCGTAGACCACCGGTTCGGTGACCGCCGGAAAATCGCCGGCGCCGGCCATGGTATACCCGATCCCGACCAGCGCCCCGAGCGCCAGCAGCACCGTCAGCACCCGCATGCCGGGAAAGGCGATGGGGTTGCCCGAAACCCGGCCCGAGAGCTTGCCGAAGGCGACGAAGCTGCCCGAAAACGTCACCATGCCGATGAGGACGCTCAGGCCGATCGTGAGGGCCGTCACCAGGTCGAACACCTCGCCGGCGCCGGCCGGCTCGCCGTGCTGCGTGATGAACTTCGCCACCTCGGCTCCGGCCACCAGCGCCGAGGCCAGCCCCCCGAAACCGTTGAAGGCCGCCACCAGCTCCGGCATGCCCGTCATCTCCACCTTCCGCGCCAGCACCGCCCCGATGGCGCCCCCGAGCACCAGCCCCCCCACCATCTCGGCCGGCGTCAGGATGTCGTGCAGGAACAGGGTCGCCACCACGGCGATGAGCATCCCGACGGCAGCCAGCTGGTTGCCCCGCCGGGCCGTCGCCGGAGACTGGAGTCGTTTCAGGCCGAAGATGAAAAGAATCGCAGCGACCAGGTACGCAATGTCGATGAGGGCCGTGAGCATAGGCGTGACGAAAGACGAAGGGCGGAGACGGGACCGTGGTGCGTAAAGGGTTGAAGCGACCCCACGAAGTACGTACTACGGAATACGACCTACTCCTTCCGCTTGAACATCTGCAACATCCGGTCGGTGACCAGAAAGCCGCCGACGACGTTGATGGTGGCGGCCACCAGCGCCACGAAGCCGAGCCATTTCGCCCAGACGCCGCCGACCATCCCGGCCACCACCAGCGCCCCGACGATGGTGATGCCGCTGATGGCGTTCGAGCCGGACATGAGGGGCGTGTGCAGCGTCTGCGGCACTTTGCTGATCACTTCGCGACCGATGAACGTGGCCAGCACGAAGATGATGAGGTTGTCGAGCATGACGATCCGGGTTGGTGGAGAGGCCGGAAGGCAAGCGCGGGTGCGCGGATCAGCCGGGCGTCAGCAGCCCCCTGACCCGCTCGTGCACTACCTCGCCGTCGTAGGTGACGCAGGCGCCCTTGAAGATCTCGTCCTCGAAGTCCGGACGAAACGCCTCGCCGTCGGCGAACTCGAAGAGCATCGCCATGAGGGTGCGGGCGTAGAGCTGGCTGGCATGCACGGGCATCGTGGCCGGCAGGTTGAGCGGGCCGAAGATCTGCACGCCGTGCTCCACGACGGTGTCTCCGGGACGGGTCAGGGCACAGTTGCCGCCGCTGGGGGCCGCCATATCCACGATGACGGAGCCCGGCTGCATGGCCGCCACGGCCTCTTCGGTGACGAGCAGCGGGGCGGGCCGGCCGGGGATGAGGGCCGTGGTGATGACCACATCCGCGGCGGCGATGTGCGGCACGAGCAACTTCGTCTGCTGGCGGGCCTTCTCTTCGGGCAGGGCCCGGGCATAGCCGCCCGTCTCCTTGTCCTCCTGCGTCTCGAAGGGCAGGTCGACGAACGTGGCGCCGAGGCTCTGCACCTCCTCGCGGACGGCCTCGCGGATGTCGTAGGCCGAGACCCGCGCCCCCAGCCGCCGGGCGGTGGCGATGGCCTGCAGGCCCGCCACCCCGGCCCCGAGCACGAGCACGTTGGCCGGCCGAACCGTCCCGGCCGCCGTGGTCAGCAGGGGGAAAAACTTGGGCAGGGCCGTCGCCGCGATCAGGGCGGCCCGGTAGCCGCCGACGGAACTGAGCGCCGAAAGGGCGTCCATCTTCTGCGCCCGGGAGATGCGCGGCACCAGCTCCATGCTCAGCGCCGTCACCCCCTGGCGGGCCAGCCGCTCGGCCACCTCGGGCCGGTCCAGCGGGCGGAGAAAACCGATCAGCACACTGCCCTTCCGCAGCAACCCGATCTCCGCGTCGTCCGGTGGGTTCACCTTGAGCACGACGTCGGCCGCAAAGGCGGCCTCCCGGTCGACGATCTGCGCGCCCTGGGCCTCGTACGCGGCGTCCGGGTAGTAGGCCCCGGCCCCGGCCCCGGCCTCTACCCGCACCGTCATCCCCTTCTTGACCAGCCGGCCAGCGACCTCCGGCACCAGCGCCACCAGCCGCTCCTCCGGTGCCGACTCGCCCGGCACTCCTACTGTCAAGGCCATAGTCCCCTGTTCTGATGAACAAACGAACGGCCCTTATATACGGCAGACGCGCCTCGGATGCAACGCCGGCCGGTACCCGCCCGGAATCATTGCATAACAAAAAATGTTGAAGATCACCTTTTGCATAAAAAACGCAAGCCACATTCCTCTGCCGCCTGCAAAAGGCAATCAAAGCGTGGCGCGACTCAAATTTGCTTCGATGCGACCCGGCCGGGTCGCATCGCCTCAACCATGCCTGCGCTCGAAGTGGTCCATGAAATCGACCAGGGCCTCGACGGCTTCGGGCGGGCAGGCATTGTAGATCGAGGCCCGGATCCCGCCGACGGAACGGTGCCCCTTGAGCGCCAGCAGCCCGGCTTCCTTCGCCTCTTCCACGAACCGTTTCTCCAGCTCCTCCGAGGGCAGCCGGAACGTCACGTTCATCTTCGAGCGCGCTTCCGGCGCGGCCGTCCCCCGGTAGAAGTCGCTCGCGTCGATCCGGGTGTAGAGTTGCTGCGCCTTGGCCTCATTGATTTTTGCGATGGCCGCAAGCCCCCCCAGGTCCAGCAACCACCGCAGCACCTTCTCCACGACGTACACGGCGTAGACGGGGGGCGTGTGGAACAGCTTGGCCGTATGGGTGCCGTAGTCGAGCAGGGTCGGCAGCGGCCGGTTGCGCCGCTGGAGGAAATCGTCCCGGACGAGCACAAGCGTCACCCCGGCCGGTCCGACGTTCTTCTGGGCACCGGCATAGATGAGCCCGTAGCGGTCGATGTCGATCGGACGGCTCAGAAAGTCGCTCGATGCATCGCAGACCAGCGGCACCTCCACCTGCGGCTCGGTGGCGAACTGGGTGCCGAAGATGGTGTTGTTCGAGGTGAAATGCAGGTAGGCCGCCGCCGGATCGAGGTCCCAGACAGCCGGGTCGGGAAGGTAGGAGAAGTTGCGGTCCTCGCTGGAGGCCGCCACCCGGGCGTTTCCGAGAAACTGGGCCTCCTTCAGCGCCTTTTTTGCCCACGAGCCGGTCACCAGGTAGTCGGCCGTCCCGTCTTTCGGGAGGAAGTTGAGCGGCACCTGGTGGAACTGCAGCGAGGCGCCTCCCTGGAGAAAGAGGATGTGCCAGTCGTCGGAAAGACCGAGGAGCCGGCGCAGGTGGGCACGCGCCCGCTCGGCGACGTCGGTGTATTCCGGCGAGCGATGGCTGATTTCCAGAATCGAGGCCCCCACGTTTTTGTAGAGCGGCAGTTCCGCTTTCATCTCCAGCAACACCGGTTCGGGCAGGACGGCCGGTCCCGCGGCAAAGTTGTACAGCCGTCCGGGCGTCTGCATTCCCGGCAAAATCCGGGCTTCGAGCGTTTGCATTGTTTTCTCCGTTTGCGCTTTCTTCGTCAAAGGTCGATCATGGTGACGGCCAGCACGTCCGGGTGGGCGGCGATGCGCTCGACGGTCGCCTCGTCCGGCTCGCCATCGAAGGTAATATAGGCACAGGCGGCGCGGGCGCCGGCGAAGACCAGGTTCTGCATTTCCTGCACGTTCCAGCCGGCCTTGCGCACCTCGTCGAGCACGGCGGCCAGCACCCCCACCTTGTCGAGGTGGCGCACCGTGAGCTGGTGCGTGGCCGGCGAGTGGTCGGCAATGTTGACGCAGTTGGGCACCTCGCCCGTCTCGGCATAGGTGTTGACCACACGGACGGCCTCACGGGCGATGGCCTCCTGGGCCTGCTCCGTGGAGGCGCCGATGTGGTGGGTCATGTAGACGTTCGGGTGGTTCGCCAGCGGATGGGAAAAGGGGCCCTCTTTGGCCGCCGGCTCGCCGGACATCACGTCGAGGGCGGCGCGGAGGCCCTTCTCGTCGAGCGCCCGGCGCAGCGCCACTTCGTCCACGACCGAACTCCGGGTGGTGTTGATGAAAAACGCCCCCGGTCGCATGGCCGCAAAGAAGGCGTCATCGGCGAGGCGTTCCGTCTCGGGGGTGGCGGCCACGTGCAGCGTGACGATATCCGCCCGGCGGGCCACCTCGACCGGGCTTTCCGCGCGGGTCACCCCCAGCGCGGCGGCGACCTCGTCGGTGAGCGAGCGGCTCCAGGCGACGACCGGCATGCCGAAGGCCTTCGCCCGGTGGATCACCTCGCGGCCGATGTTGCCCACGCCGACGACCCCCAGCGTCCGCCCCTTCAGCCCGGCCGCTTTCGCATACTTCGCCTTGTTCCACACCCCACGCCGGGCATCGAGGACGTTGTCCGGGATAGAGCGGTCGAGGGCGAGGATCAGCCCCATCGTCAGCTCGGCGACGGCGGCGGCATTCTTGCCCGGGCAGTTCGCCACGAAGATGCCGCGCGAGGAGGCCGCCTCGACGTCGATCGTGTCGTAGCCGGCGCCGGCCCGGACGATCAGCTCGAGACGCGCACTGGCCTCCATGGCTTCGGCGGTCACCTTCGTCGAGCGCACCACGAGCACCTCGGGCCGCTCGCTGCGGAGTGCCTCGACCAGCGCCTCCCCCACCAGACCGGGCGCATCGACCACCTCGTGCCCGGCTCGCTCCAGGGCTTCCAGGCAGGCCGGCGAGAGTTTGTCGGCAATCAGGACTTTCATCGTATCACGTGCGTTTGCCGGTGTGCTTTGCCGCTTCGCGTATTCCGCGTGTATGCGGTGGCGCGGACCACCGCTTCGCTCAGAGGTCGTCGAAAAGATGCACGAGCAGGCCGCTGCGGAGCTTCGGCTCGAACCAGGTCGACTTCGGCGGCATCAGCAACCCGGCGTCCGAGACGGCGACGAGTTCCTCGATCGCGGTGGGATACATCGAGACGGCCATCTGCGCCTTACCGCTGTCGACGAGGCGTTCGAGCTCGGCCGTCCCCCGGATCCCGCCGACGAAGTCGATGTTCGGGTCGGTGCGCGGGTTGGTGATGCCCAGCATCGGTTCGAGGATGAACTCCGACAGGCGGCCGACGTCCAGCCGGTCGGCGACGGTGGCGCGCCGGGTGGGCGGCAGCACGAGGCGATGCCACCGCCCGTCCAGGTAGAGGCAGACGACTCCCTTCCGGTCCGGCACCGGGTCCGTGGTGGGTTCGACCTCGAAACGCTCCCCGAGTTGCCGCAAGAAGGCGGCCGGGGAGCCGGGGAGCCGGCGGATGATCCGGTTGTAGGGCAGGATGCGCATCTGCCCCATCGGAAACAGCACGGCCGGGAAGAATTCGGCTTCCGGCAGGTGCGTTCCTTCCCGGCGGAACGTCTCGGCGGCGCGGCTGGCGGCCTTGCACCGGTGATGCCCGTCGGCGACGTAGAGCCGGTCGACCTGCCGGAACGCCTCGACGAACGGGGCGGGGTCCTCCACTTTCCAGAGGGTATGGCGCACGCCGTCGTCGGCCGTCAGGTCATAGAGGGGGGTGCGGTCCTGCGCGGCGTCGAGGAGGCGGCCGACGGCCGCGTCGTCGCGGAAGGTGAGCATCACCGGCTCGGCGTGGGCCCGCTGCGTGAGGATGTGACGGGTGCGGTCGTCCTCCTTGTCCGGCCGGGTCTTCTCGTGTTTGAGGATGGTGTCGTCGTCGTAGTCGGCCACGGCCACGCAGCCGAAGAGCCCCGTCTGGGCCTGCCCGTCCATGATGAGGCGATAGACGTAGAGAGCGGGCGTGTCCTCCTGCACCGCATAGGGGCTCCGGGCATAGGCCCGCAGGTTTTCAGCGCCCTTCGCGTAGACGGCGTCGTCGTGCTCGTCGGTGCCCCGGGGCAGGTCGATCTCGGGACGGATGACGTGCAGGAAACTCAGCGGCTTGCCTTCGGCCAGGGCACGGGCCTCCTCGGTGCTGACGACGTCGTACGGCACGCAGGCGACCTCGGCCGCTTTTTCCGGCACGGGGCGAAGCGCCCGGAAGGGATGTAGGATGGCCATGAATCAGCTCGGTTTCTGTCCCGGAATGGCGCCTCAAAACAAGGTGAAGATACCGACAAAAGCAACCTTCCCGGAAGGGCTTCCGGCAGCTTCGGATGGAGTTAACAGAAAAGCCACGCGGCCTGCAAGAACGACCGGAAAACCGCTGAACGCCCTCATACGGCGGCCTTGCTTCCTCGAATCTTCGCACGCACCGGCCCACCTCCCCCTTGACACGGAACTTTTACCGCCCTATCATGGTTGGCCTAACAGGTAATCGACCGCGGGGTGGAGCAGCTGGTAGCTCATCGGGCTCATAACCCGAAGGTCGCGGGTTCGAATCCCGCCCCCGCTACAACGCAAGACGCCGGCTTCGTTTTCGAGGCCGGCGTCTTCTTTTTGCCCCGTTTCCCGTCTCAGGCGGGCAACGGGTTCTTTTCCGGGTCCCAGCGCAACAGCACGTCGCGCACACCTTCCAGGTGGGTCTTCATCCGCTCCTCGGCCAGCCCGGCGTCGCGGCGGCGCAGGGCGTCGAGGATGCCCAGGTGCTCCCGGTGGTCCTTCTCGCGCGAGCCGTAGATCCCCAGAATCACCCGCTGCTCACGCGAGAAGAGCTGGGTCAGCACCTCCTGAATCTGGGCCAGCACCAGGTTGCCCGAAGCCACGGCGATCTCCCGGTGGAAGGCCATGTTGGCCTCACTGAGCACCGCATCGTTGTCCATGTTCGCCTCGGCCCGGGCCAGCAGCGCCGCCATCCGGTCCAGGTGCTCTTCGGTCGCCGCGGTGGCGGCCAGCGTCACCGCCGTCGTCTCGATCGGGATGCGCGCCTCGACCAGGTCGAGCAGCAGCTTCTTCGAGACCTCCCCGCCGAAAACCGGATTGGAGACGAGCAGGCGGTTGTGACCGCTGCCCACGTAGACGCCGGCGCCGTGGCGGATCTCCACCACACCCATGCTCTCGAGCTTCTTCAGTGCCTCGCGCAGCGTGGGGTGCCCCACCCCGAAGCTGCGGGCCATCTCCATGATCGACGGCAGCCGGTCGCCCGGCTGGTATCCCCGCGCACGGATCAATTGCACCAGCCGGTCCGCCAGGTCGTCGGCCAGGTTGGACTTCTGTACCGGAGCAAAGCCTGCGCTCATGTGCGTTTCCTCTTGACGGGTAAATCGTAAAGTGATATTATGAGTCGCCTCCACGAAGATACACCGTGGAGCCTTCGCACGTCAAGCCCGGGACGGCCCGGCCGACGGAGGACGGCACGCGGGCCGGCATCCAGACACGCCATGCATCTTTTCAATAAACGATCTTCCGGGGAGATAAGCGAGCCGGAGGTGCCGGCCGCCGCGCCGTACCGCGACCCGGCGCGGCCGGTGCCGGAGCGCGTCCGCGACCTGCTGGCGCGGATGACCCTGGAAGAGAAGGTGGCCCAGATGCTGTGCCTCTGGCAGCAAAAGACCGGCACCCTCGTCGACGCGCAGGGGCGGTTCGACCCGGCGCTGGCGCGGGCCTCGTTCGTGGCCCGGCACGGCCTCGGGCAGGTGGGGCGCCCGAGTGACGCCGGCACGAGCGGGCACGAACCGGAGAAGGGCCGCACCGCCCGCGAACAGGCCGCGCTGGCGAATGCCATCCAGCGGTTCTTCCTGGAGGAGACGCGCCTCGGCATCCCGGTCCTCTTTCACGAGGAGTGCCTGCACGGGCTGGCGGCCGTCGGGGCCACGAGCTTCCCGCAGCCGATCGCCCTGGCCTCCACGTTCGACCCGGCCCTGGTGGAGGCCCTCTATGCGATGGCCGCCCGCGAAGCCCGGGCGCGCGGCGTGCACCAGGCGCTGACGCCCGTCCTGGACGTGGCCCGCGACCCGCGCTGGGGCCGCGTCGAAGAAACGTTCGGCGAAGACCCGTTCCTGGTGGCCACCCTGGGCGTGGCGGCCGTGCGCGGCTTCCAGGGCGACGGCACCTTCCGGGACGGGCGGCACGTGCTCGCCACGCTGAAGCACTGCGCCGCACACGGGCAGCCGGAAGGCGGCATGAACTGCGGGCCGGTGAACGTCTCGGAGCGCGAGTTGCGCGACGTCTTCCTCCATCCGTTCCGGGAAGCCGTCCGGAAGGCCGGCGCTGCCAGCGTCATGGCCTCCTACAACGAGATCGACGGCATCCCCTCGCACGCCAACCGCTGGCTGCTGCGCGACGTGCTGCGCGGCGAGTGGGGGTTCGAAGGCTTCGTCGTCTCGGACTACTACGCCATCCTGGAGCTGTTCGACCGGCCCGAGACGCACGGCCATCACGTGGCCCGCGACAGGAAGGAGGCGGCCCTGCTGGCGGTACGCGCCGGCGTCAACATCGAGCTGCCCGACCCGGACTGCTACCCGCACCTGGCCGAGCTGGTGCGCGAAGGCCTGCTGGAGGAGGCCGAGCTGGACGCGCTGGTGGCCCCGATGCTCGCCTGGAAGTTCCGGCTGGGCCTGTTCGAGGATCCGTACGTGGACCCGGACGAAGCCGAACGCCTGGCCGGCTGTGCGGAACACCGGGCGCTGGCGCGCCGGGCCGCCACCGAGGCCATCATCCTGCTGAAGAACGACGACGTCCTGCCCCTGGACCCGGCGCGTCTCCGCACGCTGGCCGTCATCGGTCCCAACGCGCACCGGAGCCTGCTCGGCGGCTACAGCGGCGTCCCGAAACACAACGTGACGGTGCTCGACGGGCTCCGCGCCCGGCTCGGCGACCGCGTGGCGGTGCATTACCACGAAGGCTGCCAGATCACCGTCGGCGGGTCGTGGCACGAAGACACGGTGGTACGGCCGGACCCCGAGGAGGACCGGCGCCGGATCGCCGGGGCCGTGGCGACGGCCCGCGAGGCCGACGCCGTGGTGCTGGTGCTCGGCGGCAACGAGCAGACCGCCCGCGAGGCATGGTCCCGCACCCACCTGGGCGACCGCACGAGCCTCGATCTTTTCGGGCAGCAACAGGAGCTGGCCGAAGCCGTGCTCGCGCTGGGCAAGCCCACGGTGGTACTGCTGCTGGGCGGTCGCCCGCTCTCGGTGCCGTACCTGGCCGAACACGCCCCCGCGCTGCTCGAATGCTGGTACCTGGGCCAGGAAACGGGCCACGCCGTGGCCGACGTCCTCTTCGGCGACGCCAGCCCGGGCGGCAAGCTCCCCATCAGCATACCCCGCTCGGTGGGGCACCTGCCCGTCTTCTACAACCACAAACCCTCGGCACGGCGCGGCTACCTCTTCGACGACGCCTCGGCGCTCTTTCCCTTCGGCTTCGGACTCAGCTACACCACCTTCGCCCTGGAGAACCTGCGCCTGGAGCCGGCAACGATCCCGCGCGACGGCACCGCACGCGTCCGGATCGACGTGACCAACACCGGCGACCGTGCCGGCGCGGAGGTCGTCCAGCTCTACATCCGGGACTGCGTCAGCTCGGTGACCCGGCCGGTGAAGGAGTTGCGGGGCTTCGAGCGGGTGCACCTGGCCCCCGGCGAGACCCGCACCGTGACGTTCGACCTGACCCCGGAGCACCTGGCCTTCCATGACCTCAACATGAACTACGTCGTCGAGCCGGGCGACTTCGAGATCATGGTCGGCTCGTCCTCGCGGGACGAAGATCTCCAGCGGATCATGTTGCACGTGACATGATGTCGGCGCCGGAGGCCGTGCCCGTCCCCCACCCGCCCGCAAACCGCATCCTGCATGAAACCGCACCCGAACACGCCGGCCCTCGCCGTGCCCGTCCTCGACCGCAGCCGCCCGCGCCTGACCCTCCGGGAGAAGGTCGGCTACAGCCTGGGCGACCTGGCCTCCAACATCTACTTCCAGACCTTCGTCGTCTTCCTGCCCATCTTCTACACGGACGTCTTCGGCCTTTCGGCGGCCGCCATGGGCACGATGCTGCTGGTCACCCGCATCTTTGACGCGGTGGGCGACCCCCTCATGGGGATGATCGCAGACCGGACCCGGACGCGCTGGGGCAAGTTCCGGCCCTACATCGCCGGGTTTGCCATCCCGCTGGCGGTGGGCGGCGTGCTGGCCTTCACGACCCCGGACCTGGGCGAGACGGGCAAGCTGGTCTACGCCTACGTGACCTACATGCTGCTCGTCGTGTTCTACACGGCCGTCAACGTGCCCTATTCGGCGCTGATGGGCGTCATCACGCCCAGCTCGGTGGAGCGCACGGAGGTTTCCACTTACCGCTTCGTGGCCGCCTTCATCGGACAGTTCATCATCGGGGCCACGGCGCTGACGCTGGTGGACCGCCTCGGCGGCGGCGACGAACGGCTCGGCTGGCCCTACACGATGGCGGTCTACGGGGTGCTCGTGGCCGGGCTCCTGCTGACGACCTTCTTCCTGACGCGCGAGCGCGTGCAGCCGACTCCGGCCCAGCAGGGCCGCATCGGCGAGGACCTGAAGGACCTCCTCCGCAACCGCCCCTGGGTGCTGATCGGCGTCGCCACGGTCTTCCAGCTGACCTACATCGTCATGCGCGGCTCGGCCACCCCCTACTATTTCCGCTACTTCGTTCAGGACCAGCAACTCACCCTGTTCGGGCTGACCCTCGACCTGAACTACACCGTCTTCACGTCCTCCTTCGTCACGGTGGGGACGGTCTCCACCCTGATCGGGGCGATCTGTACCGGGCTGTTCACGAAGCGGTGGGACAACAAAAGCATCTATTCCGGCTTCCTCATCGCCAGTGCCCTGCTGTCCGTCCTTTTCTTCCCGCTCGCGCCGGAGAACGTGCTGCTCATCTACGGCCTGAACGTGCTCCTGTCGTTCTTCTTCGGCTCGGTGTCGGTGCTGCAATGGGCCATCTACACGGACACGGCCGACTACGGCGCGTGGAAGTTCGGGCGGCGGGCCACCGGCCTCATCATGGCAGCCTCGCTGTTCATGCTGAAACTCGGGCTCACGTTCGGCGGTGCCCTGGTCGGGTGGATCCTGGGACTGCACGGGTTCGAGGCCGGCACCGCACAGTCCGAGACGGCCCTCTTCGGCATCCGCCTGCTCATGAGCTTCTACCCGGCCCTTTTCGGCATCGCGGGCGGCCTCATCATGCTTGCCTACCCCCTGACCGGCCGGATGATGCTCCAGATCGAAGCGGACCTGACGCGCCGGTCCGGCGAAGACGCACCCCTTTCGTCCACCCCCTGAACCATCCTCCGAGCGAACGATGCCCTACCGTCTCGACGGGCTGAGGCCCGTGCTGTTGCTGGCAACCCTGCCGTTCGTGGCGGCCTGTGAGCCGCCCGCCTCCGGTCCCGCCGCCGACCCGGAGCCGGCGTTGAAGGACGTCTTCGAGGGAGCGTTCCTCATCGGGGCGGCGCTGAACCCCGAACAGTTCTACGAGCGAGATTCCCTGGGGGCGGCGCTCGTCAAGAAGCACTTCAACACGATCACGCCGGAGAACGTGATGAAGTGGGAACTGATCCATCCCGAGCCGGACCGGTACGACTTCGAGGCGGCGGACCGGTTCGTGGCGTTCGGGGAGGAGAACGGCATGTTCATCGTCGGGCACACGCTGGTGTGGCACAACCAGACGCCGCGCTGGGTCTTCGAGGATAGCACCGGCGCCCCCGTCTCCCGCGAGGTGTTGCGCGCGCGCCTGCGCGACCACATCCACACGGTCGTGGGACGCTACCGGGGGCGGGTGCACGGCTGGGACGTGGTGAACGAGGCGCTGAACGAGGACGGCACGCTGCGCGCGACGCCCTGGCTCCGGATCCTGGGCGAGGAGTACCTGGCGATGGCGTTTCGCTTCGCGCACGAGGCCGACCCCGATGCGGAGCTGTATTACAACGACTACGGCCTGGAAAACCCGGCCAAGCGGGACGGCGCCGTGCGGCTGGCGCGCCGGCTGATGGAGCAGGGTGTGCCGATCACCGGCATCGGCACGCAGGGACACCACCATCTGGCGCCGGATGTGCCCACGCCCGAGGCCCAGGCGGCCACCCTCCGGGCCTTCGGCGACCTCGGCCTGGACGTCATGGTCACCGAGCTGGACCTGGCCGTGCTGCCCCGGCCCCGCCAGTACTGGGGTGCCGACATCACACAGCGGGCCGAGCTGCGCAACGAGTTGAACCCCTACCCGGACGCCCTGCCCGACTCGGTGCAACAGGCCCTGGCCCGGCGGTACGCGGCACTCTTCAGGGTCTTCCTCGAACACCGCGACGTCCTCGAGCGCGTCACCTTCTGGGGCGTCACCGACGGCGACTCGTGGCTCAACAACTGGCCCATCGCCGGGCGGACGACCTACCCCCTCCTCTTCGACCGCCACTACCGCCCCAAACCCGCCTTCCATGCCGTCGTCCACGTGGCCGACTCGATGCTGTCCGCCCGTCCCTGAACCGCACGGTACCCCTCGTCATGACCCGAACGCTTCCGGCGCTCATCCTGCTGCTGGCCGCCTGCGCGGCGGCCGCCCAGCCCTTCCCCTTCCGGAACCCGGACCTCCCGCTGGAAGAACGGCTGGACGACCTGCTCGGCCGCATGACGCTGGAGGAGAAGGTCTCCCAGATGACGAACGCCTCGCCGGCCATCGAACGGCTCGGAATCCCCGCCTACAACTGGTGGAACGAGGCCCTGCACGGGGTGGCCCGCTCGGGGCTGGCAACCGTGTTCCCCCAGGCTATCGGGCTTGCGGCGACGTGGGACGACACGCTGCTCCACCGCGTGGCCGTCGCCATCTCGGACGAGGGCCGGGCCAAGTACCACGTCTACGCCCGCAAAGGCAAGCACTACCGCTATCAGGGGCTGACGTTCTGGTCCCCGAACATCAACCTGTTCCGCGATCCCCGCTGGGGGCGCGGGCAGGAGACCTATGGTGAGGACCCGTACCTGACCGGCCGCCTGGCCGTCGCCTTCGTCCGGGGCCTGCAGGGAGACGATCCCCGCTACCTGAAGACCGTTGCCACAGTGAAGCACTTTGCCGTACACAGCGGCCCGGAGCCGGAACGCCACACCTTCAATGCCGTCGTCGGCCCGCGCGACCTCCGGGAAACGTACCTGCCCCACTTCGAGCGGGGCCTGCGCGAGGGCGGTGCCCGGTCGGTCATGTGTGCCTACAACCGGGTCGGCGGCGAGGCGGCCTGTGCCAGCCCCACCCTCCTGCAGGATATCCTGCGGGACGAATGGGCCTTCGACGGCTACGTCGTCTCGGACTGCTGGGCGCTCGACGACCTCTACCGCAACCACCGCCTCGTCGACACGCCGGTCGAGGCGGCGGCGATGGCCCTGAAGGCCGGCACCGACCTCGACTGCGGCAACCAGGTCTACCCTCACCTCGTCGAGGCTGTCCGGCAGGGCCTGGTCAGCGAAGCCGAGATCGACGCGGCCGTGCGACGGCTCTTTCGCGCCCGCTTCCGCCTCGGCATGTTCGACCCGCCGGAACGCGTTCCGTATGCGGCCATCCCGTACGAGGTGGTCGACCGTGAAGCACACCGGGCCCTGGCCCGTGAGGTGACACGCAAGTCCATCGTCCTGCTCAAGAACGACGGGGTGCTGCCCCTGCGCAAAGACCTCGACACCCTGGCCGTCATCGGCCCGAACGCCGATCAATGGCTGATGCTGCTGGGCAACTACAACGGGGTGCCGGGCACGCTGGTGACCCCGCTCGAAGGCATCCGCCGCGCCGTGGCCCCCACCACCGTGGTGCGCCATGCCCGCGGCAGCCGCCTCGCCGACGACTTCCCCCACTTCGACGTCGTCCCGGCCGGCGTCCTCTTCGGCCCGGACGGACGCCCCGGCCTCCATGTCGAATACTTCGACAACCGCGCCATGGCGGGCCCGCCCCGCTTCACCGGCCGCGACACCACCCTCGACGCCAACTGGCACGATCGCGCCCCCCATCCGGACTTCGACGACGACGACTTCGCCGTGCGCTGGACGGGCACGCTCCGCCCCGCCCGGAGCGGCACCTACACCCTCGGCGTCATCGCCACGAGCAGGTTCACCTTCCACCTCGACGACAGCCTCCTCATCCGCTCCAGCTACCGGTACATGGACGAGCTGGGCGACCCGCGCGTCGTCGCGGCCGGACCGATGCACCTGGATGCCGGGCGGGACTATGCGCTCCGGCTGGAGGCACACGAAGGCTACGGCGACGCCCAGGTACAGCTCGTCTGGGACGCCCCCACCGGCGACCTGGCAACCGAGGCCGTCGAGGTGGCCCGCACGGCCGACGCCGTGATCCTCTTTCTGGGCCTCTCGCCCCGCCTCGAAGGCGAAGAGATGGACGTCGCCGTCGAGGGGTTCCGGGGCGGCGACCGCACCCGGCTCGACCTGCCCGGCCCCCAGCAGCGGCTCCTCGAACGGATCGTGGCCCTGGGCAAGCCCACGGTGCTCGTCCTGCTCAATGGCGGCGCCCTCGCCATCCCGTGGGCGGGCGCCCACGTGCCGGCCATCGTCGAAGCCTGGTACCCCGGCCAGGCCGCCGGCACCGCCCTGGCCGACATCCTCTTCGGGGATGCCAGCCCCGGCGGGCGCCTGCCCGTCACCTTCTACCGCCGCACCGAAGACCTGCCTCCCTTCGAAGACTACACCATGAAGGGGCGCACCTACCGCTTCTTCGAAGGCACACCGCTCTATCCGTTCGGCCACGGCCTCAGTTACACCACCTTCGCGTATGCGGGCCTGCGCACGGACCGGAACACCCTCTCGGACGGCGACACGCTCACCCTCCTCCTCGACGTCACCAACACGGGGGAGCGCACCGGGGACGAGGTGGTTCAACTCTACGTCCAGTACCCGGCCTCGTCCGTCCCCCGCCCCCGCCTCGAACTCAAGGGGTTCGACCGGCTGACGCTTGCCCCCGGCGAGACACGCACCGTCGTGCTCCGCCTGCCCGCTTCGGAACTGCGCTACTGGGACGAAGCCGCCGCACAATGGGTGCTCGAGCCCGGACCGGTACGGTTGCTGGCCGGCGCCTCCTCCGCAGACCTCCGGCTCGAAACGACGATCGACGTCCGGCCCCGGTGAAACGCCGTCCCCCGATTTGATTATCTTGACGAACCAGCCAACGACCGACCCGAACGAACCTGTCATCCACCCAACAGACTGCAACCGACCATGCCTCTGCAAGACCTGCGCGGCCAGGCCGAGTCCCGCTCGCCCGAGGCCCTCATCGACCACCTGAACCGGTTTGAACTGGACCTCAAGTTCACCGCCGGCATCTGGTTCTTCTCCCCGCCGGACAGCCGTTTCCACGCCAAGTACAAGCCCGACCTGCCGCTGGAAGCCCGCCTGGAGATCGCGGCCTCACTGAAGGACTACGGCCTCGCCGGCCTGGAGGCCCACTACCCCAACGAGATCAACGAGGACAACCTGGCCGTCTGGCAGCAGTTCACCCGCGACACCGGCATCCGCCTCGTCACGGTCATCCCGCTGCTCTTCTACGACGCCGAGTTCGAGTTCGGCTCCCTCTCGAACCCCGATCCGCAGGTGCGCCGCAAGGCCATCGAGCGCACGAAGGCCTCGCTGGCCCTGACGAAAGCGCTCGACGGCGACTTCGCGGTCGTCTGGCCCGGCATCGACGGGTATGAGAACCCCTTCGGGATCGACGTGGCGGCCATGCGCCGGCGCTTCGCCGAGGGGCTGGCCGAGGCGATGGACGCCGTGCCGGGCGTGCGCATCGCCTTCGAGCCGAAACCGTACGAGCCGCGCGGCCGCATCCTCTACTCGACGACCCCCGAGGGGGTGCTCCTCGGCCACCAGGTGGAGGCGATGCTCACCCATGAAGAGAACCGCCGCCTGCTCGCCGAAGGGCACAAACTCGTGGGCATGAACCCCGAGATCGGGCACCTGCTCATGGGCTACGAGGACGTGTCCTACGCGCTGTCCTGGCCGCTTTCGGAGGGCCGCCTGGCACACACGCACTGGAACAGCCAGCCGCTGGGCAACTATGACCAGGACCTGAACGTGGGCGTCATCTCGCCCGAGCAGATGGAGGCCGGCCTCTACACGCTCAAGATGCATGGCTACACGGGCCACTTCGGCATCGACATCAACCCGGAGCGGATGCCGGTGGACGTGGCGCTGAAGATCTCGATGGACGCGCTCCGGGCGGCGAACGAGCGCATCAACCGGCTGGACCACGCCGCCATCGTGGAGGCAACCCTGAACCCGGCCCGGCACCGGGGTTTCATCGAGGCGTACCTGATCCGGGCCCGGGCGCCGCAGGGCCTGGTGCTGCCCCCGATCGAGGAAACGCTCCGCTCCGTCGAGCCGGCGACGACCAGCCTCTCCTGACCTTCGCGCCCCATCTCCGAACCACCCATGAGCCATTTCCTGGGCATCGACGTCTCGACGACGGCCACCAAGGCCCTGCTCATCGACGAGGCGGGGCGGGTGGCGGCCGTGGCCTCCGCACCGCACGATCTGTCCACGCCGCGCCCGCTCTGGAGCGAGCAGGACCCCGCCGCGTGGTGGGAGGCCACCGGCCTTGCCACGGCACAGGCCCTCGCCGCCGCCGGCCTCACCGGCGACGCCGTGCAAGCCGTGGGCCTGACGGGGCAGATGCACGGGCTGGTGCTGCTCGACGCGGCAGGACGGGTCCTGCGCCCGGCCATCCTGTGGAACGACGGGCGGGCGAGTGCGGAGTGTGACGACATCCGCGCCCGCCTCGGCCTCGACCGCCTGGTGGCCCTCACCGGCAACGACGCCTTCCCCGGCTTCACCGCGCCCAAGCTGCTGTGGGTGCGCCGGCATGAGCCCGACGTCTACCGGCGGGTCGCACAGGTCCTCCTGCCGAAGGATTACGTCCGCTTCCGCCTCACGGGCGGCTATGCCACCGACCGCGCCGGGGCCGGCGGCACGCTGCTGCTGGACCTGCAGCGGCGCGACTGGAGCGACGAGGTGCTGGCGGCGCTCGAGATCCCGCGGGCCTGGCTGCCCCCCACGCACGAAGGGCCGGAGGTGACCGGCACCGTCACGCCGGAGGCCGCCGCCGTCACCGGCCTCCGCGCGGGCACGCCGGTGGTGGCCGGCGGCGGCGATCAGGCCGCGCAGGCCGTCGGCGTCGGGGCGGTGGCGCCGGGCATCCTGGCGCTCACGCTGGGCACCTCCGGCGTGGTCTTCGCCCCGGCCACACGGCCGCTCACCGACCCGCGCGGCCGCGCCCACGCCTTCCCCCACGCCGTGCCCGGCCGCTGGCACCTGATGGGCGTGATGCTCTCGGCCGCGGGCAGCCTCCGCTGGTACCACGACACCTTCGCCCCGGAGCTCGACTACGACGTCCTCCTGGCCGAGGCTGCCGGCGTGCCGCCCGGCTGTGAGGGCGCCGCCTTTCTCCCCTACCTCTCCGGCGAGCGCACGCCTCACGCCAATCCCTTCGCGCGCGGCGTCTTCTTCGGCTTCACGCTGCGCCACGGGCGGGGCCACGCCACCCGCGCCGTGCTCGAAGGGGTGGCCTTCGGCCTGCGCGACAACCTCCGGCTGCTCGGCGAGGCCGGCGTCCCGCCGCCGGCGGAGGTGCGCCTCTCGGGCGGCGGCGCCCGCAGCCCCCTCTGGCGCCAGATCCTGGCCGACGTGCTGGGCCTGCCCCTGACGGCCCCGCAAACCACCGAGGGCGCTGCCTACGGCGCGGCCCTGCTGGCCGCCGCCGGGACCGGCGCCTGGCCCGACGTAGACGCAGCCTGCGCGGCGACCCTCACCTGCACGCCCGTCGCCGAGCCGCATCCCGAAGCCGTCGAGCGGTACGAGGCGGCCTACGACACCTTCCGCCGTCTCTATCCGGCCCTCGAACCCCTCTTCACGGCCGGCCGCGAGCAACCCGCCGAGCCGGCCCGGGACACCGCCGCCCCGGGATGACCCGCCCGGCCACGGCACGGCGAACCCCGGCGTCGTCAGAGACCGCTGAAGGCGCTGAAGCCGCCGTCGACCGGGATGACGGCGCCGGTGACGAACGAGGCGGCGTCGCTGCAGAGCCAGAGCACCGGCCCCTGCAACTCCTCCGGCCGGCCGAGGCGTCCCATCGGGGTCTTCGCGATGACCTTCTGCGTCCGCTCCGTGTACGAGCCGTCCGGGTTGAGCAGCACGTCGCGGTTCTGCCGGGTAATGAAGAAGCCCGGCGCGATGGCATTCACGCGCAGGCCCTCGCCGTGGCGCCGGGCCAGATCCACGGCCATCCACCGGGTGAAGTTATCGATGGCGGCCTTGGCGGCGGAGTAGCCCATCACCCCGCTGAGGGCCTGAAACGAGGCCATGGACGAGATGTTGACGATGCTGCCCGTCCCCTGCCGCGCCATGGCCTCGCCGAAGATGAGCGTCGGATAGACGGTACCGTGCAGGTTGAGCCGGACGACCTCGTCGAAGGCGTCGAAGGGCAGGGTGAAGACGGGCACGTCGTCGGTGCGGGCCCGGGCCACGTTGCCGCCGGCCGCGTTGATCAGGATGTCGACACGGCCCCAGGCGTCGAGTAACGCGTCGCAGGCGCGGCGGAGCGCGGCCTCGTCGAGCACGTCGGCGATCAGCGGGATCGCCTCGGCGCCGGTGCGGCACAGGGCCTCCGCGCACGCTGCGGCCGCCTCGGGGCGGCGACCGAGGACGGCCACCTTCGCCCCGGCGCCGGCCAGGGCTTCGGCCATCCGGCTGCCCAGCACCCCGTACCCGCCCGTCACCACGGCGACGCGGCCGGTCAGATCAAACGGATTCGTTCCGGGCATGGGTTCTTCTGGGTGAGCGATGCGTCGTGCAGATTGCATGGGCCCGGAAGCCGTGCCCCCATGCAACCCGCGATTTTGCCCGGTATCTCCCGGGAAAGCCGTCAGATACCGGGGGCGTGGGGGAAACGGAGCGCGCGGTAATGGTCGAGCGGGTGCGCGGGCGGCTCCAGCCCTGCCGGGATCGGGCGACGCGAAAACGTCTGAAAATACGACACGCAGGCATCCCGCCACCAGCGGGCCTCTTTTTCCTGGATACGCAGGAAAGCCGCCACCTGTTCGTAGCGCCGCGCGTCGATCAGGCCCTCGAGCTGCCGCCACGTGGCCCGCATGGCCCGGACGGCCTCCACGCCGGCCGTGTAGCGGTGCACCAGTTCGTCCCAGAGGGTCCGGCCGGAGGCCATCCGGTGATCCCACGGGACGTGGTGAAACCAGAGCAGGAATTTCTCCGGCACGGTGTCGAGGTGCCCGTAGATCGAGTCGAGGGGCGGGAAGTACTGGCTGACGGCGTTGCTGCCGGTGGCGGTGCGGTCGAAGCCGATGCCGAGGGTGTCGGCGCGGTGGTAGTAGACGGCGGTCCAGTCGGCACGGGGGGCGTCGTCGTACCAGGGTGCGGGGCCGTAGTGATGCCCCGGCCCCATCAGGTGCGCCAGCCCCAGCGGGGTCATGTAGTTGACGGCGGCCTCCCGGGAGCCGAGCATCATCTGCTTCACCGGCCGGACGAAAGCCGGATCGTGCGTGAACGTCAGGCGGATCCACTCACCGGCAAGGGTGTCGGGGGAGAGGGTATGGTCCCAGGCGAGCCGTCCGAAGGCATACCAGTTGGCCTGGTCGAAGTGCGAGCCGGTCCAGTTGCGGTCGGTACCGGTGTTGGCCACGCCGGCGATGCCGGTGCGGGTGTAGCCGTGGAGCGTGCCGTCGACGACGCGGGCGACGGTCGACCCCGGCCCCCGGGCGTAGGTGTCGGCGGTGAGCACCTCCGTCCACATCGGCGCCAGGTAGACCAGGTGTGTGGCGAACCCCAGGTACTCCTTGGTAATCTGGAACTCCATCATGAGGGGCGTGCGGGGCATCGCCCCGAAGAGGGGGTGGAACGGCTCGCGAGGCTGAAAGTCGAGCGGGCCGTTCTTGACCTGCACGAGGACGTTGTCCCGGAACTGCCCGTCGAGCGGGACGAATTCGTTGTAGGCCTGCTTGACGCGGTCCTCGGGCTTGTCGGCGGCGTAGACGAAGGCCCGCCACATGACGATGCCGTCGTAGGGGGCCAGGGCCTCGGCCAGCATGTTGGCGCCGTCGGCGTGGCTGCGGCCGTAGTCCTGGGGGCCGGGCTGCCCCTCCGAGTTGGCCTTGACGAGGAACCCGCCGAAGTCGGGGATATAGCGGTAGATCTCGGCCACCTTGTCGCGCCACCAGGCTCGTACGGCCGGGTCGAGGGGGTCGGCGGTGGCGAGCCCGCCGATCTCGATGGGCGCGCTGAAGCGGGCCGTCAGGTAGACGCGGAGGCCATAGGGACGGAAGACGCCGGCCAGCGCGGCGGCCTTCTCCAGGTACATGGGGGTGAGTACCAGGGCGTTGGCATTGACGTTCGTCAGGACGGTTCCGTTGATGCCGAGGGAAGCGTTGGCGCGGGCATAGTCGGTGTAGCGGGGGTCGAGATAGTCCGGCAGCTTGTGCCAGTCCCAGAGGGAGAAGCCCGCATAGCCGCGCTCGACGGTGCGGTCCAGGTTGTCCCAGTGGTTGAGCACGCGGTGGCGTACCCGGGGCGCCGCGGCGACGTCGAGGCCGTCGAGGTGCCGGTGGAGCTGGAGCAGGCGCAGCAGGTGGAACGTGCCGTAGAGGGTCCCCACTTCGGTGGCGGCCGCCACCACGAGCAGGCGCCGCCCGTCGACGGTCGTGTCGAGCAGGCGGTAGCCTTCGGGGCCGAGGGCGTCCAGGTCCAGCCCCAGCCCGGCGATGAGGGGGGATGCGGCCGGCGTGCCCACCACGAGCGCCCCGTCGCGGGAGACCGCGCCGGCCTCGGGAACGGTCTCGCCCAGCAGCCCGCGCAGCCCGCACCGCAGCTCGCGTCGCACGGCCGCCGCCGTGGGCGTCTCGCCGGCGACCACCACCTCGGCCAGACGCGTGCGATAATGCGCCCGCAGGGTGGCATCCTCCACGAGGCGGTAGCGGAGCCACAGCTCATAGCCGTCCTCGCCCGGCTCGTCCGGCACCGGGGCCCTGTCCCCTGCCGCCGGCACCGGCAGCAGGACCAGCAGGAGCCCCAGAAGCGTCAGGAGAGGCGCTGCGCCCCCCGGGCCGGCGCACCGCCGGTCTCGATCGTGTCGAAGCTCGTTCATGCCGCTCCTCAACAGACCCGGATCTCCGGCACCCGCGCATCGGCCGGGTCAGCCCAGCGGTCGTTCGGGATCAGCGGCGCCCAGCCGGGCCGGAGCGGGTCCTGGTCGTACGGATAATTGCCCAGGCGAAGGTAGTGCTCATGATAGCGGGCCACCCGCTCCCGATCGAGGCGGACCCCGAGTCCCGGCCCTGTTGGGACGGCCAGCGTACCCTCTGCGTAGGTCATCTTGCCCCCTTCGATGATGTCGTCCGTCAGGTGATGGTAATGTGCGTCGGCGGCGAAGGTCAGGTTGGGTAGCACCGCGCCCAGGTGCAGCATCGTCGCCAGCTGGATGCCCAGCTCGCCGGAGGAATGCACCCCCACGCTGAACCCGAACGCCTCGCAGATGGCCGCTGCCTTGAGGCACGGCCGGATGCCGCCCCAGAACGTCGTGTCCAGCAGGATGACGTCGACGGCCGTGTCGAGGACGTTGGCGGCGAGCTGTTCGAAGTTGACGACGACCGTGTTCGTGGCCAGCGGAAGGCGCACCTTTTCCCGGACGCGTCGCATACCGTGCAGTCCGAAGACGGGATCCTCGAAGTAGTCGTTTGCCAGGTCTTCGATCTGCCGGCCGAACCAGACGGCCTGTTCGACGGACCACACTCCGTTCGGGTCGAAGCGGAGCCGGTCCTCCGGCAGGGCTTCGGCCAGGGCCCGGAAGCACGCGAGCTCGTAACGGGGGGGAAACACGCCGCCCTTGAGCTTGAACGTCTGGAACCCGTAGCGACGCTTCAGGGTCCGGGCCTCCTCGATGAGTTGCTCGATGGTCCGCACCTCCCGCACACCGTTCGTGGGATGCGGATACCGGAAAAAGAGGTAGGCGGCAAAGGGGATGCGGTCGCGCAGGCGCCCGCCCAGGATCTCCGAGACGGGCACCTCCCACTGCTGCCCCAGCAAGTCCAGGCAGGCGAACTCGACGGCGGCGGCCACCTGGAGGCGGTTGTTGTAGAGCGAGGCCGTCGGGTTCGCAATCAGAAAGCGCAGCTCTTCGAGCCGGGCCGGGTCGTGCCCGAGCAGATACGGCTTCAGGGCGGCGACGGCGGCCGTAGCGCTCTCGCCCCCACCGCCCAGCTCACCGAGCCCGACCAGCCCTTCGTCCGTCTCCACCTCGACGATCGTCCGCACGAACCGCCCCCAGTGGCACCCGTTGGCATGCCGCAGCGGCGCCTCCAACGGCACCGACACGGGAGTGGCCCGGATATCGACTATTCGCATGCTCCTTTCGTCCCTCCGAGGGTAGCAACCGGCGTCCTTCAGCGAACGGGCCGCACATCATGAAGTAAAGTCATTTTATCTCTATATCCCAAGCTAATCACAATGGCGTTGCTTGTTCAAGCACCAGGTCGGTTAATTTTCGAAGCATCCGCCCCGGGGGTCAGTAGCCCGGATTCTGTGGATAGCGGGGGAAGCTTCTGAGAATCTGGTTCGTGGGGATGGGACGGAGCAGGTGATATTCCCGGATGTTGGGGGCGGCTTCCGGGTTATATTTCCGGGTGCGTTCGAGCAGCTTACCCGTACGCTTGAGGTCGAACCAGCGTTTTTGCTCGCCATAGAGTTCGCGGGATCGTTCATCCAGGAGGAAATCCAGGTCGAGCTGGACCGGTGTGATGTCGATCGCCTCGTTGCCGACGCCAGGGCAGGCGGCTCGCCGTCGGACGGCATTCACGTATGCCGTGGCTTCGGCGGTGCGCCCGAGCATGAGCAGGGCCTCGGCGGCATTCAGGTAGGTCTCTGCCAGGCGATAGACGATGAAATCCCGCGAGCCGGCCGTATAGTTGACGGACTCCCGTTTCCAGTCGTCGAATTTCTTCAGGGAGGGAAACAGGTTAATGGGGCGCTGTTCCCAGGTGGTGATCACGGCACCGGGGTTACGCTCGCGAATGGCCTGGATCTCCTCCGGGGTGATGCCGTTATTCGGCGAGACCCAGATGGCCGTGTCTCCGACGGCTGCCCCCGGCGGCATGTTGCCGTTGTTCGGATCGTTGTAGTACCAGACGTCCTGGAAAATGTCATGGTAGCGGCAATCGACATCAAGGGGTGCGGCGGCGCGGAAGTTTTCCAACCCCCACTGCGTCGGCCGAAAGCGGATCCACGGCCGTCCGTAGCCGGGTTCGAGCGAGCGCGTGATGCCGGGATTGTAAAATTCGTAGTGCGGGCGGAAGAAGAGATGCATGCGGTTACCGAGCGGGTTGCCGCTGCCGTCGAACCCGTTCAGGCGAGGGTCCTGGTTATACTGGACGGACCAGATGACCTCCGCATGCTGTTCGTTGTCGTGGTCAAAGACGGCCGCATAACGGTCGAGCAGGTGGAAGTTATAGTCCTCGATGACGCTGCGGGCCAGTTCATAGGCCTCGGTGAAGTCCGCCTCGGCCGGACGCCCCGGTGCACTTCCCCAGCCGTTGAGGTTGGTGGGCAGGGTTTTTTTCCAGGCACGCGTCAGCAGCACGAGCGCGAGCATGTGTTTGGCGGCTGGTTCGGTGGCCCGGCCCCACTGTGGAGGTGTGGCCGGCAGTGCCGCAATCGCATCACGCAGGTCCTGCTCGATGGCGTCATAGATCCCCGGCTCCGGCGTGCGGTTCGCCTCCAGTTCCATCCCCTGCGTTTCCTCCAGCGTCAGATGCACCGGGCCGAAGGTCTGCACCAGGATGAAGTAGAAATGCGCCCGGAGAAATTTCGCCTCCCCGACGAGGCGGTTTTTTTCGGCCTCGGACATGTCCGTGATCTCCGCGGCCCGGCTGATGGCAGCATTGGTCGTGTTGATCCCGGTGTAGAAGACATCCCAGAGCACGTTCACCGGTGTGGCGTCGCCGTTGAGCTGGGCCGTGTACTGGTTCATGTACTGGAAGGAGCCATGCCCTCCATTCGTGGTGGCGTCGGTGCCGAAGACGGTCAGGTTGGCGCCCTGTTCGTCCGCATAGAAGTTGCGCAGGAAGGAGTAGGAGGCATTGACGGCGTCCCGGAGTCCCTGCGGGGTGTTATAGTAGGCATCGACGGTGATGCCGGAGACGATCTCCTCCTCGAGCACGTCGCAGGCCGAGAGCCCCAGCACAGCACCCAGCAGGAGGAGTAGAACACGGGAGAAGCGTTTCATTGCGCTCATGGTGTCAGTCGAAACAGGGGGAGAAAGACCTACCGGCTGGCTGCAGCCGGCGCCGGTCAAAACGTGACGTTGAGGCCCAGCGTGTAGAGGCGGGGAGCCGGTACGTTATCGTCTTCCACACGCCCACCGTACATCTCGGGATCAAGACCTCCTTCCAGACGCGAGAAGACCAGCGGCGAGTTGGCGCTCACGTAGACCCGCATGTACTGCATGCCGAAACGGGATAGAAACGCTTCCGGCAACGTATAGCCCAGTTGCACGTTACGCACCTTCAGGAAGTCCCCCGGTTGATAGCCCCGCGTCGAACCGTAGATGGGATTCTCCTGCGTACGATTGGGCCGGGGTGCCTCGTTGGTCGGATTATCCGGCGTCCAGTAGTCCAGATCCAGGTTGTTGAAGCGGCTGGCCAGGGTGCTGTTTTGCACCTTGAAGTCATTGAAGATGGTGTGCCCGAAGCTGCCGAAGAGGAAGAAGGAGAAGTCGAAATTCCGGTAGCGGAACCGGTTGGTGATGCCGCCCGAGATCCTGGGCAGGTCGGTACCGAGAATTACGCGATCTTCTTCGTTGATGACTCCGTCCCGGTTCACGTCGCGCACCTTGATCTCGCCCGGGCGCTGGCCGTAGGAGGCGGCCTCTTCGGCTTCATCCAGTTGCCAGATGCCAACTTTCTCGTAGTCGTACCAGACGGTGAGGGGATGCCCGATGAACCAGCCGTTGCCCACGTCATCTTCTCCCGTACCGTAGAGATCAAGGATTTTTTCCTCGTTGCCAAAGAGCGTCAGGTCGGTGCTCCAGCTGAAGACGGCGGTTTCGACGTTGAGTGTTCTGAGGTTGAGTTCGTAGCCCCGGTTACGGGTCTCGCCCAGGTTGGTCGTCACGCTGGCAAATCCCGAGGTGATGGGCAACTGGCGCTCGAGTAGCAGATCGGTCGTACGGGTCTGGTAGAGATCGATCGAACCCGCAATGCGGTCGTCCCAGAGGGAGAAATCGAGGCCCAGGTTCACGGTGGTGGACGTTTCCCACTTCAGGTCCGGATTGGCGATGGCACAGGGCCGGAAACCGAAGGCCGCTTCATCGCCGAAGAGATAGTTCGTGCGGCAGAGAGCCCCCCGGGTCTGATAAGGGGCGATGGCCTGGTTGCCCGTCTGCCCGTAGCTGAGCCGCAGTTTCAACTCGGAGAAGAGTCCCTGCCCAGCCATGAACGGCTCGTCGCTGACGACCCAGCCCAGCCCCACGGAGGGGAAAAAGCCCCATTTGTTACCTTCGGCCAGCACCGAAGCACCGTCATAACGGCCGGTCAGGGTCAGCAGGTAGCGGTCCTTGAACTGGTAGTTGACCCGTCCCATGAACGACATCAGCCCCCACTCGGCCAGGGTGCTGCCAAAATCCTGCAGGTTTTCCGAAGTCCCCAGGTTGTAGAAGAGCTGTGTTTCGTAAGGCAGACCGGTTCCTTCCAGCCAGGAGGATTCACGGCGGTAGGACTGGATGCCGAACAGGCCGGTGACATCCAGGGCATGATCCGGGGCCAGTATGTGTTCGTAGGTGATGATGTTCTCCAGCGTATAGGCAAAGATGTCGTCGGTTTCATAGCGCGCCAGCGGAGAACCCTCCTGCCGGGCTACTGAGATGCTTCCCTGAAACAGACCGCGCCGGTACTTCTGCACATCCGGCCCGAAGTTGACCCGGTATCGCAGGGACTGCGTCAGGTCGAGTTCGGCGAAGAGGTTGCCGAAGACCCGGGTGCGCGTGCGTTCGTCGAGATAGTTGCCGGGTTCGAGGTCGGCCAGCGGGTTGAACAGCAACGGGTCGGCTCCTGGCCGGAAGATGAGATTTCCATTTTCGTCGTAGGGCACGCTCAAAGGATTCATGGCCACGGCCGACCCCAGCGGATTCGACGCATATTGCTGTACCTGACGTGAGATCTGGGCAGCGGTCCCGAGACGAAAACGGGAGGAGACGTCATGATCCAGGTTGACACGGAACGTATAGCGCTCGAACCCCTGGCTGCGGATGATCCCCCGTTCGTCGAAATAATCTCCCGCGAGATAGAAGCGGGTGGTGGCGTTTCCACCCTCCACACCCAGGTGATGGTTCATGCGGTAGCCGCGCTCGAGCAACAGGTCCTGGTAGTCGGTGCTGATGCCCCGCGCCAGTGCATCGAGTTCGGCCTGGGTGAAAATTTCTTCGTCAGGCGGAATTTCCCCGGTAAGCGGGTCACGGCTGGCCTCCCGGCGCAAGTCGGCAAATTCCCGGGCGTTCATCATGTCGGGCCGGCCCAGAGCTTCCGTGGCGCCGGCATAGGCGGCATAGGTCACGCGGGTTGGATGGTTGCCGCCCCGGTTCGTCGTGATGAGCACAACGCCGTTGGCCCCGCGCGAGCCGTAGATCGCCGTTGCGGAGGCATCCTTGAGCACTTCGATCGATTCGATGTCCTGCGTGCTGATGTCATTGAGCCCTCCTTCGAGCGGGATACCGTCCACAACGAAAAGTGGATCGTTCGAGGCCGTCAGCGAACGGCGCCCGCGGATGCGAAGGGTGACACCCTCCCCCGGCCGGTTCCCCGCCGCCAGCGCCACCACACCCGTCGTGCGTCCCTGCAACACCTGGCCGGCATCGATCACGGGCAACTCCTGGATCTCCCGCGTCGGGACCGAGACGATCGCACCGGTGATGTCCCGCCGTTCCTGAGCCCCATAGCCCACCACGACGAGCTCCGCGCCGGTGAAGACCTGCGGCTCCAGCACCACATCGATCACGGTCCGTCCCTCAACCGGGACCTCCACAAGCCGGTATCCGACAAATGAAAACACCAGCGTATCCTGCGGTGAGGGAATCGTCAACTCATAGCGCCCGGCGATATCGGTCGCCGTCCCAATGGTCGTGCCCTTGACGGTCACATTGGTTCCCGGAAGCGCTTCTCCCTGCTCCGAGGACATGACCCGCCCCCGGACGGTATGCTCCTGCGCCAAGACCCGCTGGACAAGGCTCCCTGCAAGCAGAAGACAGACGAGCAGCCGTGCCATAAAGCCGTATGGTTAAGGTGAACAGGACGCGCAACGAACGGCAACCGGACCAATCATCCGGCTTCAATTCATCCTATGATAAAGTCATATTATCTCTTTATGAGCAAATTAAAACACCTACCCTCTCCTGTCAAGACGGGCACGGATTTTTTTCAGGCCGGCAGCAAGCACCTATCCCTCCTGATTCCCCGACAGGCGTAGCGAGGCGACCCTGGCCCCATACCCGGGCCCCGGTTCCACCGGCCGGATTGGGATTCAGCCCGAACGCCCGTAATTTAAGCCCGGCCTTCCGGTCGCTCGTCCCGTCGTTCATCCTCCTCTCCGGTTGCCATGCCCCGTTACCTCAAAAAACGCTCGAAGAAACTCGGGTTGCCGCCCGGTACCCTGGTCCCGCTCGAAGAGCGAACCGAACCGGTCACCTTCCAGGTGTTCGACTACGGGCCCGACACCTTCGCGGAACACACGTTCTCCCGGGTCGACGAGGTCCTCGCCTACCGGGACTCTCCCACCGTGACCTGGATCAACGTGGACGGGGTGCACGACGTGGAGGTGATCCGCCGGCTCGGTGAGCACTTTGGCCTCCACCCCCTCGTTCAGGAGGACATCGCCAGCACGGAACAGCGGCCGAAGGTGGAGCCCTACGAGGACTACCTCTTCATCGTCGTCCGGATGCTTCGCTTCAACCCGGCCCGGCAACAGCTCGACGCGGAGCAGGTGAGCCTGATCGTGGGGACGGGCTACGTCCTCTCGTTTCAGGAACGGCCCGGGGATGTGCTGGACCCCGTCCGCCACCGCCTGCGCAACGGGCTCGGGCGCCTGCGGCGGAACGGTGCCGACTACCTGGCCTATGCCCTCCTCGACGTCATCGTCGACCACTACTTCGTCGCCCTCGAGCAACTCAGCGAGCGTATCGAGGAGCTGGAGGAAGACGTCCTCCGCGACCCCTCCCTGCCGACCCAGCAACACATCCGCGACCTGCGCCGCGAACTGATCCTCATGCGCCGTTCGGTCTGGCCCCTGCGCGAGCTCTTTCTGGGCCTCGAACGCATCGAGGCGCCCCTCATCCGGGACGAAACCCGGCCCTTCCTCCGGGATGCCTATGACCACAGCATCCAGGTGATCGACATCGTCGAATCGCTCCGTGAGATCCTGGCCGGACTCATGGACCTCTACCTCTCGAGCCTGAGCAACCGGATGAACGAGGTCATGAAGTTTCTGACCATCATGGGCACGATCTTCATCCCGCTCACGTTCATTGCCGGCATCTACGGCATGAACTTCGACTACATGCCGGAACTGCACTTCAAGTACGGGTACCCGCTCGTCATGGCCTTCATGCTCGGCGTAGGGCTTGCCCTCGTCGTATATTTCCGCCGCAAGCGCTGGCTCTGACGCCGCCCGTTCCACCAATCCGTGGTCCACGCGCATGGACGCCTTCCTTTCGGGCATTCTCGCCCGGCTCCGGTCCTATTTCGAGCCCGCCACGCTGGGTGAGAAGCTGGTGACCCTCGCGGCCGACCTGATCGTGGCCGCCATCGTCTTCCTGGCCTTTTACCTGCTCTGGCGCCTGCTGAACCGGCTGCTCGATCCGGTTCTGCGCCGGACCCACCTCGATGCCACGGCCCGCTCGTTCGTCGAGACGGTCTTGAAGTACGCCCTGCTGCTGTTCGGCCTCGTGCATGCGCTGGCCGTCGTCGGAATCAACACCGCCTCCCTGGTGGCCAGCCTCGGCATCGCCGGGCTGACGATCGGCTTCGCCGCCCGCGACGCGCTCTCGAACACCATCTCCGGCCTGTTCATTTTCTGGGACCGGCCCTTCGTCCTCGGGGACCTGATCGAGGTGGGTGACAAGTACGGACGGGTCGATCGCATTACCCTGCGCTCTACGCGCGTCGTCACGCCCGATGGCAAGATGCTGGCCATTCCCAACACGGAAATCCTGAACTCGACGGTGGCTTCCTACACCAACTTCCCCCACCTCCGCGTCGAGGTCGAGGTGACCGTCGGCAACCGGGAGAACATCGGGCGGGTGCGGCAGCTCCTGCTCGAGCTCGTCCGCAACGACCCCGACTACCTCGACGACCCGCCTCCCCGGGTGGTGGTCACGGCCCTCAACGACTACAATGTAGCCCTGTCGCTGCAAGCCTGGGTCCGTGACGAGCGCCGCCATGTGGAGAAACGGTTCGCCCTGCGGGAAGCCGTCTTCGAGACGCTGACCGCCGCCGGCGTTGACATGCCCTACGAGACGCTCTCCCTGACCCCGATCGAGATCCGGCAGGCAGACCGGTAAGCGATCCCGAAGTCCCCTGCCTCCTTCTATCCCTGCTCCCATGCCCCAGGTCAGTCCCCTTACCCGGATGATCCCCCGGCAGGCCGCGCCGGACACGCTGCAGGCCGCCCCGGACACCACCGCCGTCGATACCCTCTCGTTCATCGAACACCTCCGGTCGGACTCGACGCTCCTCCGCCTCGCCGACCCCGCCTCGTTCGGCACGTTCGTCGACGAACTGAAGGCGATCCTCCTGGATGCCGCGCTGTGGGTGGGCCTGCTGGTCCACCTGCTGCACATCCTGCTCATCTTCTTCCTGACCTTCCTCACCATCCGCCTGCTCGACAAGATGGTGCGCCGCTGGATCCACCGGTTCGAGGAGTTGCCCGCCCTGCACCCCCGGCGCCAGCGCGCCACGACCATCGGCAACCTGATCTCCTCGGCGGCGCGGTACATCCTCTGGCCCATCGCCATCATCATGATGCTGAGCGAACTGCGGGTGGACGTGGGCGCGCTCATCGCCACGGCCGGCATCGCGGGCCTGGCCATCGGCTTCGGCGCCCAGACGCTCGTCAAGGACATGATCAGCGGCATCTTCCTCCTCTTCGACGACACCATCCACGTCGGCGACATGGTCAAGATCGGCGCCGACAGCGGCACGGTCGAGCACATCGGCGTGCGACTGATCAAGGTGCGCAAGTTCGACGGCGAGGTGCTCATGATCCCGGCCGGCGAGCTCCGCATCTTCGGTAACCGGAGCATCGACTTTGCGCGGGTGATCGTCGAGGTCGGCGTCTCCTACGAGCAGGACCTCGACACCATCCTGCCGGTCATCGAGCGGGTGGCGAACGAATGGGCCGCCGAGCGGCGCGAGATCCTCAAGGAGGAAAAGCCGACCGTGCAGGCGATCATGAGCTTCGGCGAGTCGTCGGTCAACGTCCGGGTCGTGGTGCAGGTGATCCCCGGCGAGCAGTTCCAGGCCGAGCGGGACCTGCGGCTGATGCTGAAACGCACCTTCGACGAGCTCGGCATCGAGATCCCCTTCCCGCGCCGCACCCTCTACGTGCGCGAGGAGAAAGAGACCCCGCCCCGCCGCGTCGTGGACCCGCACCGCCCCTCTCCCCCGGAAACGGATGTGCCGGAGACAGACTGAAAACCGTTTGAACGTGTAACGTTTGACGTTGAACGTGTAACGTTACACGTTCGATGTTGAACGCGGCATGACTGTCCGAACATCCCCATGCGCGTTTCCGTCGTCATTCCGGCGCTCAACGAGGCGGCCTACATCGGGCGCACGCTCGAAGCGCTGGCGCAGGAGACTGAGCCCAAAGAGATCCTCGTGGTGGACGGCGGCTCCACGGACGCCACGACCGCACGGGCCGAGCGGCATGGCGCCCGGGTGCTTACCGGCCCGCGCGGGCGCGGACGCCAGATGAACGCCGGCGCGGCCCGGGCCTCGGGCGAGGTGCTCTTCTTCCTGCACGCCGATACGCTCCCACCACCCGGTGCCCTTGCCCTCATCCGGCAGACCCTCGCCGACCCGTCCGCCGAGGCCGGCGCCTTCCGCCTGGCCTTCGACCACCCTACCCCCCTGCTCCGCTTCTATGGCTTCTGCACCCGGCTGCCCTGGCCCGCCATCTGCTTCGGCGACCGGAGCCTGTTCGTCCGGCGCCCCGTCTTCGAAGCCCTCGGCGGGTTCTCCGAGGCGCCGCTCTTCGAAGACCTCGACCTCGTCCGGCGCCTCCACCGCCGCGGCGGGTTCCGCTTCCGCCCCGAGCACGTCGTGACAGCGGCCCGGCGGTTCGAGGCACACGGCGCACTCCGGCAGCAGCTCCGCAACCTGCGCCTCTGGCTCCACTTCCTGCGCGGCACCGATCCCCACCGGCTCGCGCACCTCTACCCCTACCCGGAGACGCCCACCGAAGCAGGTTGATCACGCGTGGCGCACCACGTGGGACGCAGGGGAGGCGAGCGACCTCACACGACCCACCATGCCCCTCCTCAATCCCAGGGTTTGGAGCTATAGTTCGGCGCCTCCTTCGTGATGTGGACGTTGTGCGGGTGGCTCTCGCGCACGCCCGACTGCGTCACGCGGACGAACCGGGCCTTCTCATACAGTTCCTCAATGGTGGCACAGCCACAGTAGCCCATCGCCGCCCGCAGGCCGCCGAGCATCTGGTAGACGACCTCGTGCAGGGTGCCGCCGTAGGGCACGCGTCCCTCGATGCCTTCGGGCACGAGCTTCTTGATGTCGTCCTCCACGTCCTGAAAGTAGCGGTCCTTGCTGCCGGCCTGCATGGCCCCGAGCGACCCCATGCCGCGATAGCTCTTGTACTTTCGTCCTTCGAACAGGATAGTCTCGCCCGGGCTCTCCTCGACGCGGGCAAAGAGCCCGCCGATCATGACGCTGCTGGCCCCGGCGGCCAGCGCCTTCGGGATGTCGCCCGTGTGCTTGATGCCGCCGTCGGCGATGATGGGGATTCCGTGCGGACGGGCCGCCCGCGCACACTCCATCACGGCCGTGAGCTGCGGCACGCCAACGCCGGCCACGATCCGGGTGGTGCAAATCGAGTTGTGCACGATCGCGTTGTCGGCGATGAAGCTGTGGGTGGGGCAATCCACCTCGATGTCATAGACCGGCACCGCCACCCCCAGTCGCCGCGCCTCCAGTTTCTTGACGATCTGGAATCCCCGGACCCGGCGCCGGGCATGCGACACGTTGAGCCGGGAACGCATGCTCGGCCGGCACCGATCCTCCGCGACCCCGTCCAGTCCACCGGCCGTGGCCGCCTCGGTCCGGCTGTTGGGGAAACTGCCCGTTACCATGAAGCAGAGCACGTTGAACAGCTCGACCAGGCGGGGCGAGGTGTTGCGGAAACAGAGCCGCCCATCGCCACTTACATGGCCGCCGCTCGCCACCAGGCCGTCGAGGAGCCCCTGCAGGTAGTCCGGGTTGGTGCACAGATACGCCGGCGGCAGGTGCTTCTCGTTCCGCTTGCCGAAAGAGGCCAGCAGCCGTGCCCAGGGCAAGGAATAGAGATGCAGGCTGATGACGTTCTTCTTCCCGCCGTCCCACCGGGGACGCACCCCGACGACCTGCTCCACACAGTCGGAAAGCTTCTCGGCCAGGTCGTATTCCTCCGAACCGAAATACCAGGAAACACGGCCGATCTCGCTGTTGCGTGAGGGGGCGATGAAGGCGTGCCCGTCGCCCAGGAACGTGCCGAAGAGGAAACCCAGCTCGTAACTGTCCGGGATCCGGGTATGGTACCGGTCCAGTTGGCGCTCCTTGCGTGTGGCGAACGCCTTCAAATCGATGGAAAAGTGTTCCGGCAGTTCAAACCGGATCCGCTCCGGGAGGAGGAACGTGACGCGCTCGGCGGCCCCCACCTCCTGCCAGGAAAGTTTAGAGCCGCCCCGTTTCGTGGTCTTTTGCAACACGGCCGCATAGCCCTTGCTGGCAACGGTGGATTCCGCCACCGAAGTCAGGTCGCCGACATAGTACCGGTGATCCGGTGTCACGATGGTTTCGCGGTACGAGGCCGTGTGCCGGACGGCCATGACCTCCCGGATGCCCGTACACCAGGCCCGCCGGACGGTGACCGGCTGGCCGTGCATGTTGATCACGCGGTCGCCCGGGCGGATGTCTTCGATGTTCTTGTACGTGGCGTCGGCCATCAGCACGCGGGTGCCGGCGGCGAAGCAGCCGGGACCTATGCCGACCTTCACGGCGTCCACGCCGGCTTCGATCAGGTCTTCGGTGGCCTCGGCCGTGGCGACGTTGCCGGCGATGAGGTCGAGCGTCGGGAAGCGCTCGCGGACGCGGCGGACCGTCCGGAGCACGCCCTCGGAGTGGCCGTGGGCCGTATCGACCACGACGAAGTCCACGCCGGCCCCGACGAGCGCCTCGACGCGGTCGAGCACGTCGGCCGTCACGCCGACGGCGGCCCCCACCCGGAGCCGCCCATGTTCGTCCTTACAGGCGTTCGGAAACTGGCGTTTCTTCTGGATGTCCTTGAACGTGATGAGCCCGCGCAGGCGGCCCGCCTCGTCCACCACCGGCAGCTTCTCGATCTTGTGCTGTTGCAGCAGCGCCTCCGCCTTTTCCAGGGTCGTGCCGACGGGGGCCGTGACGAGGTGGTCCTTCGTCATCACGTCGGCGAGGCGGGCGGAGCCATCCATCTGGAAGCGCAGGTCCCGGTTGGTAACGATCCCGACGAGGCGCCTGTCGGCGTCCACGATGGGGATGCCGCCGATGGAATAGCGGGCCATCTGGGCGCGGGCGGCCTGCACCGTGTCGTCCGGCGAGAGGGTGATCGGGTCGAGGATCATGCCGCTCTCGCTCCGCTTGACGCGGCGCACCTCGGCGGCCTGCCGCTCGACGGTCATGTTCTTGTGGAGCACCCCGACGCCCCCTTCCCGGGCGATGGCGATGGCCATCCGGGCCTCGGTGACGGTGTCCATGGCGGCCGAGACGAGGGGAGCGTTCAGCCGGATGTTGCGGGTGAGCCAGGTTTCGATGGAGACCTCGCGCGGCATCACGGCGGAGCGGCCCGGCACCAGGAGCACATCGTCGTAGGTCAGCCCTTCCCCCCAGATCTTGTCCGTGACGGCTCCGTTGTCGGAACGGGTAAGCGGCGTTTGCATCGTTCTGCCTTTTCTCGAAGTTTGACGTTTGAACGCCCCCGGGGGATCGTTCGCGGTTTCAGGGTTTGAGCTTCACCAGGCGGTAGAGCCGACGCACCTCCTTTTCCTGAAGCCGTCGCCACCGTCCCCGGCGCACGCCGGCGGTGGTCAGCCCCGCATACGCCACGCGTTCGAGCTGGACGACCTCGTGCCCGAGTGCTTCGAACATGCGGCGCACCTGGCGGTTGCGGCCCTCGTGGATCATCAGCCCGACCTCATGGGGTGCGTCCGGCGCCACATACGCCACGCGGTCTGCCCGGGCGAGGCCGTCCTCGAGCTCGATGCCCTGCCGGAGCCGGTCGAGCTCGTGCGGTTTGACGGGTTCCTTCGTCCGCACGCGGTAAATCTTCTCGACCCCGTAGCGAGGGTGCATCAGCCGGTGCGCGAGTTCGCCGTCGTTCGTCAGCAAAAGCACACCGGTGGTGTTGCGATCCAGGCGTCCCACGGGAAAGAGGGCGTCCCGTTCCTCCGGGGGCAGGTCGAGGAGGTCGAGCACGGTGGTGCGTCCCCGCTCGTCGTCGGTGGTGGTGAGGGTATCTTTGGGTTTGTTGAGCAGGAGGTAGGTGAAGGGGCGGGGGGAGATCCGCCGGCCGCCCACCGTCACCTCGTCGCCTTCGTGGAGGCGCACCCCCAGCTCGGTGACGACCTCGCCGTTGACCTTCACGCGCCCGGCCCGGATCAGCTCGTCGGCCTTGCGGCGGGAGCACACGCCGGCCCGGGCGATGTACCGGTTCAGGCGCATTCCCTCCACCGTCGGGGTACGGGACGGCGGTCCGGAAGGCCGGCTTCGTCGTGGCTTCGCCATGGCGGGTTCCGAAAGCGGCTGATACAAGAAAACCCCGGCTCAGGCGTCCGAGGCTTCGTCTTTCTCTCCGGTCGGTGTCTGCCCTGCTTCGGCACCGTCGAGAAGCCCTTTTTCCATCAACAGGCGGGCCCGTTCGCGGTTGAAGGCCGGATCGTTCAGTAACTCCTCAACCTCGCGCAGGTTCGGCAGTTCATCGAGACTTCGGAGACCGAACTGTTCGAGGAAGGCGGGGGTGGTACCGTAGAGCAGCGGCCGCCCGACGGCCTCGCTGCGGCCGACGACGTCGACCAGGTTGAGTTCGAGCAGGCGCCGGAGGGCATAGTCGGAGTCCACGCCGCGCACGTAGTCGACCTCCGGTTTGGTGGTGGGTTGCCGGTAGGCGACGACGGCGAGCGTCTCCATGAGCGAGCGCGAGAGCCGCCGGGGTTGCTGCCCGGCAAAGAGGGCCCGCAGGAACGGGGCCACCTCCGGCACCGTGGCCATCCGGAAGCCGCCCGCCCACGTGTGGATGCGCAGCGTGCGCTCGGTGTCCTCATACGCCGCGTTGAGCCGGGCCACGGCCGCCGCAATCTCCTCCTCGGACGGCCGGGGCAGGCCGGTCACCTCGGCATACACGTCGGCGATCCGCCGGGCCGGCAGCGGCTCGTCGGCGGCGAAAATCATGGCCTCGCACACCCGCTCCAGGCTGCGTGCCCTCGGTACGTCTTCTCCGTCCTCGACCACCCCGTTCGGCATGTGCTCCATGTTCCACCGTGCGTGCTGTGTGTGGCGGCGCCGTATCCGTTTCGAAGGTTCGGTTTCCCCGGCCGGTCACCCGGTTTCGTGGCCGCCGCCCGGCGCCCCGTTGACCGCGGGCACCGGACCGGACCGCTCAAGATAAAAATCGTCCGTCGCGGCCACATAGAGGGACAGGTGCCCCTGGCGGGCCAGTTCGAGCACGGCCAGAAACGTGGCGATGATGAACGCCCGGGTACGACCGGCCACCAGCCGGACGAACGACACCCGCTGCCCCGAAAACACCTGTGCGAGCACGAAGGCCGACTGTTCCTCGATGGTGTACTCCTCCCGCCGGACCTGATGCACGGGCTCCTCGGACGGGCGGGTCAGGATCCGCCGCAGGGCCGAAACGAGGTCGTAGACGCTGTTCTCCAGCAAGGCTTCCGAGGGATCCGGGCGCTCGCCGTCCCGCACCTCTGCCGCCCGTCCCCGCGTGAACAGCTCGGCGCGGACCTCGTGCCGGCCGGCCAGGGCCTGCGCCGCCTCCTTGAACCGGATGTATTCGAGCAGGCGCTCGACGAGTTCCCGCCGGGGATCGAGGGGCTCGCCCTCCTCGTCCACCTCCGGCGACGGCAACAGCATCCGCGCTTTGATGCCGATCAGCAGCGCCGCCATGTAGAGGAAATCCCCGACGCCGTCGAGGTCGATCTCCTCCAGCAGGCGCACGTAGGCGAGAAACTCGTCGGCGATCTGCGCGATGGGGATGTCGTAGATGTCCAGTTCATCCCGGCGGATGAAGAAGAGCAACAGGTCCAGCGGACCTTCAAACTGTTGCAGATGGACGCGATACATCGCGCACGGGGCTCGTCTGCGCTGGCGTGATCAGGGCGGGAATGGGGTTTCCCGCTTCCAGGTTCCGGGTTGCCGTCTCCCCGGGCCGGAACCTGCAACCGTCCCCTACGCGGCCCGGCGTTTCCGGAACCATTCGACCGTCCGGCGCAGGCCTTCCTCCAGCGTCACCTGCGGAGTCCAGTCCAGCTCTTGCCGTGCCCGCGCGTAGCCGAGGACGCTGCGCCGCTGCTCACCCGGCTTGGCGGGGGCGTGCTGTTCCGGCACCGACGGGTCGATCAGGGCGCGCAGGGCACGGAACAGCTCCACCACGTTCGTCTCCACCCCGGTCCCGACGTTGAAGATGCCGGAACCGTCATAGGCGAGAGCGGCCAGGTTGGCCCGCACGACGTCGCCCACATACACGTAGTCCCGTGTCTGCAGGCCGTCGCCGTTGATGACGGGTGCGCGGCCGGCGAGCATCCGCTCCGTGAAGATCGCTACGACGCCGGCTTCCCCGTGGGGGTTCTGGCGCGGGCCATAGACGTTCGCGTACCGCAGCGACACGTAGTCGATGCCGTACTGCGCCCGGTAGAAGAAGAGGTACTTTTCCGTACAGAGCTTGGTGATGCCGTAGGGGGAGAGCGGCCGGAGCGGGTGGGCCTCGTCCTGCGGGACGTAGTCCGGCTCGCCGTAGATGGCACCGCCGGTGGAGGCGAAGATCACTTTTTTCAGCCCGTGTTCCCGCCCGGCCTCCATGAGGTTGAGAAAGCCCAGCAGGTTCACGTCGGCGTCGAAGCGGGGGTCGGCCACGGACCGGCGGACGTCCATCTGGGCGGCATGGTGGCACAGCACGTCGTAGCGTTCCCGGCGCACCACGGCGGCGGCCTCGTCCGAGCGGATGTCCAGGCGATGCACGACGGCGCCTTCGGGCACGTTTTCCTCCCGCCCGCCCGAGAAGTCGTCCATCACGTGGACCTCGTGTCCCTCCGCGCGGAAGGCGTCGGCCACGTGCGAGCCGATGAACCCGGCCCCACCGGTGACGAGGATCTTGTGCTTCATGGTCATGCGGTCTGGGATGAAGGTTTGCAGGGGGGAGCCGGTCTCAGCGGGGCTTGCCGGGCAGGAGGACGGCGCTGGAGAAGCGCTCGGGGTCGAAGAGCTCCTGGGCCACCTCCAGCACGTCCTCGCGCGTGACGGCGTCCACCTGTTCGAGGATCTCGTCGAGGGAGAAATAGCGGCCGTAGTAGAGTTCCTGCCTTCCGAGGCGCATCATCCGGCTGCCCATGCTTTCGAGCCCGAGCATGATGGAGCCCTTGACCTGGCTGACGGCCTGGGTGAGGGTCCGCCGGCTCACGGGATGCTGGGCGAGGCGATCAAGCTCCCGGAAGATGAGCTTCCGGGCCCGCTCCACCTTGGTCTCGTCCGTGCCCATGTACACCCCGAAGTCCCCCGTGTCCGAGTGCAGGTTGAGGAAGGAGTAGATGTTGTAGCAATAGCCGTACTTTTCCCGGATGTTCTGGTTGAGCCGGCTGGACATGCCGCCGCCGAGGATGGTGTTGAGGACGGAGAGCGCGGCCCGGCGCGGGTGATGCACGTCGTAGGCCGGCAGGCCGATGACGAGGTGGGCCTGATGCATGGCCCGCTCTTCGACGAGATGGGTGGGGGCATAGCCGTTGACCGGCTGGCGTTCGAAGGCGGCCGGCCCCCGTTCGGCACGGGCGAAGGCTTTCTCGACGTACCGCACGAGGCGGTCGTGGTCCACGTGCCCGGCCACGGCCACCACCATGCGGTCGGGGGTGTAGTGGGTGTGGAGGTAGTGGAAGAGCTGCTCGCGCGTGAACGAGGTCACCGTCTCCGGGAAGCCGATGACGGGCCGGCCCATCGGATGCCGGCCATAGAGGGCCGCCTCGAAGCGGTCGAAGACGAAATCCTCGGGCGTGTCCTCGTACATCTTCATCTCTTCGAGCACCACGTCCTTCTCCTTTTCCAGCTCCCGTTCGGGGAAGGTGGGATGGAGCACGAGGTCGCACACCGTGTCGACGGCGCGGTCGAGGTGCTCGTCGAGGGCCCGGGCGTAGTAGCAGGTGTACTCCTTGCCCGTGAAGGCATTCAGGTACCCGCCGACGGCCTCCATGCGCTGGGCGATCTGGTGCATGCGCCGGTGGGCCGTTCCTTTGAAGACCATGTGCTCGATGAAATGGCTGATGCCACTCTCGGAGGCCGCCTCGTCCCGGCTTCCGGTGAAGACCCAGATGCCGACCGAGACGGACCGCACCGACGGGATGGTCTCGCTCACGACGCGCACGCCGTTGGCCAGGACCGTCTTTTGAAACTTCGGGAAGGGAGCGGGCTGCGCCTTGCCTTTCATACGCACACCAGAAGAAAGCACAAGGCGAGAGCGGAGGGGCTCCCGCCTTGTTCAGAGCGATGACCGGCGCGTACACGCCGGATGCCGCACGCAGGCGGCACGATCCGGGGTTGGCTCGCGGGCAGGTTGCCTGTCGAGCGGGCTTTAACCCCGGCACCGGGAGGAGGTTCGGAGGAGGTCGCGGATCAATGGCGTCGTCCACCGCGGCCGCCGTCGCGCCCGCCCCATCGTCCGTCCCGTCCTCCCCCGCGGCCGTGGCGTCCCCCGTCGCGGCCACCGCGGCCGCCGCGGCCGCCGTTGCGGGACTCGCGGGACTCGTCGTAGCCTTCGGGCTTGGGCAGGAACGGTTTCCGGCTGAAGCGGAGCTTGCCGTCGTCCCGCACCTCGATGAGTTGCACCTGCACCTTGTCGCCCACCTGCAGGTGATCCTCCACCCGTTCGACGTAACCGTAGTCGAGTTCGGAGACGTGCAGCAGCCCCTCCTTGCCCGGGAGGATCTCGATGATGGCGCCGAAGGGTTCGATCTTGCGCACCGTGCCGACGTACGTCTCCCCGGCCTCGGGCACCGTCACGATGGCCTTGATCATCTCGATGGCGGCGCGGGCGTTCTCTTCCCGGGTGGCCGCCACCGTCACGATCCCGACGCCGTCCTCCTCGGTGATGTCGATGGTCGTGTTCGTGTCACGCTGGATGCCCTGGATGATCTTGCCGCCGGGGCCGATGACGGCGCCGATGAAGCTGGCATCGATGGTGATCTGGGTCAGGCGCGGGGCGTAGGGCGACAGGTCCGGGCGCGGGCGGTCGAGCACGCTGTCCATGATGTCGAGGATGTGATGGCGGCCGGCCCGGGCCTGCTTCAGGGCCTGCAGCAGGATCTCCCGCGAGAGCCCGCCGATCTTGATGTCCATCTGGCAGGCGGTGATGCCGTCCCGCGTACCGGTGACCTTGAAGTCCATGTCCCCGAGGTGGTCCTCGGTGCCCAGGATGTCGCTGAGCACGGCGGTCCGCCGGCCGTCGCTGATGAGGCCCATGGCAATGCCGGCCACCGCCTTCCGGATCGGCACGCCGGCGTCCATGAGCGCCAGCGAACCCGCACACACGCTCGCCATCGACGAGGAGCCGTTGGACTCGAGCACGTCGGCGTTGACGCGGATCGTGTAGGGGAACTCCTCCTCGGGCGGCAGTTGCGAGACGAGGGCCCGCTCGGCCAGCATCCCGTGCCCGATCTCCCGGCGGCTGGCGCCCCGGAGGAACTTGACCTCACCGGTGCAGAAGGGCGGGAAGTTGTAGTGGAGGTAGAACCGCCGGTCGGTGGTATCGAAGATCTGGTCGACGGCCTGCACGTCCTTCTTCGTCCCCAGCGTGACCGAAGCCAGCACCTGCGTCTCGCCGCGGGTGAAGATGGCCGACCCGTGCACGCGGGGCAGGTAGCCGACCTCGGCCCAGATGTCACGGATCTCGTCGAGGCGGCGCCCGTCGAGGCGGCGGTGCTCGGCGAGGATCATCTCGCGCATCGTCTCCTTCTCGACCAGGGCGACGGCGCTTTTGATCTGGGCGAGCGTCCACCCCTCCGGGGTCGCCTCGGCCCGTACCTGGCCCGTCTCGGGATCGTCCCGGCCCAGCAACGCCGTGACGGCCTCCTCCTTGATCGTGTCGATGCCGCCGTAGAAGGAGGCCTTGTCGTAGGGTGCCCGGACGTGCTCCGCCATGCGGGGGCCGATCAGGGCACGGACCCGCTCGATGAGCTCCGGCGGCGTGACGACGGGCTCGTACGGGAACGGCTCCGGCACCCCGTGCTCGGCCACGAAATCGCGCTGTCCCCGGCAGAGGATGCGGATGGCCTGGTGCGCCACGTCCAGCGCCTCGACCATCTCCTCCTCGCTGATCTCCTGCATCTCGCCCTCGACCATCACCAGGGCCTCCTCCTTGCCGGCCACCACCAGGTCGATGTCGCTCTCTTCGAGTTGCTGGATCGTAGGGTTGACGATGAATTCTCCGTTGACGCGCCCCACCCGTACCTCGGCGACGGGACCGTCGAACGGCGCCCCGGCCAGCAGCAACGCCGCCGAGGCACCGACGCCCGCCAGCACGTCGGCATCGTTCTCCGGGTCGGCCGAGATCACGTAGATGATGACCTGCACCTCGTTGTAGAACCCGTCCGGGAAAAGCGGGCGCAGCGCGCGGTCCACCAGGCGGGAGGAGAGCACCTCCTTGTCGGTCGGGCGGCCTTCGCGCTTGATGAAACCGCCCGGGATCTTGCCCCCGGCGGAAAACTTCTCACGGTAGTCGACGGTCAGGGGGAAGAAATCCTGCCCCTCCCGTGTTTCTTTGGCGATGACGGCGGTGCAGAGCACCATCGTATCCCCCAGCCGGGCGACAACGGCCCCGTTCGCCTGCTTGGCAAGCCGGCCCGTCTCCAGCGTGATGGTCTTCCCCGGCGCGAACTCGATTTCGCGAATGGTTGTCTTCGACATCTTCCTTCCGTTCAAACGTCTGAGTGATGTTTCCCTTTCTCCTGCGCAACGCCACGCCGGCATCGGTTACACGATGCGAAACGGCCTGCGGTTCACCGGCCCGTGGCCTTCTCCACGTACCCGCCCGCACGGCGGCGCCCTGCGGAAGCGGCCCTAGCAAAACGGCATCCCCGGACCCGAGGATGCCGCTCCCCAACCGCTACTTGCGGATACCCAGTTTCTCGATAATGGCACGGTACCGTTCGATGTCCCGGTCCATCAGATAGTTGAGCAACCGGCGGCGCTTGCCGACGAGCTTCAGCAACCCGCGCCGCGTCGAGTGGTCTTTGGGATGCTTGTTCAGGTGTTCGGTCAGCTCATTGATGCGGTGCGTAAAGATGGCGATCTGAACCTCGGCGGTGCCGGTGTCCCGCTCATTCTTTCCGTACGCCTTGATGAGCTCCTGCTTGGTTTCTTTGTCGATCATGATAAGGTGGCTCCTCTTTAGATTGATACCATCGTAAAGAAGAAAGCGCCGGGCGCGGCCCGGCCATTCCAACCCGGTGGGCCAGACGAGTCAAGGTACGGCTTTCAGCGCAGCCATACAACGCTTACGATCCTCGTAAAGTTGCTCGACGAGGGCCTCCACGGAGGCAAACTTGCGTTCATCCCGCAATCTTTCGACGAATTCTATGCGAAGGGAGCGGCCGTAGAGGTCGCCCCTGAAGTCGAGCAGGTGCACCTCCAGGTGGAGGCCTTCGTTTTCGAAGGTGGGCCGGCGCCCGATGTTCATCATGCCGCCGTAGACATGGGCCGCCTCGCCCGGGGCAACGCTGACGGCGTAGACCCCGGGCCGGGGAATCACCTTGCGCGGGTGGCTCACCGCGAGGTTGGCCGTCGGGAAGCCGATGGTGCGTCCCCGTCCGGCCCCTTCGACGACCGTGCCGGAGAGCGCATACGGCCGTCCGAGCAGCCGGGCCGCCTCGCGCACGTCGCCCGCCTCGACGAGGAGCTGGCGAATCTCGGTCGAGGAGACCACATGCTCGGCCACGACCTGCGGGGGGATCACGTCGACGGTGAAGCCGTGCTGCCGGCCCAGCCGTTCGAGCAGTGCCGCGTCGCCGCCGCGCCCGCGCCCGAAACCGTGGTCGTAGCCGATGACGATCTCCTTGAGCCCGATCCGGGCCACCAGCACCTGCTCGACGAAGTCCTCGGCGCTGAGACGGGCGAAGTCTTTCGTGAACGGAATGACGATGAAGCGGTCGACGCCGAGGCGCTCGAACAGGTCGGCCCGCTCGTCGATGGTGGTCAGCAGCGGCACCGGCTCGTTCCGGACGACCTCGCGCGGGTGCGGGTCGAACGAGACGACCACGCTGCGCCCGCCGTTCTCGGCCGCCCGGCGCAACAGGTAGCGCAGGATGGCCTGGTGCCCCAGATGCACCCCGTCGAAGGTGCCGACGGTCACCAGCGAGCCTGCATCGTAGACGACCTGATCCAGCCCGTATTCGCGTTTCATGCCGAGCCTTTGCCTGCTTCCTGCCTGCGGGTTTTCAGCGCCGCCTCCAGATCTTGCAGCCGCCACGCCGCTTCGACGCCGTACGGCCCGATGGCGGTGCGGCGCAGGGCGACCAGATGCGCCCCGCACCCCAGCACCTGCCCGAAGTCGTGCGCCAGGGTGCGGATGTAGGTGCCCTTCGAACAATGCACCCGGAACGACACGTCCGGCCCGTCCCGGCCCGTGAGTTCGAACGCGGCGATGCGGACCCGCCGCGGTGGCCGCTCGACCACCTCGCCCCGGCGGGCTTTCCTGTAGAGTCGCTCCCCTCCCACCTTGACCGCCGAGTACATGGGCGGCTGCTGTTCCACCTCACCGACGAAGCGCCGGCGGACTTCCTCGAGCATCGCCTCGGTGACATGTTCCCAGGGCCGGCGTTCGGCGACCTCCGTCTCGGCGTCGTACGACGGGGTCACCTCGCCCAGGCGGAGCGTCCCCTCGTACGTCTTCGGCAGCTCCATGAACGACGCCATCCGCTTCGTCGCCCGGCCGACGAGGCAGATCAGCAGGCCGGTCGCCATCGGATCGAGCGTGCCGGCGTGCCCGATCTTACGCACCCCCAGCAACCGTCGCAAGGCCCGGATGACGTCGAACGAAGACCACCCCGGCGGCTTGTCGACGGGCAGCACGGCCTGTTCGAACGTGGCCGGCAACCGGGGAAAGGCATGGACCAGGGGCGTCTCGCCGGCCGCTTCCGGGCCGGGCGAGGCGGACGTGCCGGACGGACGGCGGGCCGGTCCCTTCATCCCTCCTCCGATTCGGGCGAACGACGTTCCCGTTCCGCGCGGATCCGCTCGAAGAGGTCTTCGATGCGCCGGGCCTTCTCGAGCGTGTCGTCCAGGAAGAAGCGAAGCTCCGGGATCTGCCGGACCTGATGACGGATACGGGTGGCCAGGGCCGCACGGATCTGCGGTGTCAGCTCCTGCAGGTGCCGGAAGGCCGCCTGGCGCTGGGCCTCGGTCTCCCCCAGGATACTCACGTAGACATAGGCGATGGAAAGGTCCTTCGTCACCCGCGCGCCGGTGACGGTCATCATCAGCTGGAGTTGCCCGGCGAACTCGGTGTTGAGCAGGTCCGCAACCTCGCGCTGAATGAGCCGGGCCACCCGTTCCGTTCGAATGCTCATGATCTGCTACCGCTTCATCCCTTCGGGGCCTCGCTGCGGGCCGTCGTCTCACACCTCCAGCTTCCGTTTCGTCTCGACGATCTCGAAGGCTTCGATCTGATCCCCCACCTTGATGTCGTTGTAGTTCTCGATGGCAATGCCGCACTCGTACCCGCTGGCGACCTCGCGCACGTCGTCCTTGAAGCGTTTGAGCGAGCTGAGCGCGCCTTCGTAGATGACCACGCCGTCCCGGATGAGGCGGATGCGGTCGTTGCGACGGATCTTGCCTTCGGTAACGTAGCCCCCGGCGACGGTGCCGACCTTGGGCACCTTGAACGTCTCGCGCACCTCGACGACCCCGGTGATCCGTTCCGACTTCTCGGGGGAGAGCATGCCTTCGAGGGCGTCGCGCACCTCCTCGATGGCATCGTAGATGATCGAATAGGTACGGATGTCGATCTCCTCGCGCTCGGCCAGGGCCCGGGCGTTTGCCATGGGACGCACCTGGAAGCCGATGATGACGGCGTCCGAGGCCGAAGCCAGCATGACGTCGCTCTCGGTGATGGCGCCGACCCCCTTGTGGATGATGTTCACCTTCACCTCTTCGGTCGAGAGCTTCAGCAGCGCGTCGGAGAGGGCTTCGACCGAGCCGCCCACGTCGGCCTTGACGATGACGTTGAGCTCCTGGAAGTCGCCCAGGGCGAGGCGGCGGCCGATCTCGTCCAGGGTGATATGCTTGCGCTGGCGCAGCGACTGCTCCCGGTAGATCTGCTGCCGCTTCGAGGCGATGGCCTTCGCCTCCCGCTCGTCATCGAGCACGACGAACTGGTCGCCCACTTCCGGGGCGCCGTCGAGGCCGAGCACGAGCACGGGGCGGGACGGCCCCACCTCCTCGACGCGGCGATCCCGCTCGTCGAACATGGCGCGGACGCGGCCACTGTGGATGCCGACGACGAAGACGTCGCCGACGTGGAGCGTGCCGTTCTGCACCAGCACCGTCGCCACGTTGCCCCGTCCCTTTTCGAGGCGCGCCTCGATGACGGTGCCGTAGGCGTTGCGGTTCGGGTTGGCCTTGAGGTCGAGCAACTCGGCCTCCAGCAGCACCTTTTCCATCAGGTCGTCGATGCCCTCGCCGGTCTTGGCCGAGACGAGGGCGCACTGCACCTTGCCGCCGTACTGCTCCACCAGGACGCCCTGCTCGGAGAGCTGCTGCATCACCCGCTGGGGGTTGGCATTCGGCTTGTCGATCTTGTTGACGGCGACCACGATCGGCACGCCGGCGGCACGGGCGTGGTTGATGGCCTCGATGGTCTGCGGCATCACGGCGTCGTCGGCGGCCACGACGAGGATCACCACGTCGGTGACCTGGGCACCACGGGCACGCATGGCCGTGAAGGCCTCGTGCCCGGGCGTGTCGAGGAAGGTGATGTGCCGCCCCCCGTCGAGCTCGACGTGGTAGGCGCCGATGTGCTGCGTGATGCCGCCGGCCTCCCCGGCCACGACGTTGGCGTTGCGGATGTAGTCGAGCAGCGACGTCTTGCCGTGGTCGACGTGGCCCATCACGGTCACCACCGGCGCGCGCGGCTGCAGCTGTTCCGGGTCGTCCTCTTCGAGGATGATGTCGGCCGCGCTGAGCTCGGTGATGAACTCGACCTCATAGCCGTATTCCTCGGCCACGATGGTGATCGTGTCGGCGTCGAGGCGCTGGTTGATCGAGACGATCATACCCAGGTTGAAGAGGGTGCTGATGACCTCGTTGACCGGCACGTTCATCAGGTTGGCCAGCTCCCCGGTCGAGATGAACTCGGTCACGCGCAACACCTTCTCCCGGGCTTCCTGCACCTCCTGCTCCCGGGCCCGCTCGGCGGCCCGCTCCTCGCGCCGCTGCCGGCGACGCCGCTGCCGGACGCGGCTGGCGCCCTGCTCGAGCTCGCGCAACGTCTCCTGCAGCGTCTGCTCGACATCCTCCTCGTCCACGACCGGACCGCGCCGCTTGCGCTTGCGCTTCCGGGACGTCCCCTTGCCGTCCTCGTCCGTACGGACCAGCCGTTCGGAGGGCTCCTCTTTGTGCTTCCGCTTCCGCTTGCGCCGCCGGCGCCGGGGCTCGGCATCCTCGACCTCGCTCAGGTCGATCTTGCCCAGCACCTTGGTCCCGGCGAGCTTGTAGCGGTCGGCCGAGAGCACACCCTCTTCTTCTTCCTCTTCTTCCTCCTCGCCGGCCTCGCCGGCCACCTCGACCGTCTCGGGCTCGGCTTCCGGCGTCTCCTCCTCGGGAGGCGCCTCGGGCTGCGTCTCCGGGGTTTCGGCAACGGGTGCCCCGGCCGTTTCCGGCACCTCCTCGGCGACCTCCTCCGGCGCCTGCTCGTCCGTGACGGCGACTGCTTCGGGAGGTGCCTCGGCTTCCGGCGTCACCGGCTCGGGCTCGGGCGCGGGTGCCTCCTCGGCCGGCGGCGCAGCCTCCGGCTCGGGCGGCGCGACCTCCTCCGGGACCGGCTTCTCCCCGGCGACGGGCCCGGGCGGTGGCGCTTCCTCGGCCGGAGCCGCCGTCTTCGCCCCCGCTGCGCCGGCCTGCTCCCGCCGTTCACTCTCCAGCTCGGCCATGCGGCGGGCCCGCTTCTCCTTCACCCGCGCGGCCACCTCCTTGTCCTCGGCAAACTCCTCCAGCAACTCATAGTAGGCCTCCTCGTCCGTGATGGACGCATTGAGGCCCGTGCCGGTGAGCGCATCCGCAAAACCGGCCGCCTTCAAATGCTCCACGAGCGTGTCCACGGCAACGTTCAGTTCCCGTGAGACCTTAAAGAGCCGTACCTTTTTAAATTTCGTCTGCGTCGCCATTCAATAATCGTCGCGTTAAACAAACCCCGGGCCGTACCGCACCCCGGGCCTCATCCCTCGAACTCCTCCTCTTCCTCATCGGCGAATTCGGCCTTGATGACGGCCAGCACGTGTTGCGCTACGTCTGCTTCTAACCCGGCACGGCGCATCAGTTCCTCGACGGAAAGCTCGAGTACCTGCTTGGCCGTATCACAGCCGATGTCGCGCAGTTTCTGCAGCGTCACCGGATCGATCTCGTCGGCAAACTCGCCGATCTCGACGTCTTCTTCGTCTTCCAGGATCTCCCGGTAGACGTCGATCTCATACCCGGTCATGGCCGAGGCCAGGCGGATGTTGACCCCACCGCGCCCGATGGCCTGGCTGACCTCGTCGGCCCGCACCACCACCTTGGCCCGCGGGGGATCGAGCTCGTCGTTGAGTGTCACCTGCAGCGGCTTGGCCGGCGAGAGGGCCCGCTTGATCAGCTCGTGCGGGTCGTCGGACCATTCGAGCACGTCGATGTTTTCGTTGGAGAGTTCGCGCACGACGGCATGGATGCGCGCCCCCTTCATGCCGACGCAGGCGCCGACGGGGTCGATGCGCTCGTCGTGGCTGATGACGGCCACCTTGGCCCGGTCCCCGGGTTCACGCACGATCTTCTTGATCTCAACGATCCCCTCGTCGATCTCGGGCACCTCCAGCTCGAAGAGCCGCTCCATGAACATCGGGTCGGCGCGGCTGATGATCACCTGCACGTTGTTGCTTTTCTCGTCGCGCCGCACCTCTTTGACGACGGCCCGGAGCATGTCCCCTTTCCGGTAGCGATCTTTGTAGATCTGCTCTTCGCGGGGCAAGACCAGCTCCACCTTGTTGTGGATCACCAGCACCTCCCGGCGGCGCGTCTGGTAGACCTCGCCGACGACGATCTCGCCGATGAGCTCCGAGTACCACCGGTAGATGTTCTCCTTCTCGATGTCCCGGATGCGCTGGCTGAAGGTCTGCCGGGCCGTCAGAACGGCGCGGCGGCCAAAGTCTTTGATGTCCTGTTCTTCGGCCACTTCGTCCCCCACCTCGAAATCCGGGTCGATCTGGCGGGCCTGGGACAGCTCGATCTGGGTCACCGGGTCTTCCAGGTCCCAGTCCGGCACCACCTCGCGGATGTGCAGGATCTGGATGTCCCCGTGATCCGGGTTCAGGATGATCTCGAAGGACTCGTCGGAGCCGTACCGCTTGCGGATCATGGCACGGAAGACGTCCTCCACGATCAGCTGCAACATGTCGCGCTCGATGCCCTTCTCACGCGCGATCTCCGCGAAGGAAGAAACAAGATCCGAACTTTGCATAGCACGCTGTCTGTATGATCGCCGGACCGTCGTGGCGGCGAAGGGGTTCTCCGAAAACGTGGCCAGCTTATAATGTACGCTTTACCACGGTAATTGTACCTTGGCTTCTTCGATGTCGCCGAAAGAAATTCGGAGCGTCCGCCGGCCCGTGTCGATCTCGATGCCGTCGTCGTCGGCGCTTTTGAGCTTGCCCTGGAGGCTGTGCACCGCGTCGCCGGCGCGATACCGGACACGCAGGAGGCGTCCGACGTTCTTTCGGTACTGCCGGGGGAGACTGAGCGGCCGGTCGAGGCCGGGCGAGGAGACGTTCAGGTGGTAGCGGCCGTCGAAGAGCTCCTCGACGTCGAGCAGGAAGCCGATCTCCCGGCTGAGCCGGGCGAGCTCGTCGACCCCGAGCGGTCCGTCGCTGTCGAGGAACACCTCGACGACGCGGGCGCCTTTCCGCCCCCGGACCCTCACCTCGACGATGAAGTGGGGCGTGCCGGCGATCACCTCCTCGACGATCGCACGCAGGCGCGCTTCCTGCGCGGCGGTCGTTTCCTGTGCCGTCTCGCTCATGTCCCGCCGAACGTTCGTCGGTCTATGTTGCAAAAAACGCCCGATCCGCTGGGAACGGGCGCTACGAAGTTTTACGCCTAACGAAAAAAGGGCGGCTGCAAACCGGCCCCTCTTCCTCGCAGCATCCAATATACACCCAACGGAGGCTGCTTTGCAAACCTGCTTGCTCAGGGTCAGGGTAACGCCGCCTACCCCTCAATGTTTCCACGATTTACACGATCCCGGCCCTCTTTCTTTCAGACGAGTGTGGGCCGGCATTCCGCCTCGACGGGTTCGGGATAGTCGAGCATGTAGTGCAGGCCGCGGCTCTCGCGGCGCATGCGGGCACTGCGGATGATCAGGTAGGCGACGGCGATCATGTTGCGCAGTTCACAGAGGCCGGTGGAAACCCGCGAGCGGCGGTAGAAATCTTCCGTTTCTTCATAGAGCAGGCGGGTGCGTCGCTCGGCCCGTTCGAGGCGGAGCGTCGAGCGCACGATGCCCACGTAGTCCCACATGACGCGGCGCAGCTCGTCGCGGTTGTGTGAGACGAGCACCCACTCCTGGGGCCGGACGGTTCCGCTGTCGTCCCACGGCGGGATGTCCTCGCGCCAGCCGGTGCCCCGGGCGTATTCCACGGCCGGCTCGAGGGCGCGGTGGCTGAAGACGAGGGCTTCGAGCAGCGAGTTGCTGGCCAGCCGGTTGGCGCCGTGCAGGCCCGTGCAGGCCACCTCGCCGCAGGCAAAGAGGCCCGCGATGGAGGTGCGCCCGTACGCGTCGGTCAGGACGCCCCCGCACTGGTAGTGCGCGGCCGGCACGACGGGGATCGGCTCCCGGGTGATGTCGATGCCGTACCGGAGGCAGGTTTCGTAGATGTTGGGAAAGTGCGCGCGGATGTGCCCGGCGGGACGGTGCGAGATGTCGAGCAGCACGTAGTCTTCGCCCCGCTGCTTGAGCTGGTCGTCGATGGCCCGGGCCACGATGTCGCGGGGGGCCAGCTCGGCCCGGGGGTCGTACCGGGGCATGAACCGCTCGCCGGCCTGGTTGTAGAGCAGCGCCCCCTCGCCCCGCACGGCCTCGGAGATCAGAAACGAGTCCGCCTCGGGATGGTAGAGCGAGGTCGGGTGGAACTGAACGAACTCCATGTTGGCGATGCGGGCCTTGGCCCGGTAGGCCATGGCCACCCCGTCGCCGGTGGCGATGGCGGGGTTGGTGGTGTGGAGGTAGACCTGCCCCGAGCCGCCGGTAGCCAGCAGCGTGCTCTTCGCCAGGAACGTCTTGACGACGTCGTTCCGCTCGTCGAGTACGTAGGCCCCGAAGCAGTGGATGTCCGGCCGGAGGCGGCTCACGTGCTGGCCGAGGTGGTGCTCGGTGATCAGTTCGAGCGCGAAATGGTATTCGAAGACCCGGATGTTCGGATGGGCCCGCACGTTGGCCAGCAGGGCCCGTTCGACCTCCCGGCCGGTGGCGTCGGCGGCATGCACGATGCGATGGGCCGAATGGCCGCCCTCGCGCCCGAGGTGCAGCCGCCCGTTTTCCCGGGAAAAACGGGCGCCGAAGGCCATCAGCTCGCGGATGCGGGCCGGCCCCTCCCGCACCACGAAGGCCACCACCTCCGGATCGCACAGCCCGGCGCCGGCCTCCAGCGTATCGGCGATGTGCTGCTCGAAGGAGTCCGACCCGTCCATCACGGCGGCGATCCCGCCCTGGGCATAGTTCGTGTTGGACTCGACGGACGCCTTCTTGGTGACGACGGCCACGGTGCCGTGCTCGGCCGCCCGGAGGGCAAACGACAGCCCGGCCACCCCGCTGCCGAGCACCAGAAAGTCGAAACGTTCGGTCATCGGTATCGGCCAGGGAAATACCGGAGACGCAGGCGATCAGGCCGCCCCGGCCTCCTGCAGGAGGTACGCCTTGATGAAGGGGTCGAGGTCGCCGTCCATGACGGCGTGCACGTCGGTGACCTTCAGCTCGGTCCGGTGGTCGTTGACCATGGTGTAGGGCTGGAAAACGTAGGAGCGGATCTGGCTGCCCCACTCGATCTTCTTCTTTTTGCCCTCCATCTCGCTTTTGGCCGCCTCCTGGATTTCGCGTTCGAGCTGGTAGACACGGCTCTTGAGCATCTGCATGGCCCGTTCCCGGTTCTGGAGCTGGCTGCGCTCCTCGGTGCATTCGGCCACGACGCGCGCCTCCTCGCCGTTGGAGAGCTTGCCGGTCCAGATCAGCCGCACGCCGGTCTCGACCTTGTTGACGTTCTGCCCCCCCTTGCCGCCGGACCGGAACGTCTGCAACTCGATCTCGTCCGGCCGCAGGTTGATCTCGATGGAGTCGTCGACTTCGGGGTAGACGAAGACGCTGGCGAAGGAGGTATGCCGCCGCCCGCTGGAATCGAACGGGGAGATGCGCACGAGCCGGTGAACACCGGATTCCGCCTTGAGATAGCCGAAGGCCATCGGCCCTTCGAAGCGGAGCGTGGCGCTCTTGATGCCGGCCACCTCACCGGGCTGGTGTTCGAGCAGGGTTACCCGGTAGCCGTGCTGCTCGCCCCAGCGGGTGTACATGCGCAGCAGCATCTCGGCCCAGTCCTGGCTCTCGGTTCCGCCCGCCCCCGGGTTGATCGTCAGGATGGCGTTGCGATGGTCGTCCGGGCCGCTGAGCATGCTCCGCAGCTCGATCTCCTCCACGTCCCGGGCCAGGGCTTCGGCCTCGGCGGCAATCTCCTCGTCGAGATCCGCCTCCTCTTCCTCGGCCAGCACCATGAGCGTTTCGATGTCCTCGGCCCGCCGCCGCACCTGCTCCCAGGCATCGAGCCATGCCTGCTCGGCCGCCAGCTCCATCTCGACCTTCTTCGCCTGCTCCGGATCGTTCCAGAAAGCCGGATCGAGACGCCGCTCGTTCAGTTCGGCCACGCGGGCCTTGCGCCGGTCGACGTCAAAGATACCCTCCGAGCGCGTGCGCGCGCTCTAACAGGCTTTTGAGTTCGTCTTTATGATAGGACATGTTCGTGCTGCGGGTTCAAGGCGTTAAAAAAATCCGCTTGCCGGGGCGCCTCAGGTGCGCCGGAAGACGGCGGCGGCCTGGGTGCCGGCTGCGCCCCCGAGGGCACCGAGCGCGCTTCCGATCAGAAGCGTCAACCCAACGACGACGAACCCCGGCAGGTTTCCCAGGATCGCCCCCACCACCCGCGTCATCTCGGCGATGGCCGCGGCGGCAACGGCATAGTTGTAGGCGACGAGCACGAGCCACCCGAGCCCGACGCCGGCGGCGCCGGCCCACCAGCCGCCCCGCCCTTTCCACCACCCGGCCACCACCCCCGCCAGGAGCGTCCACGCCCAGCCGAGGGTCAGGTGCAACACGAGCGAGAGCAACAGGACAACGACGATGATCATGGTCTACCCGCCGTTGTGGCGTGCCTGGTACTTCCGGGCAAAGCGGGTGATGCGCACGACGGCCTCCTCGATCTTCTCGAGCGCCGTCGCATAGGAGCAGCGAACGTAGCCCGCGCCGCTCGGCCCGAAGGCATCGCCCGGCACCACGGCCACACGCTCCTCCTGCAGCAGCTTCTGGGCGAACTCCTCGGACGTGAGGCCCGTCGAGCGGATGTCCGGGAAGCAGTAGAAGGCCCCCTCCGGCTCGAAGGTGGGCAGCCCGGCGGCCCGCAGCCCGTCGACGATGAGGCGGCGGCGGCGGTCGTAGGCCTGGCGCATGCGCTCCACGTCCTCCTGGCAATGCCGGAGGCCGGCCAGGGCCCCGTACTGTGCCATCGTCGGTGCGCTCATGATGATGTACTGGTGCAGCTTGTACATCGCCCGGTAAACCGGCTCCGGCGCGCAGACGTACCCGATGCGCCAGCCCGTCATGGCATAGCCTTTCGAGAAGCCGCCCAGCAGCACCGTCCGGTCGCGCAGGGCCGGGATCGAGGGCAGGCACGTGTGTCCCTGCTCGTACGCCGCCCCGTAGACGAGCCGGTCGTAGATCTCGTCCGAGAGCACGAGCAGGTCGTGCTCGACGACCACCTCGGCGATCTCTTCCAGCACCGCCCGGCGGAGCACCGCCCCCGTCGGGTTGTTCGGATAGGAGAGAAAGAGCACCTTCGTCCGCGGGGTGATGCGGGCGGCCAGGTCGGCGGCCGTCACCTGGAAGTCGTGTTCGGCGAAGGTGGGCACGTAGACCACCTTCCCCCCGGCGAAGACGGCCGTCGGGCCGTAGGAGACGAAGCACGGCTCCGGGATCAGGATCTCATCGCCGGGGTCGAGCAGCGCCAGCATGGCCAGTTGCAGCGCCTCGCTCACCCCGACGGTCACCAGGATTTCGGTGGCCGGGTCATACGAAACCCCGTAGCGCGCTTCGAGGTCGGCGGCGATGGCCTCGCGCAGTTCCAGCAGCCCGGCATTGGAGGTGTAGCCCGTCTTGCCCTCGCGCAGCGACGCGATCCCCGCATCGACGATCGGGGCGGGCGAGACGAAGTCCGGCTCGCCGATGCCGAGCGAGATGACGCCTTCCATCGTGGCGGCGATGTCGAAAAAGCGCCGGATGCCGCTCGGCGGCACACGCCGCACCCGCTCCGCAAGACGGTTTTCGAGGTCGAGTGAAGTTGAGATCGACATGGACTCGCTGGTCTGGGTCGCGTGGTGCAATCACGCAATGCGAAGTGTGAAAGCTCAAGATACGACAGGGGCCGCAAGGGTGCACGGCGTCAGACGTCGAACCGGATCCCCTGGGCCAGCGGAAGCGCCCGGCCGTAGTTGACCGTGACCGTGGCCCGGCGCATGTAGTTCTTCCATGCGTCCGACCCGCTTTCCCGGCCGCCACCGGTCTCCTTCTCGCCGCCGAACGCCCCGCCGATCTCGGCCCCGCTCGTGCCGATGTTGACGTTGACGATGCCGCAGTCGCTGCCTTCGGGACCGCAGAAACGTTCGGCCTCGCGGACGTCGTTCGTGAAGACGGCGCTCGAGAGCCCCTGCGGCACCGCGTTGTGCATCTCGATGGCCTCGTCGAAGTTTTCGTACGTCATCACGTAGAGGATGGGCGCGAACGTCTCGGTGCAGACGATCGGCGCGGCGGCTTCGATCTCGACGAGGGCCGGACGCACGTAGGCCCCGCCGGGGACGCCTTCGGTGACGCGCTCGCCGCCCCAGACGCGGCCGCCCTGCGCCCGTGCCTGCTCCAGGGCCTTCGCCATCTGCTCCGCCGCCGCCTCGTCGATCAGGGGTCCGATGAGGACGCCCTCCTCGCGCGGGTCGCCGACCCTGATCGTGGCATAGACCCGCTTCAGGCGCTCGAGGAGCCGGTCCTTGATCGAGGTATGGACGATCAGCCGCCGGAGCGACGTGCAGCGTTGCCCCGTGGTGCCGACGGCGGCGAAGGTGATGGCACGGACGGCCAGTTCCAGGTCGGCGCTCGGGGTGACGATCATGCCGTTGTTGCCGCCGAGCTCCAGGAGCGTGCGGCCCAGACGGGCGGCCACCACCTGCCCGACGGCCCGTCCCATCGGGATCGACCCCGTGGCCGAGATGAGCGGGAGCCGCTTCGAGGCGGCCAGGGCCTGCCCCACCGCACGCCCGCCGTTGACCAGCGCGATGAGCCCGTCCGGCGCCGGCTCGTAGGCGTCGATGACCTCCTGCAACAGCCGGTGACATGCCAGCGCACACAGCGGCGCCTTCTCCGAGGGTTTCCACACCACCGGGTCGCCGCAGACCAGCGCGATGGCGGCGTTCCAGGACCAGACGGCCACCGGAAAGTTGAAGGCGCTGATGACCCCGATCGGGCCGAGCGGGTGCCAGTATTCGGAGAGCCGGTGCTCGGGCCGCTCGCTCTGAATCGTCAGCCCGTAGAGCTGGCGGCTCAGGCCCACGGCAAAGTCGCAGATGTCGATCATCTCCTGCACCTCGCCTTCCGCCTCGGCGGTGATCTTGCCCACCTCGAGCGTCACGAGGGCGGCCAGATCCCGCTTGTGCGCCCGGAGCTTCTCGCCGAAACGCCGGACCAGCTCGCCACGCACGGGGGCCGGCACGGCCCGCCATACCCGGAACGCCCGCACGGCCGCTTCGATGGCGGCCTCGACCTCGTCCTCGGCGGCCGTCCCGATCTCGGCAATCGGCTCGCCGTCGATGGGGCTGTACGTCGTGAGGCGGGGGCCGGAGCCCTCCTCGTAGCGGCGGCCGATGGCATAGCCGGCGGGCGTCCCGTCGATACCCAGCCGCGCCAGGATCTCCGGTGCGCTCACGTGGGCCGTCCCGGTCGTCGTCATGTCCGTCATGGGTCTGCAGGGTTGTTTGCGGATCGAAGCCGGGCCAGGCGGCCGGCTCGCTTTTTCGGAACACGAAGCGTTTCCAGAAGACCCGTGCCGGGCGCGAAAAGATCCGGGGCGGCCGTGAAGAAGCGGGTGAGATCCGGCCCTGCGACGGGCTACTCCCCGAACCGTGGGAACAAAAAAATGCTCTTTTTCGACTAATGGCGTGACTTTTCTGTACCGCCCGCGCCGTGGCGGCATACAATATGCCGTCCGGTGCCGCGTTCTTCTGCACAACGGACCCCGCGTCGACGGGCGCAGGTCCGGACCGAAGCAAGTCAACCGGAACAGGAGAGCTTACGGACGATGATTGAGGTACGCGGGCTAACGAAGCGCTACGGCGCCGAGACGGCTGTGGACGCGATCTCCTTCGAAGTACGCCCCGGCGAGATCCTCGGCTTTCTCGGTCCCAACGGAGCAGGGAAGACCACCACGATGAAGGTGATCACCTGCTACCTCCCCCCCACCGAGGGCACCGTCCTGGTTGACGGGCTCGACGTCTCGAAAGAGCCCCTGGCCGTGCGCCGGCGCATCGGCTACCTCCCGGAGCACACGCCGCTCTACGGCGAGATGACGGTCTACGACTACCTGGCCTTCGTGGCGACCCTGCGCGAGGTGCCCGAAGCGGACCGCCCCCGCCGGCTCGCCGCCATGGTCGAGGTGTGCGGCCTCGGGGACGTGCTCGGCAAGCGCATCGACACGCTCTCGAAGGGCTACCGGCAACGGGTGGGCCTGGCCCAGGCCATGATCCACGACCCGCCGATCCTCATCCTCGACGAACCCACCTCGGGCCTGGACCCCAACCAGATCGTCGAGATCCGCAGCCTGATCAAGTCGCTCGGACGCGAAAAGACGGTCATCCTCTCGACGCACATCCTGCCCGAGGTGGAGGCCTCGTGCGACCGGGTGCTCATCATCAACCGGGGCCGCCTGGTGGCCGACGGCACACCGGACGACCTGCAGGCCCATTTCAGCGGCGGGCAGCACATCCGCTTCGGCGTGCAGGCCAATGGCGGAACCGGCCCGGGCGGCATAGAAGCCGCCCTGCAGGCCTGGGGCAAGGCCCGCATCGTCGATGTGCACCCGGACGGCGACGGTGCTCTCGTCTACGAGCTGGCCTCCGAGCAACCGGACGACCTGCGCCCCGAGCTCTTCCGCCTGGCCGTCGAGCAGGGCTGGGTGCTGACCGAACTGCACCGCACCCGGGCCGACCTCGAGGCGGTCTTCCGCCAGCTCACCCACGCCGCCTGAAAGGCCCCCTCCGGTTTCCCCCCGTTCCCTGATTCCGCGAAAAGCCCATGAAACCCGCCTGGATTTTGATGAAGCGCGAGCTGAACGCCGCCTTCGACAGCCCGTCGGCCTACGTCGTGCTCATCGCATTCCTGCTGATCGTAGGCTGGTTCTTCGGCAACGGGCTGTTCCTGCAGAACGTGGCGTCGCTGCGCACCGTGTTCGACCTGGCTCCGATCATCTTCATGTTCTTCGTCCCGGCCGTCACGATGGCGACGTTCGCCGAGGAGCGACGCGCCGGCACGCTGGAACTGCTCCTGACGATGCCCGTGCGCGACTGGCAGGTGATCACGGGCAAGCTGCTGGCCGTGACGGTGCTGCTCTGGAGCGCCATCGGCCTGACGGGCCTCTACGCCCTGACCATCGCCGTCCTCGGCGACCCCGACTTCGGCGCCACCGCCGGCGGCTACCTCGGCCTGATGCTCCTGGCCGTCACCTACGGCGCCATCGGCCTGCTGGCCTCCAGCCTGACGCGCAACCAGATCGTGGCCTTCATCCTGGGCTTTGCCATCATCTTCGCCCTCTTCATGATGGACAAGGTCACCGACTTCGTCCCGGGGGCCCTGGCCGGCCTGCTCGAATACCTGAGCATCGACTACCACTACCGCAACCTGCTGCGCGGCGTGATCGACTCCCGCGACGTGCTCTACTACCTCTCGGTGACCTTCTTCGCCTGCCTGCTGACCGCCTACCACCTCGCCAGAAGACCCGAGTAGACCATGAAGCGCGACTGGACTTCCCGTACCTCGCTCCTGCTGGTCGGGGTGATCCTCGTCCTCCTGAACCTGATCGGCGTCAACCTCTTCCTTCGCCTCGACCTGACCGACGACAACGTGTATTCCCTCTCGCCGGCCTCGATCCGGCTCGTGGAAAACCTGGAGGACCCGGTCACCTTCAAGGCTTTCTTCACCCCGAACCTGCCGGCCCCCTACAGCAGCAACCTGCGCTTCCTCCGGGACAAGCTCGACGACTACCGGGCCTATGGAGGGCGCAACGTCCAGTACGAATTCGTCGACCCGGGCAGCGACGAGGCGCTCCGGGAAGAAGCCGAGCGCTACGGCATTCCGCCCGTTCAGATCCAGGTGATCGAGAACGACAACCTGCAGATCAAGAACGCCTTCATGGGCCTGGCCATCCTCTACGGCGGCGAACGCGAGATCATCCCGGTCGTGCAGGACCTCTCGACGCTCGAATACGACATCACGAGCGCCTTGAAGAAGCTGACCCGGGAGCGCACCCCCGTCGTCGGCTTCCTGACCGGCCACGGCGAGCCCACACCGGCCCAGCACATGCCCGCGCTCGACCGGGCCCTCCAGCGCAACTACGACGTCCGCACCGTCTCGGTCACGGACACGACGCTGAGCCCCCGGCCCGACGTGCTGCTGGTGGTGGCCCCGTCGGACTCGCTGCCGGAGGCCCACCTGAAGGCGATCGACGCCTACCTCATGAGCGGCGGCAAGGCCGGCTTCCTGCTCAACCGGGTGGCCGCCAACCTGCAGATGGGCCAGGCTTCGGAACTGACCACCGGCCTCGAAGGGCTGCTCGAACGCTACGGCGCCCGCATCGGTGCCAACCTGGTGATGGACCGCCAGAGCTCGAGCATCTCGGTGCAGCGCAACCTCGGCGGCTTCATCGTCCAGCAGGCCATCGAATACCCGTTCTTCCCCATCGCCACCCGGTTCAACCCGGACCACCAGATGGTCAACCGGCTGCGCGAGGTGGGGCTCTACTATGCCAGCGCCCTCGACACGGCGGCCGTGCTGCCCGAGAACGTAACCCTTGAACCCCTGATGTATTCCTCCCCCCGGAGTGGCCTGCAGCAGGACTTCTTCTTCATCCAGCCGATGGTCGCCCGTTCCATGGAGACGCTCCGGGACGGCCCTTACGTGCTGGCAGCCGCCTACAGCGGCACCTTCCCCAGCGCCTACGTGGACGGGCTGCGCAGCCCCAACACCCGCCTGGTCGTCGTGGGCGACGGCGACTTCGTGAATGCCTCGCTCATGGGCACCGAGATCCCGGGCAACGTCGCCTTCGTGCTGAACATGGTGGACTGGCTCGCCCAGGACGACGACCTGCTGGCGATCCGCACCAAGACAATCGAACCGCGCCAGCTCGAGTTCGTCAGCGAAGCCGTGCGCCCGTGGATCAAGTACGCCAACATGCTCGGACCCGCCCTGCTGGTGCTGCTCTTCGGCCTCATCCGCTGGCGCCTGCGCAAAAGCCGCACGTTCGTCCTGCCCGGCTCTCCCGCACCCTCCGCACCGGAAACGCCGCGCCGGGCCGAAGTGCACGAACCCGCCTGACCCCCGTTTCGTCGTGCGTAGTGCGTCATGCAACTACGCACGCGCCCGAACAACCTGACCCTCCACCGATCGGACTTTAAACGGTACCACCATGCGAAACAACACCCTGTTGCTCCTTGCCGGCGGGGTCGTCCTTCTGCTGATCGTCGCCTTCGCCGCCGGCGTCTTCGACGACGAGATCTCGACGGTCGAGGTACCCGAACTGGCGATCGAGCCGGAGGCCGTCTCACGGATGAACGTAACCTGGCCCGGGCAGGCCCTGTCGCTCGAACGCCGGCCCACAGGCTGGCACCTGACCGCCCCGCTCGAGGCCCGCGCCGACTCGGCCACCGCGGCCGGTTTCCTGGCCGCCCTGAAAAACCTCAAGCCGGAGGCCGTCCTCTCGACCAACCCCGCGCGCCACGCCCACTACGGCGTGGACTCCTCGGCGAAGACGGTCACCCTGTACACGGACGCCCCGTCCCCGATCCGGCTCACCCTGGGTAAATCCGGCCCCGATTTCCAGTCGGTCTACCTTCGCCTCGGCGACGACCCGCGCGTCCTGCTGGCCCGTGGCCGCCCCTTCTTCCCCACGGTGCTCGACGACTGGCGGGACAAGACCGTCCTCGACCTGAAAAGCCCGCTGGCCATCCGGCAGGTGCGCGTCGAGAAGGAAGACAAAACGTATGAGGTCTTCCGCGAGCACGGCGCCTGGCAGATCCGGGTCGACGGCACCACCGCACCGGCCGACTCGGCCGCCGTCGCCCGCTGGCTCGACCGCTTCACCCCGCTCCAGGCGGACGGCTTCCTGGCCGAGGTACCGGCCGACGACGTGCGCAACGACCCCGAGGAACAGTTGATCTTCACCCTCGAAGACGGCACCACCCGCACGCTTCGAACGCGCATCGAAGGCAAATACCTCGCCGCCGTCACCGAAGACGCCGGGGAAACCTTCCGTCTCTACGGGCACCGGCGCGTGATGCTCTATCCGTCCTCCGGGAGCCTGAAAGCCAACCCGTGAAGCTTGAAAGGGCTTCGGGCCCTCGTGACAGCCGGATTGGACGCGCCGCGCCTCCGGTCCGGCTGCCACGAGGGCAAAAAGGCGCAGGGGAAACCCCAAGTCCCGGCTTTTCAACCTTCGACCCGCTCCCCGCGGGAACGGCTGAGCGCCTCCCTCCCGGGGCGTACACCGGCCCCGAACGAACTACCGGGATTCCATTTTCTGCAGCAGCTTCTCGGCCCGTTCGATCTGAGCCTCCAGCTTCTTCAGTTGCTTCCGCAGAAACTTGATTTGCTTTTTCTTCAGGTCTTCCGCCTCCAACTTCTCGCGGATCTGCGCCCCCTGCTTCTGGACGAAGTCGACAAACGCCCGGAAACTCTCCTCGGTGCGAATCTCCTCGATCGCCCGGGCCGCCTTCTTGCCGAGGATGTCCCGCACCTCACCGGCGAGCTTCTCGGCCTTCTTGCGCAGCTTTTTCGGCAACAGGGCCGGCACGGTTTCGGCAATCGCATCCGTGACCCGGTCCACCAGCGAGGCTTCCGCCTCAGCGGCGGGCGTCTTCGGAGCACGCTTTCTCGAGGCCGGGGGGGTCGCCGGCTTCACCGGCACGGCATCGGTCTGTGGAAAAACGTCCATCCCGCGCCGCCGGAATTCACGGCGCCAGTAGTTCGCCCGGCTCGGGGACAGTCCCACGGCGGCGGCCACCTCGCGCGTCGGCCGGCCCTCGTGATAGAGCAACAAAAGCCGGGCCCGGCGCCGGAGGGCCTCATCGGACGCCTCCCGGGCCATGGTTTCCAGGGCAATGACCTGTTCCGGCTGAAGCAGCGCACTCATCGGCATACCTCCTGTTTCGTGGATCGAACGTGGCGTCGCCTCCGGAAGGGTGTCCGCCCGCTTCAGACCGCTTTCTTCCCCGGCACCCCCCGGTGGCGATAGCGGACCATCTGGACGAGGTTGATCACATTCAGCACCAGCGTGACCATGTTCGCCGCAATGATCGGGAGGTTCTCGATAAGCACCCCGTAGACCAGCCAGAGCACCACCCCGATGGTGAACAAGCCGAACATACCAAACGACAAATCCCCGGCCGACTTCGTCCGCCAGTTCTTGACCACCTGCGGCAAGAAAGCAACCGTCGTGCAGGCCGCGGCAACGAGCCCCAGCACGGTGAGGGCATCTGGCTCTACATGCATGAATCCCAATCCGTCTATCCCGGCCTCGCCCGGCAAAACCCAAACCACCCTTCCCTTCCGGCCTTAAAGGTAACGCAGAACGAGCACCATGCGAAAGCCCCGAACCACCTCTTCTTCCCTCCACTACCCTGCCCCCAGAAAAACGTCAAATCATCACCACATTTTTATACGACCGGGCTTTTCTGCAGGCAACACTTTCTTAATATGGGGCCGCTACCGCCAGCCGTAACGTCCAGCCGTTTTCATCCCCTCCATGCCCTGCCAGTCACCCGCCGCGCACCCGGTCCCCCCGCACACCCCGCCGTCCCCCGCCAAGGCACGCAGGAAGCCGCTCATGCCCGTGTGCCTGTGCCTGCTCGCCGCCTGGATGCTGTTCACGCCGGCCTTCGGCCAGGATGTTTCCATCAGCGGCCTGGCCTTCGGCGACGCCTACTGGGTGGCAGCCCATGACGGGGCAGACCTGGAGGGACAAAACGGCTTCTGGTTCCGCCGCGTCTACCTCACGTTCGACTTTGCCATCAGCGAGGTCTGGTCGGCACGCCTCCGGACGGAGATGAACTCGCCGGGCGACTTCACCTCCAACGCCCGCCTCGAACCTTTCGCCAAAGACCTGTATCTCCGCTGGAAAAGCGCCGACCACCAGGTCTACGCCGGCCTCTCCAGCACGCCCACCTGGAACGTCGTCGAAGACGTGTGGGGATACCGGTCCGTAGAAAAGACCCTGGTCGACTTGCAGCGGCTCGGCTCCTCCCGGGACATCGGCCTGGCCGCACGCGGCAACCTGGATGCGGCACGCAGGGTCCGTTACCACGTGATGTTCGCCAACGGCGGAGGCACCGGAGCGGAGACGAACAAGGGAAAGAAAGCCATGCTGTCGCTGGCGCTGTACCCGAACGACACCGCCGTCTTCGAGCTGTACGGCGACGTCGACGACCGGCCCGGCGAGACAAACCGGTACACGCTGCAGGCGTTTGCCGGCTTTCACTTCGAGACCGGCCGGGCCGGCATCCAGTACGTCTACCAGCACCGTGACGTGGAAGCCGGACCGGACGTCGACCTGAACGGGCTCTCCCTCTTCGGAGTCCTGCAACTGGCCGACCGGCTCCACGGCTACGTACGGTACGACCGCCTGTTCGATCCGAACCCGGATGCCGGCCGCATCGCCTACCTGCCCTTCCAGGCCTCGGCCCGCTCCAACCTCGTCCTGCTGGGCCTCGACGTGGTCGCCCACGAACAGGTTCACTTCCTGCCCAACGTAGAGGTGGTCTTCTACGACGCGCCGGACGACCGCCCCGCCCCCGATCCCACCGTCATGCCCCGCCTGACGTTCTTTTTCACCTTCTGAGACGCACCCTCCACGACGAACGTCGTATCTTTCGCAGGTCGCCCTTTTGTCTCCGTCATCCCGTGCCGACCTGCCGTGCTGGAGATCGAGCGCAAGTTTCTCATCGACCGCCTTCCGGAACGGCTGGAGATCTTCCCGCACGAGCCCGTCCGGCAGGGCTACGTCGCCGCCGACCCGAACGGCACGGTGGTGCGCCTGCGGCAGAAAGGAGACCGGTTCTACCTGACGGTCAAAAGCGCGGGGGAACGGGCCCGCATCGAGCGGGAGGTGTTGCTGGCGGCGGACCAGTTCGAGGCACTCTGGCCGGCGACGGAGGGACGACGCCTGGAAAAAACCCGCTACTACCTGCCCCACGGCGCGTACACCATCGAGCTGGACGTCTACCACGGGGCCCTGGAAGGGCTCTTCACGGCCGAGGTCGAGTTCGAGAGCCATGCCGCCGCCGAGGCCTACGCGCCGCCGGCGTGGTTCGGGCGTGAGGTGACCTACGACCCCCGCTACAAGAACCTGCAACTCGCCACACGCGGCCGCCCCCCCGCATGACGCCGGCCATGCCCTACCCTTGTTCGTCCGACTCGCCGGCTGCCTGGTGCAGCTCCCGGTGCCGGATATCGACCGCGTCGATCAGGAAGACGACGTCCTCGCCGATGTTCTTGACGTGGTCGGCGATGCGCTCGAACGCCTTGACGACCGAGAAGAGGTGGGCGACGGCCTCCATGTGTTCGGGATGCGCCGCGCCGTAGGCCACCAGGGCATTGAAGTTCTGGAGGTAGAGGCGGTCCACCTGCTGGTCTTCGGCGATCACCTGGCGGGCCAGCAGGCGGTCGCGGCGGTGGAGGGCATCCTGCACCTTCCGAAACATGGAGCGGGCCACGTCGGCCATCTGGTCGAAGCTGGTGACCCGGAGCACCTCGGGCGTGGCACAGAGGTGCGGGATGGCCCGCGCGATGTTCTTGCACTCATCGCCGATGCGCTCGAGGTCCTTGTTGATCTTGGAAGCCGCGATGAGCATGCGCAGGTCGACGGCCACGGGCTGCTGCAGGGCCAGGATGCGTTCGCACTGGTGATCGATGGCCAGCTCCAGCGCGTCGATCTCCCGGTCCTGCCGCACCACCGTCTCGGCCCCGGTGCGGCTACAGGCCAGCAGGGCATTGACCACCTCGGCGAGCTGGGCTTCGACCAGGTGCATCATGCGGTCGAGCTGTTCCCGGAGCGTGTCGAGTTCCTCGTCCAGATGGCGAAAAGCGGGCATGGGTCGTCGCGGTTTGAAAGGGCCGGTGCCGGCGGGACTCAGCCGAAGCGGCCGGTGATGTAATCCTCGGTGCGCTGCTGGGCGGGATGCGTGAAGAGCGCCTCGGTTTCGTTCATCTCGATGAGTTCGCCGAGGTAGAAGAACGCCGTCTCGTCGCTGATCCGCGCCGCCTGCTGCATGTTATGGGTAACGATGACGACCGTATAATGCTCCTTGAGCTTGAGGATGGTCTCCTCCAGCTTGCTGGTGGCGATGGGGTCGAGGGCGCTGGCCGGCTCGTCCATGAGCAGCACATCCGGTTCGACGGCCAGGGCCCGTGCGATGCACAGGCGTTGCTGTTGCCCCCCGGAGAGGCCGTAGGCATTGTCGCCCAGCCGGTCCTTGACCTCGTCCCAGAGCGCCGCCTGCCGCAGGCAGCGCTCCACCAGCTCATCCATGTTGCCCCGGTAGCCGTTGATGCGCGCCCCCCAGGCGATGTTCTGATAGATCGACTTGGGGAACGGGTTGGGCTTCTGGAACACCATGCCCACCCGGCGCCGCAGCACCACGGGGTCGGCCTCGTAGATGTCGGCGCCGTCGAGCAGCACCTGCCCCTCGTGGCGGGTTCCCGGGATGAGCTCGTTCATCCGGTTGAAACACCGGAGCAGGGTGCTCTTGCCGCAGCCGGAAGGGCCGATGAAGGCGGTCACCCGCCGGGCCCGGATCTGCATCGTGATGCCCTTGAGCGCCGGTTTGTCGCCGTACCAGAAGTGCAGGTCACGCACGTCGATCTTGACGTCTTCGGGCACGCGCTTCCGGCGATCGGCCCGGCTGGCGGCCGGCACCTGCCCGTCGTCCGGGGTCGCTTCGGGCGGAGATACGGTTTTCTGCTGTTCCATGACGTCTTGCTCGCCGGCGCGCATCAGAGCGCCCGTTTCTTGTCGAAGTGGTTACGCAGCAGGATCGCGCTGAGGTTCATCAGGAAGAGGAAGACCATCAGCACGATGATGGCGGCCGCGGCCAGTTCCTGGAACGCCGCCTGCGGCCGGGTGGTCCAGTTGAAGATCTGGATGGGCAGGACGGTGAACGGGTCCATGACCGACTCGGGCAGGAAGGCGATGAACGTGAGGGCCCCGATCATGATCAGCGGGGCCGTCTCGCCCAGCGCCCGGCTCAGCGCCAGGATCACCCCGGTGAGGATGCCGGGGGTGGCGATGGGCAGGAGATGGCTCCAGATGACCTGCGAGCGGGTGGCCCCCAGCGCATAGGCGCTCTCGCGGATCCCGGAAGGCACGGCCCGCAGCGCCTCCTGCGTGGCGATGACGATCACCGGCAGGATCAACAGCGCCATCGTCAGCGACCCGGCCAGCAGGCTGCGTTCCAGCGCCATGAACCGCACGAACAGCCCCAGCCCCAGGATCCCGTAGATCACCGACGGAATGCCGGCCAGGTTGGCGATGTTGACCTGGATCACCCGCAGGAACCACCCGCGCGGGGCGTACTCCTCCAGGTAGACGGCCGCCCCGACCCCCAGCGGCACGGCGAACAGGGCCGTCAGCCCCATCATCCAGAGCGACCCGACGATGGCGGACTTGATGCCGGCCTCCTCGGGATTGCGCGACGGAAACGAGGTCAGGAAGTCCGCATCCAGCCACCGGAGCCCCGTCACCGTCACGTCCACCAGCAACGTCAGCAACACCAGCAGGCCGAAGACGGTGGCCAGGAAGAACAGGCACAGCATAAATGTGCCGAAGCGTTTGCGCTGCGCCAGGCGCAGATCGAACCGGGATTCGGTGGCGGTGACAGGCATCTCAGTACGACTCCTTGAAGCGCCGGATGACCGCGTTGGCGCCGAGGTTCATGCCCAGGGTGATCAGGAACAGCACGAGCCCGACGGCAAAGAGGCTCTGGTAGACGACCGTGCCCTGCGGCGTGTCGCCCAGGCTCACCTGCACGATGTAGGCCGTCATGGTCTGGATGGAGCCGGTGGGGTCGAGCGTCAGGCGGGGGGTGGCCCCGGCCGCCAGCGTCACGATCATCGTCTCGCCGATGGCGCGGCTGAGCGCCAGGATGAAGCTGGCGATGATCCCGCTGAGGGCCGCCGGGAGCTGGATCCGCGTGACCACCTCCAGCTTGGTCGCCCCCAGCGCATACCCTCCTTCGGCCAGCGCGCGCGGCACGGCCCGGAAAGCATCCTCGCTCAGCGACGCCACCATCGGGATGATCATGATCCCCACGACGATGCCGGCACTCAGGGCATTGAACACCTGGAGCTGCGGCAGCACGCGTTGCAGCAGCGGCGTCACGAACGTGAGGGCAAAGTACCCGTAGACGACCGTCGGCACCCCGGCCAGGAGCTCCAGCCCGGGTTTGAGGATGCGACGCACCCGCTCCGGCGCGTACTCCGCGATGTAGATGGCGCTACAGAGCCCCAGCGGCAGCGCCACCAGCGCCGCGATCACCGTCACCAGCAGCGTCCCGCTCAACAGCGGCCAGATGCCGAAGTGCTTGTCGGCAAACTGCGGCGTCCACTCCGTATCCAGGAAGAACTGCCGGAAGGAAACCTGCTGAAAGAACGCCACCGACTCGCCCAGCAGCACGCCGGCGATGCCGAGCGTGGTGAAGATCGTCAGCACGGCCGACAGGCCGAGCACCCACTTGATGAGCCGCTCCCGCGGGCTGTTGTACAGGTTGGCCTGCAACGACAACGAACCCGCGCCCTTTCCCGATGGGACACGCTTCATGACGATCGGGGCTTACTGTTCACCGGCCGGAGCCTCCTCCTGCGCGGCCCGCTCCATGCGCAGCAGATCCTGCACGCGGACGCCCACCTGCGACCCCTCGCCGGCGAAGATGCTGCCCGTGACGCCCTGATGGAAGCGCTCGAGCGCCAGCTCATACGCCTCGTCGGACAGGGCCACATAGCCCACTTCACGGGCCAGCTGCGTGGCGTTCTGCAGGTAGAACTCGACGAACGCCTTCACCGCCGGATCCTCGGCCCGGTCCGCCCGGACGTAGATGAAGATCGGGCGGGCCAGCGGCTGGTAGGTACCGTTCTGCACCGTCTCGGCGTCGGGCAGGATGCAGCCCTCGCCGTTGTCCGGGTTGCCGTCGTCGACGCCGAGCAGCTTCAGCCGGTCCGTGTTCTCCTCGTAGTAGGCATACGGGATGAAGCCGAGCGCATTGACATCGCCGCTGATCCCCTGCACCAGCACGTTGTCGTCCTCGCTGGCGGTGAAGTCCGTGCGGCTGGCGCCCTCCTCCCCGACGATGGCCGCCGTGAAGTAGTCGTACGTGCCGCTGTCGGTACCGGCGCCGTAGAGGTGCAGCTCCCGGTCCGGGAAGGACGGGCGGATCTGGTTCCAGTTGGTGACGGTGCTGTTCGGCTCCCAGATGCGCCGCAGTTCCTCCACCGTCAGGCACTCGGCCCAGTCGTTCTGCGGGTTCGCTACCACGGCCAGGCCGTCGTAGGCCACCGGCAGTTCGATGTAGCCGACGCCGTTCTGCTCGGCCAGCGTCTGCTCGCTCGGCTTGATCGGACGCGAGGCGTTGCTGATGTCCGTCTCCCGGCGGAGAAACTTGGAGAAGCCGCCGCCGGTGCCGCTGACGCCGACGGTCACACGCACGCGGGGATGCACCTTCATAAACTCCTCGGCCACCGCTTCCGTCAGCGGGTAGACCGTGCTGGAGCCGTCGACGGCCACGCTGCCGCTGAGTTGCCCCTCGGCGGCCGGCCCGTCGCCCGAGCCGCAGCCGGCAAGCACCAGGCAAACCAGCAAGAACAGGGAAGCAAACGAACCTGCTTCGAAGCGTTTCCGGGTAGAAAGGATGTTCATGATCGGTATGGCGTAAGCTGGTGGGTTGCGAACGGCCCTGGAGCACCGGACGCGCAGGGCTATGCCGGTAATTTATCATTCTTTCGGCACCGTTATATCAACGGACTACGAAGAACGACGGCCGGCATGTTATCAAATCGTTATCAACGGTGCCCGCTCCCCTTCAACGCTTCGCCCCGGCGGGGTTGCGAAAGACCTCGTCCGGATCCCCCTTGTATTCGCGTACCAGTGCGTCGGAGATGATCTCCATCAGCGAACGAATCGTCTCGTCCTTGTCGTCGTTGGTCACGATCGGAACCTGGAGCCGGTCCGCTTCGGACAGCATGAAGTTCTGCAGCCGCCAGATCACGTCAAAATATTCCAGGTAGGGTTCGAGACGGCGACCCGAAACCTGCTGGCTCCGTCCCTGGAGCCGTTTCCGCAGCTGTTTCTTCTTGAGCACCGCCAGCACCACCGGCACCACCACCGCCGAGGTGACCTTCATCAGGCGGCGCTGCAGGATCGGGTTCAGGTGCACCCCTTCGAGGATCAACGACACCTTCTCGCGCTCGGCCCGCTTCATCACCCCTTCGATGCCCACCCCGACCTGCTCGGCCTGCGTCAGGTAGCCGTCGATCATGTCCGGCTCGAACGGGGTTCCTTCCTCGCCCCGGGTGGGCAGCACGCGCCAGGCGTTGAAAGACGAGGTGTGCAGCGTGGGCAAGAGCCGTTGCGGCAGCATCAGGCGCATCACCTCGCGCAGCATGTCGGTGGACTGGATGCGAGCGATGTTCAGCCGGTGGGCCACCTCCGAGCTGATGGTGCTCTTGCCGCTGCCCGTGGTGCCACCGACGAGCAGGATCAGTGCCCGGCCACTCCGGGCAAACTCGATCCACACCAGATAACGATGTGCCGCCTCCGGCCCCACCCGGTCGAGCAGGTGGCGATAGGTCAGCTCCGCCAGCTCCATCGAGGTGAGCCGGGTCCGCCCGGACCGGATCAGCGCCTGCTCGATCTCGGTGGTGATCTGGTAGCTCTGCTCGGCCGGCAGGGCACACGTCTCCAGCGTCTGGGCCAGGATGCCCTTCGAAAACGGCTGCGGTTGCCCCTCCATGTCCTCGATCCGGATCACGACGGGCTTGCCCTTGACGAGCATATACCGCTCGCGAACCGCCGCGAGCCCCTTTCGCTCCAGGTAGTCGGCCACGACGCGCTTGAGCTCGTCGGCCGTGATGTCTGCCTCTGAACCGCGCAGCTTGATGTCGGCTTCGGCCCAGAGGGTCTCCCGCACCTCGTTCGCCACGTCGTAGGCCTCCTCGAAAGACAGGCCGGCGTTCTGCAACGAACGCGTCAGGATACCCCGCAGGTAGGGCACCCGGCTTTCCTCCACCGGATCGATGACATAGAGCTTGGGGGGCTTTCCATCGGTTTTCATGGGACGCGGGCGTTCCTCCCTCACCATCGTGCGTGTTATTGAAATGTTACCAGCTTTCACGGAGACCCCGGAGTCCTGGATCCCGTCTCTCGTCGTTTTAGAGCTGGCGGCATCCAACCGGCCAACCCCCTGGAACGCCGGCGCTTAAACCCTGGTCGTTCCGGTCGAAATCTTCTGTGGCGACCCGAACTTTTTGGGTTCACACCGTTTTAACATAATCCCCCCCCGACGCATCCGGATGGTCATGTCACACTGGTACGAAGTTTTCGACAACGAGGACGTCCAGTTTCTCACGCGCCGGCGAGCCGCCACGTTGCTGGCGCTCACCATGACGCTGGCCGGGCTGACGGCCATGTTGCTGGCGACGACACGGGCCGGGGTCGTCTCGCCGTGGCTTGCGGGCGGCCTGATCACTTCCTCATGGCTGACGCTGGCCGTGGTCGCCGTGCGCCGGCTGCAGCGCCTGCGGCGGGTCGTCTGGTGTATCAAGCTCTCGGACCGTCACCTCGTCGGATACGACTACACCCGGCGCAAGACCTGCCTCGAATGGTCCTGTGTGCAGCGGCTGGAGCTGACCCGCAAGGGCCTGCTCATCATCGGGGCGGACGCCCGGCACCTCGAGATCCCGCACCTCTTCCCCGAGTACGCGACGCTGAGCCACCGCATCGTGCACTATGCCGAACGCTACGAGGTCCCGGTCCTCGTCGACGGGAAGCCCTGGACGGAACTCGACGTGTATGCCCTGTTCCCTTTCCTCGAAACCAACGTTTCCGGGGAAGGCCCGGCGGCCGTGTGAGCGTTCCCACAGGAGACGCGTTCAACCGGAGACCGGAGGCGCCTGTGGAACGCGCAGGTGCAGCGGGAGCTCCACGAGAAACTCCGTTCCCTCACCCGGCCGGCTGGTGACCTCGATGCGCCCGTCCATCAGTTCGACGAGGCGCCGGGTGATGGCCAGCCCGAGGCCGGTGCCTTCTTCGCCGCTGTCTCCGGCCGTCTGCCGGGCAAACTCGTCGAAGACATGGGGCAAAAACTCGGGGCTGATGCCGATGCCCGTGTCCCGTACCGAGAGGTACAGCCGGTCTTCCTTCACCTCCAGGCCGACGGCGACGTAGCCCTCCCGGGTATACTTGATGGCGTTGCTGAGCAGGTTTTCCAGAATGCGCCGGAAGGCGGCCCGGTCCAGGGTAGCCATCACCGGCAGAACGGGCCGGCGAACGTGCAGGCCAAGTCCTTTCGCCTCGGCGAGGTGCAGCAGCAACTGCACCTCTTCGACCACCTCGGCGGCCACGTCGAACGCCTGCGGCTCAAGCACCATGCGGCCGGCCTCCAGGCGGCCCAGCGTGAGCATCTCGTTCACCATACGCAGCAGCCGTTGCCCGCTGCGCCCGATGAGCCGGGCCGCCTCCCGATGACGCCCGGCCAGTTCATGCTCGAGCACGTCGGCATAACCGATGATCCCCGTCAGCTGCGTGCGGAGCTCGTGCCCCACCTGTGAAAGGAAAGAGATCACCTGCGCCCGCTCGGCGACGGGCGGCGCAGGCGAAGCCGTCGGTTCGGACACGGGCCGGCACCGTACCACGAAGTAGATCCGTCCCTCCACCTCGGCCGGGCTCAGGTCCAGGTGGAGCCGGCCGGCGGGGGCATCCGCCACCGTCACCTCCAGGGGCTGGTGTGCTCCTTCGCGTACCCGGCGCAGGGCCTCCATAAGCCGGGGCCGGTCGTCCGGGGACACCATCTCCCCGAAGTCGCGCCCGCGCAGAGACCCGGCAATTCGCCCGAACACGGCCGGCACCGTCCCTCCGGCTTCGAGGATCCGGCGTGCCCCGTCGAGCAGGAGCAGCACCTCGGAAGCGCCGTCGCACAGGGCCCGGAAAAAAGCCAGCCGTTGCATCAGGCCCAGCAACCTGCGCTCATAGCGCCGGCGGGTGAGCATCCACGTGATCCACCCCACCAGCACGGTCAGCAAGAGGTAGAACCCGATCCGGTAGAAAAGCTCCTCCGCGCTGCCCTGCACCCCGGCGAGCCGTTCCGCCCCGGCCACTGCCGGCACCAGCCCACACCACATCCCGGCCCGCATCAAAACCTGCATACGCCCTGCAGGCGTGCTCCACCGGCCCATCTCAGTTTGAGATGCCTGCCGGTGCCGCAAGGCCCCTGCCGCCCCCCGGTCGCCGCCTGCCGCACGACAGACCGGCCCCCCGGGCGGCAGGGGTCTGCCCGATACCGTATCTCCGAGACAGGACGCAATTTTCAACGTAAAACGCGCGTAGAAGCGCATCGCAGGCGATTTTCTCCGGTGCCGCCGTCGGCCCCGATGCTGATCCATCCCTACGCCGGCAGGCACCGGCCCGACCGCTGCCGCCGTTCCTCAGGCCCGAACGCACCACGGTACGACAAATATCTTACCAACTTCAACAATTCTTCGATCAAGCGGCAAAAGAGGTCGCCTTTCGATCCAGAAAAGCCGCGATGCGGTCATGTTGCCGTGCCGCATCCTCATAGCCGATCTCCATCAGGCGGGTGGTGTAGGCCCGGTCGAAGAGCAGCATGCTGAGCCAGTCCGGGCTTTTGGTTTTGTCGCTGCTGAAGGCCCGGGCCAGCAGGTGCAGCGGCCCGCGCAGGTCGTGCTCGTATTCGCCGGAGAGCTTGCCGAGGTCCTGTGAAGGGCGCAGCAGGAGCAGGCGGATGGGGCGCAGGCCCATCCGCCTGCGCTCCGGCACGTCTTCGAGCAACCGGTTGACGCGCTCCAGCATGGCGGCGTCCTGATCGAGCGTGTCGAGGAAGATGGCATTCATCAGGATGCCGATGAGCTGTGCCGTGGGGGGGTAGCCGATGACGCTCGGCTCGTCGGCCTCGCGCCGGCTCCGGGCATAGCGGGTCGAGACGGCCAGGATGCGGTCGGCTCCCAGATGAATGGCCGGCGCCAGCGGCGCCGAAAGGCGGATGCCGCCGTCGCCGTACCAGGCCTCCCCGATGCGGACGGCCGGAAAAAGAAAAGGGATCGAAGAAGAGGCCATGATGTGATCGACGGTCAGGGTCGTGCGGATGGCGACCCGGTTCGGCCGTTCCCAGGCCTCGATGTCTCGCCCCTGCACCCAGACGACCGTCTGGCCGGTCGAATAGCTCGTCGTGATGATGGCCGCCGCCTTGAGGGAGCCCTGCCGGATGCGCTCGCTGATGTGCGTGAGCCGGCCGTCCTCGGCATGCAGCTTCTCCTCCAGGTAGGCCCGCAGCGGCGACGTGTCCACCCAGCCGTGCCGGTCGTTCTCCTCCACGTCCCGAACGATGTTCCAGAGGAATTTGAGGCTGGATTCGGTGGCGTAGACGTTCTCCGAGAGCAGGTTGCTCCAGCTATCGACGAGGTTGTCGATGGAGGTGGGAAAGGGATTCGGATCGTTGGCCAGATGTGCGGCGTTGATGGCCCCGGCCGAGACCCCGGTCAGGATGCCGAAGTTCGCCTCGGGAAAGGCGCGGGCGATATACTTCAGCACCCCGACCTGGTACGACGCCCGGGCCCCGCCCCCGCTGAGCGCCAGTGCAAACTCCGGCTGGTCTTTCTCCCCGTTGGAGAACAGCCGGCGCAGCTTCTGGATCGTTCCCCGTACCATAAGCACCTGTCTGAAACGCCTACGACGCGCCACAAAGTAAGGATTTTTCTACCTTTCTTGTAGTAGTTCCGGAGCCCGGTGCCGTTTCGGTGTACCGGGCACCCGTCGCGTCGCATCCCGAAGCCCTATGTCCGAAACGGTTACCTTCGCCCTTGCGCTGCTGTCGCTCGACGGCGTCGGCCGGGTGACGGCCGGGCGGCTGCTGAAGCACTTTGCCTCCTACGAAGCGCTCCGGCGCTGCCCGCGCGAGCAGGTGCTCTTCCGCCTGAAGGGAGTGCCGAACGCGGCCGGTCTCGTGGACCTCCTGTTCGACGAGGCACGCATGCGCCCCCACCTGGAGGCTGCCGGGGAACGGCTCCGGGCCTTGCAGGAGAAGCACATCGCCCTGCTCGCACCGGCCCGTGCGGAGGCGGCAGCACCCTGGCCGCCGGGACTGGCGGACCTGCCGCGCCGCCTCCGGCCGGTCCTGCTCTATGCCTACGGCGATACGGCCCTGCTGGTGCGTCCCGCCGTGGCCCTCTTCGCCCGCCCTCCCCTCCGCCAGGAGGTCTTCGAGACGGCCCAGGCCCTCGTCCGGCACCTCTGCGCGAGCGGGCTCGTCCCGGCCGCCGGCATCGACCACGGGTTCGACGTCGTGGTGCACAAGCTGGCCGCGGGCGGAGCCGGCGCCCACCCGTCGATCCTGGTGGCGGCCTGCGGCCTCGCTCGCCTCCCTGCCCCGATGCGGCCGGTCGCCGCCGCCGCCGTGCGGGCCGGCGGGCTCCTGTGCTCCTCCTTCCCCCCGGATCACGGCCCCTATCCCCACGACGACCGGGAACGGGCCCTGCTGCTCGCCGGGCTGGCACGCGCCACCGTCTTCTTCGAGCCGCGCCCGCAGACACCCGAATGGGCGGCCATGACGTGGGCCCTCGAAGCCGGCCGCCCCGTCTTCGGCATCCCGGACCCGGACCACCCGCCCCCCGAAACGCTGCACCGCCTGCACCGCCACGTCGATTTCGAGTGGATCACGACGGCCGCCCGCGTCTAGCTCCGGCCACACCTCGATGACGCCCCAGGGTACGGAGCCGGAACACCGGTTGCCGCGAGACACGAAGGGCAGGACCAATCTCGCATTGCCGGCCTCCCCCCCGACTTCCAACCCGCACCCCTTCCCGTCACACCCGCATGCCGCACCTCTACTTCGTTTTCCTCGACGGCGTCGGCCTGGGCACGGCCGACCCGGCCGTCAACCCGCTGGCCCGGCTCCACCTGCCCGCCTTCGAACGCCTTGCCGGCGGGCAGCGCTGGACCGCCCGGGCGGAGACCGTCGCCACCCCGTCGCTCGTCTTCCGGCCGCTCGACGCCACCCTCGGCGTGGAGGGACTTCCGCAGAGCGGCACGGGGCAGGCCACCCTTTTCACCGGCATCAACTGCGCCCGGGTGGCCGGCCGCCACTACGGCCCCTACCCCCACTCCCGGACCAAACCCGTCCTCGCCCGGCACAACCTTTTCCGTCGCCTGACCCGCCTCGGCCTCCCGTACGACGAGCCGGCCGCCTTCGTCAACGCCTACCCGCCCCGCTTCTTCGAGACCGCCGAAAAGCGGGGACGCTGGACCGTGACGACCCGCTGCTGCCTGGACGCCGGCCTCCGCATCCGCACCCTGGACGACGTGCTGCACGCACGCGCCCTCACGGCAGACCTCACCGGGATCACCTGGCGTACCGTGCTCGGGCATGACGTCCCGCCCCTTTCGGAAGCCGGAGCCGGGCGACGGCTGGCCCACCTCGGCCGGCAACACGCCCTCGTCCTCTTCGAATACTTCCTGACCGACAAGGCCGGCCACCGGCAGAACCCGGACGAAGCCGCCGCCGTCCTGCAGGCCCTCGACCGCTTCCTGTCCGGGCTGCTCGCAACCTTCGATCCTTCGCAAGACCTGCTCCTGCTCACCAGCGACCATGGCAACCTGGAAGACCTGAGCACCCGCACGCATACCCGCCACCCGGTACCGCTCGTCGCCTGCGGGCACGGGGCCGGGCGCTTCGCCGCCCTCCATTCCATCGAAGAGGTGACCCCGGCCGTCGTCGAAGCCGTTGCCGCCGCCCACGCAGCCGCCGGTTAATCCCGCCCGGGCAGGGCCGCTTCCGCCTCCGACGGCACGAGCCGCCCGGAACGCAACTCGGCCACCAGCCGGTCTGCCTCATAGACGTCGTCGAGGGCTTCGAGGATACCGCGCGCATCGACGGAGATCGTGCGGGCCTGCTCGTCCGTGTAGAGGTACTGGTTGGGAAGCGACTCGGCATTGCCGTCGAAGACCACCCCTACGATCTGCAGGTCGCGGTTGACGAGGGGCGAGCCGGAGCTACCGCCCGCGATGTCGTTCGTCGAGACGAGGTTCAGCGGCGTTTCGGGGTCGAAGTCCGGGTGGGGTGCCAGCCACAGCTCGGGCAGCATCCAGTCCGGCCGCCCGAAGAACGCATGATGCCGGGCATAGAGGCCGTAGAAGGTGGTGAAGGGCGGGGCCTTCGTCCCGTTGTAGGGATAGCCCCGGACCACCCCGTCGGAGAGGCGTAGCGAGAAGGAGGCATCCGGCGGGAAATCGGTACCGAAGACGGCAAAGCGGGCCCGGGCCAGCCGGCCGTTGAGCATCTTCTCCCGCTCCTGAAAGTTTTCCAGCTGCTGGTTCAGGGTGAAATAGAGCGGTGCGATGGCCTCGATCAGCGGAACGACCGGATCGCCGCTCCGGAGGAACCGTTTGTCGAGCATGGCCCGGAAGGCTGCGGAGTCGACCAGGGCCGTACGGGCGACCAGGTGCGCGGCGACGCTGTCCGGCGATTGATCGCCCAGGATTTTCTTCATCGTCGGGTCGTTCGGTCCCAGATAGGCCAGCAACTCTTTCAGCCGCTGGGCGACGAAGGCCGCCTCCAGCTCCCGCGGCCAGTCCTTGAGGCGGATCCCCTCGTCGTAGACGGCCTGGATGCGCTCCGGAGGAAAGGCCCGCTGCTGCATCAGGTCGTGCACGTAACCGTAGAGGGCGCGGGTGAGGACGTGCGAGCTCAGGGACGGGTTGCCGAAATACAGGAGGGCGCGTGCCTGTTCGGAGGTGGCCTGCTTCGATTTCTGGAGCAGTTCGATCTGTTCCCAGACGTCGCCGTAGTGTGCCCGCAGCGAGTCGTTCTCGAAGACGGCGGCCTGCAAGGCCCGTTCGGCCGCCGTGCGCCGGGCAATCAGGTAGGGGTCCCGCAGCCCGTCCAGTTGCCCCTGAAACGCCTCCAGGGAGTTCAGGATGGAGAAATACGGATTGTGGAGGTGGTACCGATCGGCCTCCTCGGGATGGGCGCGGATGTAGTCCGCCAGGATTTCGGCCCGGCGCTGGAGCACGGCCAGGCGTTGCGGCAGGCCGTAGTCCCGTTCATACTTGAGCTGGCTGACGGTGCTGAGGCGGCTGGTCTGGCCCGGGTTGCCAATGGCAAAGACCACCTCCCCCTCCTTCGCGCCCTCGGTGCTCCACGGGAAGTAGTTGTCGGTCGAGAGCGGCCGTCCCCCGGGATCGTAGACGCGGAAGAAGGCGACGTCGAGTGTGTAGCGGGGATAGGCGAAGTTGTCCGGAGCGCCGCCAAAGAAGCCGAGGCGCAGTTCCGGAACCATGACGAGGCGCACATCCCGGTAGCGACGGAACGTATAGGCGGAATATTTGCCCCCGTTGTAGAGCGGGATGATCTGCACCAGGAGCGTCGTATCCCGGGCCTTTGCCGCCGCCGTCATCTGCTGCTGCAGGGCCTCGACCAGGCGTTGCCGCATCTGGGGCTCCATGCGTTCCGAGGCACCGACCCGGCGCGTGACGTCCTCGATGGCTACGAGCTGATCCACGTAGAGCCCTTCGACGCGGCGTTCGTCTTCGAGGCGACGGGCATAGAACCCTTTCTCCAGCAGCGCCTCGCCCGGGCGGTTCACGGCCGAGACGTGTTCACGGGCGCAATGATGGTTCGTCATCACCAGGCCGTGGGGTGAGACGAAGCCCGCCGAGCAGTTCTCCCCGAAGCGCAGCGCGGCCAGGCGCGCCCGGGCCAGCCAGGCACTATCCGGCCGAAAGCCGTAGGCCCCGGCGAAGTAGTCGAGCGGCGGGTTGTCGAAGGTCCACATCTTCCCGCTGTCGAACGGGCGGGCACGCACCGTATCGTAGCCGGCCGGAAACGGGGTCAGCGGCGTCCGGGTGCGGGCCGCCGGGACGGCGTCTTCCGTGGAAGGAGGCTTTTCGGGGCGTGGCACCCGCTCGACGACGACGGCCGTCTCTTTCGGTGCCGAACAGGCCGCCAGACCGGCCACGAAAAGCAGGAAAGCCAGACGAAAGGCCACGCTTCGTTGCATAACCACCGGAATTCGTCAACAGGTTCAGGACCGCTCCCGGTTGTGGAGCACACCGGTCGGGGGCTAACCGAAGATCGTACCCGCAGTTCCAAGGGGCAACCGATCCGCCCCCGCCCTGTGCCGGGCTTTTTCTTCAACGCCCGCGCATGGAACCCCATCCCCAGCCGCCTTATATTTAAACATCGTTTTGCGAAAGTGGCGGAATCGGCAGACGCGCCAGACTTAGGATCTGGTGGGGTAACACCCGTGGGGGTTCGAATCCCCCCTTTCGCACCCCCGTTTTCAACCGGTCTGTCGTGCGTGGTCCGCAGCCCGTAGAGGTCCTCCGGCACACGCACGAGGCACCATCGCCAGGCCTCCAATCGCTGGAGGCCCGGAACGCAATCCGGCCTACGCCCGCGGCGTTGCATGCCGCGGGAAATGTGCGTTTGCCGGATCGTTTTCCCAATCATCGCCAACCCACGCCTCCCCTTTCGCAGGACAGGCCGTAACGCGGTCCCTGCGCAGGCAGTATCCGGTGCCCTCATGCATAGCGAAACACCCCTGATTCACGTCTTCGAAGACGCCGTCAACGCCCTGCTGGACCTGGCGGAACTGGATGGTACCGACGCCATGATCCGCGCCGTGATCGTGGCGCTCGAATCGCTCAACGTCGCCCTCTCGGAAGGAGAGCTGCCGGAGTCTGCCATGCATGCCCCGGCCCGGGTTCGCGCCCTGATCGAGGTGCTCAGCGCCCAGCTCCCCGAAGGCGCGGCCGGCACACGCCGGTGAAGCGTACCGGCCGGGATCTACGGTGCCGGGCCGGCCGGTTCCGTCTCTGCGCGCCAGCCCTCGATTTCCTCCGTATTCAGATACCAGGCCCGGTCTTCGGCCCAGTAGGGGGACGTGTTCATCTGCCACCGGTCCAGGTCGCCGATCCAGTACCAGCGGTCCCGGATGCGGTAATAGCCCGTGCGGACCTGCCCGCGCAGGCGTATGCAGACGGTCACCGCCTCTTCGGGCACCTGCTCGCCGACGTCGATCCAGTCCTCCATCGGTGGTCCTCTAGCGTCTGCGGATCACGAGCCGAAAGGCCGCAGCATATCGCCCGCCGTTATACCGGTCGCAGCACGCCCCGCAGGCCCGGGGCCGTTTCAGGCGGCGGTAGAAAGGATAGACGGCCCCGCAGGAGGGGCAGGTGCCCTGGTAGGGGGCGGCGGCCCCGGCCGGCTCGTCGCCCTCGTAGCATCGCGTCGGCTCGGCCCCGCACTGCAGGGCCCAGGCCTTCCACACATCGTCGTGCCCGCTGCGGCCCCGCGTCTCGAAGTCCAGCGCGTGCGCGATCTCGTGCCGCATCACGGCTTCCATCCCCGCCCATCCCAGCGCCGCCGCAAAATGCTTCGACAGGGTGATGCGTTTCAGGGGCACCTCGCCCCGCCGCCACCGGCAGCAGCCGGGCCGGCGGCGTGCGCGGTCGAAGCCGAACGTCCAGCCGAGACTGAAAAGGGAAGCGCCCAGGTGCCGGAGGCCGAGTTCGCCCATCAACCGCCGGGCGCCCGCCTCCACCTCCCCGAGGCCCTCCTCGCCCGGCCCTCCTGCCGCCCCGCTCGCCCGGACCGTCACTGCACGAGCTTGTTGTACTCGTTCAGGTGGGACGGATCCAGCTCGGCCAGCAGGTCATAGGCCTGGGTACGCAGCGAAGATCCCTCGAAGACCGCCGCCAGCTCCTGGAATTTCGTCGAGAAGAAGAGGTCGAGCACGTAGGCCCGCGACACGTCCCGGTTGATCTCACGCAGGGTTTCGAGCACCCCCAGGATGTTGGCGCGGGCCCGGTCGGGGTCGGACGTGAAGAGGTCGAGCCCGTTGAAGTGATAATCGAAATAGACCTGGCGAAGCGGCTGGAAGCGGGGGTCCTGGATCTGGGAGATCAACTCGCCGCGGCTGCGATCTCCGCCGAGCTGGGTCCACCCGGGAGCGCCGGACGAGCGCGCCAGCTCGGCGATCAGGCGGGCCTGCTGGAAATACTTCGTCCCGCCGAGCGAGCTGAAGGTGTCGTAGTCGTAGCCGAGCAGCAGGTACGCGTAGAAATCGAGCACCGAGGTCAGGGGGTCGAAGCGGTCGATGTCATGAATCAGGGGGGTGCCGCGTGTGTAGTCGAACCGCCAGTTCTCGTCGCTGATCTGGACGACGTTCGTCTGCCCGCTCGTGCCGTAGATGGGCCGGCTCAGTGCGATGACGAGCCGGGCGCGAAAGCTGGAGAGGCTCACGGCCTCCTGGAAGAAGATGGAGAAAGAACAGTCGATGCGTTCGTGGTCGAGGAAGCGGTCTTCGGTCCAGCTTCGCTGGTTGAGGTATTCGCTGACGGCCTGCTGAAGGTCTTGCAGGAACGAGAAGTCCGACCCGGTGAGGTTCTGGTAGTTGACACTCACCCGGCAGTTGAACTCCTGCGCCGTTGCCGGGCGTGAGCCGGCCATCATGAGCAGGCCCAGGCATCCGATGGCGAGCCACCGGGTGCCTGTCCGGTAGCGGGGTAGCTGGAACGCGTTCAGGGACCGCATGGCAGGGCTTTCTCTGGAATCCACGTGCGCTGATACCCGGTCTCTCCACCCGGGTTTCCCGGCGGGGCCCGTCTCAACATGGAAGCGGTCCCCAGCCGAGCCGTTCGAGCACCGTCGCGAAGCCGTCGTCCAGACCGGCCTCGATCGTCACCGGGGCTCCGGTGTACGGATGGCGGAAAGCCAGGCGGCGTGCATGCAGCAGCATCCGGCGGCACCCGAGCTGCAGCTCGAAGAACTGGTTGTGCCGGGGGTCGCCGTACTTGCGGTCGCCGATGATGGGGTGGGCGATGTGCTTCATGTGGCGCCGGAGCTGGTGCCGCCTGCCCGTGCGCGGGCGCAGGGCCACCAGGGCATAGCGGCTCGTCGGATAACGGCTGACGGCCACCGGCAACTCGACGGCGGCGAGCCGGCGGTAGAGGGTCACGGCCGGGCGCGACTGCCGGTCGTCCGGTTCCGCGTCGTCGACGGGTTCGTCCCGCGGCTCTTTGAGGGGACGCACGACCCGGCCGCGCGGCCCGGGATGGCCCCGGACGACGGCAAGGTAGGTCTTGCGCACCGTCCGCTCGGCCAGGGCGAGGCCCAGGTGCCGCGCCGCCTCGGAACTCAGGCCGAAGAGCAACACCCCGGAGGTCGGCCGGTCGAGCCGGTGCACCGGGTAGACCCACTGCCCGACCTGGTCGCGCACCATCTGTAACGCGAACCGGTCGGCATCCCGGGCGATCCGGCTCCGATGCACCAGCAACCCCGCCGGCTTGTTCACCGCCACATAATGTTCGTCCTGATACAACACTTCGAGCACATCGGGCAGGTTGGTCTCCATCACGGGCTTTTGCTTCGGCAACAATACGGACGATCTCACTCCGCCTCCGTCCAGGCCAGCGTCCATCGCCGGAGCCACCGCTCGAAGGCGACGAGGACCACGCCGAATCCGGCAAAGAGCAGGGCCAGGACGATCAGCGAGACGAACCAGAGCGGCGGGCGGGCCAGGGCCGGCACCCGGAGGTAGAAAAGCAACACGGCGCCCATCACCAGCAGCCCGAAGATGCCCCCCTTGAGGTACTCGGGCCCGCGCACCGGCGACAGCACGAACCCGTAGAGGAGGCCGGCACTGATGCCGATGACCGCACCGGCCACGACCATCTCGAACGTGCTCGTGCCCCCGAACGCATCCGCCGCACCCGCGGCGACGGGCAGCCCCAGCAGGAGCCTGCCGCCGAGCCCGAGCACCAGGCTGCCGGCGATCAGCCCGGCGACGGCGCCGAGATAGGCATTGCGAAGCACCAGCATGTGAGGCAACGGTGGAATGGCTTCAGGTTGCTCGCGCACACAAAAACGGCCACGGGAGAAGCTGCGTTCCCCCGTGGCCGTGTGGCGATGGGACCTCGACGGATCCGGCGGTTCCTCAGCGAAGCGTATACGTCAGCCCGGCGAACACGTGGCGCGTGGCCGCCGGAAAGAACTGCGGGGTGCCGAACCCTTCGTTCCCGAAGAGCAGCACCTTGCCGTCGAAGACGTTGTTCACGTCGAAGGCGAGCGCCAGCCCCCGGAACGGAGAGCCTTCCGGGAAGGCATAGCGGAAGGAGGCATCCACGAGCGTGTAAGGGTCCACCACCCGTTCCGGCGAGCGGGTGCCATCGGGCAGGCGGCCGCCGGTATTGTCGACGTACTGCTTGCCGGCGAAGCGGGCGTGCACCGAGGCCGTCAGCCCGTGGCGCTGGTAACGCAGCCCCAGGTTGGCCGTCTGCTCGGGAAAGCCGGCGATCGGGTTGCCCGAGCGGTCGCGCCCGGCGGTCGTCCCGTCTTCCTGCACGACGTACTCGGTGAAGGCGACGAACCGGTTGCGGCTGAGGGTGGCATTGCCCGTCAGGTCGAGGCCGGGCGCCAGGCGTAGCGCCGCCTCCACCTCGAGGCCGACGTGGCGGGTGTGCTCGGCGTTGCCGGTGCGCGGGACGCCGAACTGGTCGAGCCCGCCGCTGGGCACGATCTCGTCGCGGAAGTCCATGAAGAAGAGGTTCGCCGCCAGGCGATAGCGCGGCCGCCGGACCGCAACGCCGGCCTCCACGTCGACGAGGTGCTCGGGTTTGACGAAGGGACGATCCACATCGAGCGAGCCGTCCGGTCGCCGCTCGAACCGCGGGGTGAAGCCGGCGCCGGCCTCTTCCCCGTCGTAGAGCGATTTCATGCGCGGCTCGCGGCCGGCCAGCGCCACACTCGCATAGGCACTGAAAGGACGCTCCGGATTGAAGGTCACCCCGAGGCGGGGGTTGAAGAACACGTAGGGCTTCTTGAAGCGGTTCCCGAAGAACGCCTCGTCGTAGATCCGGTAGTGCCGGTAGGTGAGCTGGGCGTCGGCCTGCACGGCCAGCCGTGCGTGCGGGCGAAAGCGATGGCTCACGAAGGCCGAGACGATGGCTTTCTCCCCGCGGAAGGAATAGACCCGCACATCGTTTTCCGGCCCGACGAGGTGTGCGGGCAGCCCCGTCGCCTCCTGGATGCGGCCCCAGCGGAGCGAGCGGTGCAGCCGGGCCTCCGCGCCGAAGGTCGTCTCCCCTCCGGCGTGTGCATGTGTCAGCCGGGGCATCCAGCCGAGCTGCCACTGATCCAGAAAAGCGCGGAAGAACACCGAGGCCTCGGGTTTTACGATGAACAGCGGCAGGTCGCGCTGGTCCTCGGGCACGAAGCCGTCGGGAAGGCGAAGGTAGTTGGCCGAGCGAAACGACCCGTCGAAGTCGAAGTAGCCGATGCCGCGGATCCAGAAGGCCACCTGGCTGAGCCGCCAGTCCGGGGCCAGGCGCCACTCGTGGTGGAGTTCGACGTGCGGCTGGTGAAAGTCCTCCACGTCGCCGGAGAAGGCGCTGGCGTTGTAGCGCCGGTCGATGACCCCGCCCGAGCCGTCCGGGAGGGCCTCCTTGTTGGCGGCCTTGGGGATGCCCGAAAAAGCGAGGCCGTCCCGCTGGGGGCCGCCGTAGGCCTGGAGCGTCCACGTGGCGTTCTCGGTCAGGTAGCGCACCCCGGCGAAGAAGCGGGTGAACCGCGTCCAGGACCAGTCGCGGTAGCCGTCGGAGCGCAGGCGGCTGAAACGCCCGTAGACGATGAAGCGGTCGGCGAGCAGGCCGGTGTTGGCCTCCACACTGTACTGCTGCGTGTCGAACGTGCCGTAACCGAGCTCCACCTCGGCGTACGGATAGGGCCGGTAGGGCATCGCCACGATGTTGATGGCGCCGCCGATGGCCGTCGGGCCATAGAAGGCCGAAGCGGCCCCGCGCTGCACCTGGATGTCTTCGACCGAACCTTCGATGTCGAAGAAGTTGATCCAGAAGACGTTGTGCTCCTCCGGGTCGTTCTGCGGCACGCCGTTGATCGCCACAGCCAGGCGGCGCTGGTCGAAGCCGCGCATGCGCAGGTACGAATAGCCGATGCCGTTGCCGTTCTCGGAATAGTAGGTGATCGAGGGCAGCGTTGCCAGGTGAACCGGCAGGTCCTTCATGGCGGGCTGCACCTCCAGGTCACGCGCCGTCAGGTTGCTGTAGGTGATGGGGGTCAGGCCGGGGCGCGCGCGCGTCTCGGTCACGACCACCTCGGGCTGTGGGATCGCCGTGGCCACCAGCCGGACGCGAACCTCGAGCGTCGCCCCGCCGGCCACCTCGACCGGCTCCTCGTGCGCCGCGTACCCGACGAACGTGACGGCGAGGCGGTAGGCACCGGGCCGCACCCGTTCGAGCCGGAACGTACCGTCGAGCCCGGTCGCCGTGCCGTAGCGCTGTTGCCCGGTGGCGGCGTCCATGAGCACCGCGCTGGCGCCGGCCAGTGGCCTTCCCGTCTCGTCGGCGACGAAGCCGTGCACGGTGGCAGGCTGCGCCGGAACCGCCGTCGGCCCCAGCACCCAGCACAGTAGCCCCGCGATCCAGAACGCAGCAGGTACCGGCCGCAAAGTTCTCCTGTAGGTCAACATGGGAAAAAGGGGATGGTGAAGGGGAGAAAACGAAAAAACCGCCCGTCATCGTGACTGATGAGGGCGGTCTGGCGGCAGAACGGTCCCGCACACGGAGGGGCACACCGGTGCCCCCGCGGCAAAACCACGGCTCCTGTTTCCCTACGCCGGTATGATCCGGATCAGGTTCCAAGGGTATGATCTCAGCCCTGCCACGAGACAGGGCACCCCCAACAGTCGTGGAACAGACGTCCAAGGAACGGGCGACACGGGACTATACGCCGCGCCCGGCCGGCGGTTCGTTCCGGTCTTCCTCCCTGCCGGTCCTGTATCCCCATCCTTTCAATCTCCACAACATCTTCTTCGAGGCGGTAACAAGAAGGCCGCTGGTGCGTCCTACCCTCACGTCCGTACCATCCTCCGCTTCGACCTGCACACCGATGGCCTATCTGATCCTTCCTCCCGGCTGGCAGGCCCGTGAACGGGACGTGACCGACCCGGCGGCCTACCGGAACCGCCGCGCCTTCATCCGGCAACTGGGCCTGGGCGGCATCGCCCTCGTCGCCGGTCCCGCCCTTCCGGGCTGTACCTCGGAGCCGGCCCGCCGCCACGTCCTCCCCGGACCGGACGGCCCGCTCGACACGATCCCCGCCAGCGCCCCGCGCGACGGCCTCCCCGCCACGCGCAACCCCCGCTTCACGGTACCGGAGCGCCGGATCACCGACCGCCTCGCCGCCTCCTCGTACAACAACTTCTACGAGTTCAAGAACAACACGGCGGACCTCAAAAACGTCTGGCCGGTAACGGGTGCCTACGAACCATTCCCGATGACGCTGGAGGTGCGGGGCCTCGTGGAGAAGCCCTTGACGCTGGATGTGGCCGGCCTCATCCGCCGGATGCCCCTGGAGGAGCGCCTCTATCGTTTCCGCTGCGTCGAGGCCTGGTCGATGACGATTCCCTGGACGGGTTTCCCGTTGCGCAAGCTCATCGAGCAGTGCCGGCCGCTCTCGAAGGCCACCCACGTCCGGTTCGTCTGCCTCAACCGGCCCGAGCAGATGCCCGGCCTGGCCGCCTCGAAATCGTTCTATCCCTGGCCGTACTACGAAGGGCTCCGGATGGACGAGGCCGTGAACGAGCTGGCCTTCGTCGCCACCGGCATGTACGGCGAGCCCCTGCCGAAACAGAACGGCTCCCCCCTCCGCCTGGTGCTTCCCTGGAAGTACGGCTACAAGGGGCCGAAGGCGTTCGTCCGGATCGAGTTCGTAGACCGCCAGCCGCCGACGTTCTGGAACGACCTGCAGCCGAACGAATACGGCTTCCTCTCGAACGTCAACCCGAACATCCCGCACCCGCGCTGGAGCCAGGCCTCGGAGCGGTTCATGGCGAGCCTGGACGATGTGCGCCGCGTCCCGACACAGCTCTTCAACGGGTACACCGAGTGGGTCGGCCACCTCTATCCCGACGAGCCGACGACACCCGTCCGCCCGATGGCACGTTGAAGGGCGCGCCTCGCCCCTCAGGCCGCGCTCCTGCGTGCCGGGTCGCCCCGTCGCCGGAGATACCGGTTCCACCAGAAGACCCCGGCGCCGAAGAGCAGGAACGCGACGAAACTCATCGCCGCGTTCATCCGGGCGATGCGGGCCTGCGTGGCGGCGATCTCGGTGATGACCACCTCCTGATCCGCCCCCGGCAACACCCGCACGTCGAGCGTGTCCCGTTCGACCAGGAAGGCCAGCGAGTAGGGCAGGGCGAGCTGCCGTTTCTCGAGCACGGCCCCGCCGGCCAGGCGAACACGCAGGCTCACCTCGGCATGCGTCACGTCCTTCCGGTCGACGCGGTGGTAGGCGGTCACCTCGGCCCGGGCGGGCATGCCTTCGTCCAGGGTGTGCCGGAGATCACGGGCCACCTTGGCCTGATAGCCGGCCAGCAGGAACAGCAGGACGGGCACGCCCCAGAGCAGCCGGGCCACGAGCAGCGCAGAACGGGAAACCACGGGATCTTCCGGGCTGGGAAACGGATCATACGGCCGGGCCGGCCACGCACGCAACCGGCACCCCGGGCGACCTGAAATCGCACGTGCGCTCTCAGATCGCCTGTCCCTTGCTACGCCTCACGGGCAGGGCGTTCCGCCGAAACGACGATTATTTCAAGAAGAGATAGGGCTTCCAGGCCTCGTCCACGGTGCCGACGTAATCGCGGATGAACATGACGTGGCTGGGGCGGAACGGCCGGCGCCGCAGCGACATACCGGCCTCTTCGGGCGTCCGGTTCCCCTTCCGGTTGTTGCAGGGCACACAGGCCGCCACAAGGTTTTCCCAGGTGTCCGGCCCCCCCCGCGAGCGGGGCAGGATGTGGTCGATGGTCAGGCGCTCCCGGCTCCCGCAGTACTGGCACCGGAAATGGTCGCGCCGGAGGATGTTTTTCCGCGTGAGCAGGATGCGTTTGTAGGGCACGGACACGTAGGCCTTCAGGCGGACGATGCTGGGCCAGGGCAGGCGGAAGCCGGGCGAGCGCAGGTAACGCTCCGGCATCGCCTCGACGAGCTCCGCTTTCTGCAGAATGACGAGCACCGCCGCCCGCTGCACGCTGCAAACCGTCAGCGCCCGGTAGTCCTGGTTGAGCACGAGCACATGACCGTTCATGCCGCCACCTCCCCTCCCGCCTGCTTACTTCTTCGCAGCACGAACCGGCACGACACACGGTCGATGGCTCCCGATCCTATGTCGTCGAGCAGGGTCCTGAAGGCGTCTCCTCCCTGTTTAGATCCGATCCGGGATGTATGCCGCACGTGCACGACGGGCGATCCGAGATCGCCCTTTCCGCTCACGGAGCGCGCACACACGCGGCCAAATTTAAGGAAAACCCTTGCTTCCTGAAAAGATCCTTAACCAAGAATTGAGCCTCCCCCGTCTAAAGACGGGAGATTCCTGCTTCATCGACCGACGCCATGCAACTGAATAGGCGATCATACATCGCCTGCTGCTCTGGTCTTACTCAGGTCTCCACAGGCTGCCACGGTCGCTCCGACCGCCAGAATGTTCTCCGCCGCGTTCTCATCGCGCTGATGTTCGGTGCCGCACTCCTCGCAGGTCCAGCGACGCACGCCGAGGGACATCGTCTCGCGGACGTGCCCGCAGGCGCTACACCGCTTCGAGGAGGGGAACCAGCGATCCACCTTGATGAGTGTACGCCCGTACCACTCACACTTGTATTCGAGTTGGCGTACAATCTCGCCCCACGCGGCTCCCGAGATGGAGCGGGCGAGATGGCGGTTCTTCATCATGTTCTTCACCGCAAGGCTCTCGACAGCGATCACGTCGTGGTTCTTGACAAGATCGGTCGTGAGCTTGTGGATGAAGTCGCTGCGCCGGTCAGCGATACGGGCGTGGATCCTCGCCACTTTTCGGCGCTGCTTTTCCCAGTTGTTGCTCCCTTTCTGCTTTCGGCTGAGAGCTTTCTGCACCCGACGAAGGCGGCGGTAGGCGCGGCGGAGGTGCTTCGGGTTGCCACTGTGGAACCCTTCGCTTGTTACCACCACGTCATTGAGCCCGAGATCGACGCCGACGCTCTTACCTGTCTTTCCGCCCGGATCGGCGGGCGGCAGCGGCTCTACCTTGCACCGGCAGTGCAGGCAGACGTGGTAGCGACCCGATGGATCGAGCGTGACCGTCACTTTGACGACCTCGCCCTCCGGCTTCCGGCTCCATCGGATCTTGAGCGGCGTCTTCTGCTTCGCCAGCGTGAGCGTCATCGCTTTTGGGTCAAAGCGGAAGGCGCTGCTGGCGTAGGTCGCGCTTTGTTTCCCGCTCTTCCGCTTGAACGACGGGTAGCCCGCCCGCTTCTCGAAGAAGTTGGTGAAGGCCCGTTCGAGGTTGCGGAGGCTCTGTTGCAAGACGACGGCGCTTACCTCCCCGAGCCACCGCGTCTCCTCCTGTTTCTTGAGCTGCGTGAGTTCAACAGCGAGGCTGTTGTAGGTGAGGCTTTTGCCCTCTCCGTAGTAGGCGTTGGTACGTCGTTCAAGGCCCCAGTTGTACACCCATCGGGCACAGCCGAACGTACGGGCGAGGTTCTCTCTCTGCTCGGCGTTCGGGTAAGCCCGGTAACGATATGTTCGCATCACCTCTGGCATAGTTACAACACCTACCATAGTGTCTGTAAGGTTCCCGTTCAGCCGTACCGCCGTCTACAGACGGCGGAGAACTCCCTCACGGGAAACGGAGGGGGTCCAGGGGCGATGTATCGCGGCGTAGGACGCGTGACGCGTCCATACACGCCGCATCGCCTTATCCGCCGGCTTGAAAGCCGGGGTTTTATAGCCCCTTCCGAACCATCCCCTTTTCTATAAAACGGGCCGGGCCGGACCATTGCCCGCGCCCCCGTTTCTTCACCCGGCGCGGTGCAGTACCTCGACGCGATCCCCGACGCGGACGACGCCGGGCCCCTCGGGAATGAGGTTTTGCCCGAAGAGCACCTTGCCCTCCCGGCGGCGGAACGTGGCCAGGGTGCGCAGCGGCTCCTTGCCCCGGAGGCCCGTCTGCTGGTCGATGGTCGTGACCACACACCGCGCACACGGTTTGACGACGTGAAACGTGACCTCACCGGCACGAATCTTCTTCCACGTGTCTTCCTCGAAAGGGCGTCCTCCCGCAACCACCAGGTTGGGCCGGAAGCGGTCCATGGGCAGGGGGTCGGGCAGGCGGCGGTTCAGCTCGGCCAGCGAGGCTTCGGAAGCCAGCAGCAGGGGAAAGCCGTCGGCGAAGCTGACCCGGTCTGCCCCGACGGCATAGGCGGGGTCGACCGGGCGCACCACGTCCCCGGGCAGGTGGACGAGCCGGACCGGCCGCCCGAGAAACGCCGAGAACGCGGCGTGCACGTCGCCGGGGGCCGGGGCGGCCGGGACGCGGTCGCCCCAGATGCGCACCGTCACGCGTGCCGCCTCGCGCGGTGGCCGGGGGACGAAGCACGGATCCCGGCCGGGGATCACCACACGCAGGCCGTCCGGCTCCGGCAGGGCCTCGACGAGGGCCAGGCGTGGCGCCTCCCGTTGCGTCACCGCCGTACCGCCGGCATTCACCAGCATCCAGCGCCGGTCGCCGGCGAGCCCGCACGGCTCGACCGTCGCCTGCCGGAGCGCCCGGCCCCGGGTCGACTTGATCGGATAGACGAAGAGCGCGCTGACCTGCAACATGAGGGCTCACTCGGCACCGAGCGCGTGCCGGCGCACCTCCCCGAGCCGGACGTCGAAGGTGCGGAGGGCATCGACGATGGTGGCGACCGCGTTCACGAAGAAATCCTGCGGGATGGCCTCGAAATCGTCCGTCGGCTTGTGGTAGTCGGGATGGTCTTCGACGCCGAAGTAGACGTAGGGGATGCCGTGCCGGTGAAAGACGCCGTGATCGGAGGCGAACGTCCAGTCGTCGTGGCCGTCTTCGGGGCGGTCGTGCCCGAAGCGAAGCCGCACGGCGCTCCGTGCCCCGACGGGTTCCAGAAAGGTTTTCAGGAAGGGGTAGTGGTAGGTGCCGCTGGCGAACAGCTCGTTTTTGTCGCCCCGGCCGACCATGTCGAGGTTGACGTTGAGCACGATCCGGTCGCGCGGCACGGGCGGTTCGGCGAGAAAGGCTTCGGCCCCCCGGAGGCCCTGCTCCTCGGCGTCGAGGGCTGCGAAAAGGATCGAGTGCCGGGGCGGCTGTGCCGTGAAACAGGCGGCGGCGGCCAGCAGCGCGGCCACCCCGGAGGCGTTGTCGTCCGCACCGTTATAGATCTGACCGTCCACGATGCCCAGGTGATCGAAGTGCGCCGTCACCACGAGAAAGAGGTCGGGGCGCTCGGTGCCGGGTATGAAACCGACCACGTTGAACCCTTCGACGTCCCGGCCGTCTCGCGCGGTGAAGGTGAAGGGCCGGACGTACGTCCCGAAGGCTTTCAGCCCGAGTTTTCCATAGGTGTCCCGGATGTAGTCGCGGGCGGCACGCCCCCCGCCGGTCCCCGTGGCCCGGCCTTCATAGCGGTCATCGGCCAGGCGCGCCGCATGACCGAGCAGCGCCGCCCGCTCGAAGCACGCCTGGGCCCTCGCCTGCCCCGGCGGGGCAAAAGCCAGCATCCCCACCACAAGGACGAAAAACGCTCGCTGCATGAGACTCCTCCCCTTGTCTTCCACCAGGCCGTGCCCTCCTAACTCGAAACGAAGAAAAAGGTTTGCCGGGCCCGGCAATCGGAACCCCGGCCATGGGGCAGCGGGTTAACGAAGCACGGCCGTCCCGCCCGGCGGCATTCCGCCCGGCCGCAGACGGCCCCTCGTCCCACCCCGTACACACTCCGTTCCTTTGATGAAAAATCTTATCACGCTGCTTTCCCTGGCGGCCGTACTGATCGGTTGTAACCCGCAGGTGAACGGCCAGACGCCGGACGTCCAGGGGGACCGCAAGGCCCGCATTCTGGCCAACCTGACCCACCAGATCCCGCAGTTGAAGCGGCTGGACCCGCAGATGGGCGATCTGGCGCCGAGCGAATTACCCGGCTTCGACGAGGGCGCCTTCACCTTCATGACCCAGCGGGGCCGCCAGGAACAGCGGTTTCTCGTCTCGACCGACGACCGGTATCTCTACCTCATTGCCGCCGGCCCCTTCGACGTGAGCCGGTCCGCCGAAGAGATCGCTGAAGCCGAGGCCCGGGCGCGTCAGGCCACCCACGAAACCCTGCTGGCGGCGGCGAAACACTACCCGGTGCGGGGCAACCCGGAGGCCCCCGTGACCATCGTCGAGTTCTCCGACTTCCAGTGCCCGTACTGTGCCCGGGCCACCGGTACCGTCGAGGAGGTGCTGGCGAAGTATCCGGACGAGGTGCGCCTGGTCTATGCCCACTTCCCGCTGGATTTCCACGCCTGGGCCCGGCCGGCCGCCATCGCGGCCACGTGTGCGGCCGGGCAAAGCACCGGGGCGTTCTGGACGCTGCACGACTTCTATTTCGACAACCAGCAGACGATCACCCCGGAGAACGTCCTGAGCCGGAGCAAGGAAGTGCTCTCCGGCACGGGGATCGACCTGGCAGCCTGGTCCACCTGTGCCGAGGACACCACCTCGGACGCCCATGCCGCCGCCGCCCGGCAGGTCCAGGCCGAGATGAACCTGGGAATCGAGCTCGGGGTCACGGGCACGCCGGGCTTTTTCGTGAACGGGCGGTTCCTCAGCGGGGTCCAGCCCCTCGAGGCGTTCGAACAGGCCATCCGGGAGGCACGGCAAGAAGCCCCCTGACGGCTTTCGGCCAGACGGCACCCGCTTTTGCCCTCGTCCCGGCGCAGCGGCGATCCTACCTTGTGGTGTCGTCGTACCATCCCAACCGTCTCACCCGATGGTGTTTCGCCGGTTTGCCCGCATCGGATCCGTCCTCCCCGGCGGGAGGGGGCTATGGGTGGCCGGCCTGCTCGGGTGCCTGCTCGTGCCGGCCGTTCGGGGCCAGCCCGCCGTCCTGAGCGGCTTCGTCACCGACGCCACGGACGGGCAGCCGATCGAGCTGGTCAACGTGGCCCTTCAGGACGCCGGCGGGGCCTTCAAGGGAGCCGTCACCAACCGCGACGGCCTCTACCTCATCCCGAACCTCGCGCCTGGCCGGTATCTCCTGCAGGTGTCCTTCATCGGCTACCGGACCCTGCGGGACACCCTGCTGCTGCGTCCCGGCGAGCGGCGGCGGCTGAACCTGTCGCTCGTGCCGGGCGAAGCCGCGATGGACGAGGTGGTCGTCGAGACGGAGCGCACCACGGGTGCGGCCAACCTGACGGCCGGGCAGCAGACCGTCCGCCCGCGCGACATCGAGCTGATCCCGGCCCCCGACCTCTCCGGCGACCTGGCCGGCCTGCTGACCGCCCTGCCCGGTATCGTCACCCTCGGCGACCGGGGCGGGCAGCTCTTCATCCGGGGCGGCGAACCCTCCCAGAACCTCGTTCAGATCGACGGCGTCCTGCTCTACCAGCCCTTCCACATCCTCGGTTTCTACTCTGCCTTCCCCGCCGACATCATCAGCCGAACGGACATCTACGCGGGCGGCTACGGAAGCCGGTTCGGCGAGCGCATCTCGTCGGTGATCGACGTCAGCACCCGTAACGGCAACAACCGGGCCTTCGCCGGCGCGGTGACGCTCTCGCCGTTCGTGACGGCCGCCCTCCTCGAAGGCCCGCTGGTCCGGGATCGCTTCTCCTTTCTGCTCTCGGCACGGCAGTCGCTCGTGGAAGAGGGGGCCGAGCCCCTGGTAGGGCGCCCCCTACCCTTCGACTTCGGCGACGTCTTCGCCAAGGTGCACGGCCATCTGGGACGTTCGAGCCGGCTCTCGGCGCTCTTCATCCGCACCCACGACCGGGGCGCGCTGGACGAGGACAGCGGGGACCTGCCCCCGGAAGAGGTACGATGGAACAACCTGGGCCTGGGACTCCGCCTGGTGAGCCTGCCCGGGGTCTCCCCGCTGATGCTCGATGCCCGCCTCTCCTACTCGCGCCTGCCCACCGAACTCGGCTTGCCGGGGGAGGAGCCCGTCCGTGCCTCCCGGATCGAGAACCTGCACGTCGCCGCCGATGCCACCTTCTTCGGCGACGTGTCGAACGTGGATGCCGGGCTCTCTTTCCGGATCGTCCGGCTCCGGAGCCGCCTGGGCGGGCTCTATCAGAACATCGAGGAGCGCCGGGAGCGGCTGGAGCACGCGGCCGTCTACGTGGAGCCGGAACTGCACCTGGCCGGCGGCTGGCGTCTCCGCCCCGGCTTGCGCGTCCAGTTCTTCGACGTGCGCTTCAGCCCGTTCCTGGAGCCGCGCCTCCGGCTGATCTGGGCGCGCGGCCCGCACCAGGTGAGCCTGGCCGCCGGCCTCTACCACCAGGCCGTGCTGGGCCTCAACGACCGCCGCGACGCCGCCAGCGTCTTCACCGCCTGGACGAACGTCCCCCGCCCGCGCACCGACCTGGAGGACGTGCGTGCCGGCCTTGCCCCACGGGCCCGGCACGGCCTGCTCGGCTACCGCCTCACCCCCGCCCCCTGGCTCGAACTCTCCCTCGAAGGCTTCTACAAGGACCTCACGAACCTCTTCATCGCCGAGTGGACCGCCTTCCCGCGCTTCACGACCAACCTGCAACCGGCCGAAGGACGTACGTTCGGCTTCGACGCCCGCCTGGAGGTACGCACCCCCCGCTTCTACGGCTACCTCACCTACGGCTATGCCCATACCCGCTATGAGGCCCGCCAGGCCAGCCTGATTCTCTGGTACGGCACGGAAACGCTGGCCTTCCATCCCCCCCATGACCGCCGCCACCAGGTCAACGCCCTGGCCGCCTTCACCCTCGGCGGCGTGGAGGTGAGCCTCCGGTGGGCCTTCGGCTCCGGGCTCCCCTTCAGCCAGGCCATCGGCTTCGACGGCTTCGTCCTCGTCGACGACGTCACGAGCGTCGCCGAGCGGCCCGGTTCACGCCGGGTCATCTACGCCCGCCCGTTCAACGCCCGCCTGCCCACCTACCACCGCCTCGACCTCTCCGTCGAGAAAAGCCTGCCGCTCGGCCCGGCCCGGCTGACGCTGCAGGGCAGCCTCATCAACGTCTACGACCGCCGTAACATCTTCTTCCTCGACGTGTTCACGCTGCGCCGGGCCGATCAGCTCCCGCTCTTTCCCTCCGTCGGACTCAAGCTCGCCTACGAATGACCTGCCCGTCCGCGTCCCGCCGTGACGACCGCCGGGCACGGCAGGCGCCCCGCCGGTGCGGATCCGCCCTGCTCCTGCCTGCGCTCCTCGCCCTGAGCCTGCTGGCTCCGGGATGCGAGGAAGACGTGGTCGCCGTGCTGGGCACCGACCGGCCCTTCACCCTCTTCGGCGTGCTCACCCCCCAGCTCGACACCCAGTGGGTCCGGGTCTTCCCCATCGAAGGCGTGCTCGAACCCGGCCGGGCCGGGCCGCTCGATGCCCGCTTCCGCTCCCTCGACCTGACCGCCGGCGAAGAACGCCGCTGGCAGGACTCGCTCCTGCGGGAGCCAAACGGGGAGTTCGCCCACGTCTTCTGGGCCCCCTTCACCGCCTCGTTCGGTCACACCTACCGGATCGAGGTCACCCGGTCCGACGGCGCCACCACCGACGTGACGGTGACCGTGCCCCCGCGCAGCGAGCTGGTGCTCCCGGAACGCAGCCTCTCCACGCCTCCCCTCTTCCCCGTGCACGTCGCCGGCCAGGTACCGAACCTGATCCGGATCGAGGTCGTCTATACCTTCGTCTTCCGTACGGTGTCCGACATCCGGCGCGACAAGGCCACGTTCTCCTACCAGGGAGCCCAGCAACGTACCCCGGACGGCTGGCTGATCCAGCTCAACGTCGCCCGGGACACACGGATCATCCTGGAGCTGCTGAAGGAACAATACCTGCTCGACCCGCGCAACCTCATCAAGATCATCGAGGTGCAGGTTCGGATGATTGCGGCCAACGAAGCCTGGGATCCGCCCGGCGGCGTGTTCGACCCGGAGCTGCTCGTGCAACCGGGCGTGATGTCGAACGTGCGGAATGGCTTCGGCTTCGTGGGGGCCGGCTACCGCCTGTCGGCCCGCTGGGTGCCCTTCGACACCCTCCTCACCAAAGCGGCCTCGTTGCCCGGCTTTTAAAGTAATCCCAAACCGCCGATAATCCTGGTTGAACCCCCAGTTTCCAGCCTCAGACGTATCGTGTCCCGATCAAACGAACATCCGGCAGACGCCCGGGCGTCCTTCCCCATCGACGAGACGCTCCGGCAGGCCGTCCTGCAACACCTGCTCGATCTCGAAGCCGCGGATCCCGCCTTCCTGGCGGACCTGATCGAAAGCTACCTGACGACGACCCCGGAACTGATCGCGGCGCTGGAGCAGGCGCTGGCACGGCAGGATACGGAAGCGCTGCATGCGGGCGCCCATTCGCTCAAATCCAGCACGCAGCTCATCGGCCTGAGCCGGATGAGCCGGCTGTGCCTGACGCTGGAGCAAGACGCCCGGAAAGGTTTCTACACCCCGGACCTGGATCACTACGTCTCGATGATCGCCCGGGAATACGCACGCGCGGCCGCCACCCTCACCGCCCTGATGCACACGTTGCGGCACGGCGGCATCGCGTCGACGTGACCCCCCGATCTTTTCGTAGTTTTCATACCGATCGGGGTCTCCCGGCACGCCGGCACACCGTAAGGCGTAGCATACGGACCGATGCGGACCCATCACCCCGCCATGAGCGAGCACGACACCCCCTTTTCCCTCGACGCCCTGCAGGAGCAGATGCACCGCCTGCAGCAACGCCTCGACCGGCTCCAGGCACGCGAGGCGCTCTACCGAACCCTCATCGAGCAGGCGCCGATCCCGATGGCCGTACACCGGGAGGAAACGTTCGTCTTCATCAACCCGGCGGGGCTCCGGCTCCTGGGCGCCGGCTCCCCGGAAGACGTGCTGGGCCGCTCCGTATGGGACTTCGTAGACCGCGAATCGCGTGAGCTGGTTCGGGAACGCCTCCGGAAACTCCACCGGCGGGAAGCGGTGCCCTTCACCGTCGAGCGGCTGCGCCGGCTGGACGGATCGACGTTCCTGGGGGAGGTCAAGGGCGTCCCCATCACGCTGGAGGGGGAGCCGGCCGTCCTGGTCGTCCTGCGGGACGTGACCGAACGGGTGCATGCCGAAGAACACCTCCTCGACCAGAAAGACCAGTACCGGCACCTGGTCGAGGAGATCAACGAGGTCATCTTTCAGCTCGACGCCGAAGGGCGCTTCACGTACGTGAGCCCGGCCATCGAGCGCATGTCCGGCTATACCGCCGGCGACCTCGTGGGCCGCTCCTTCACCGAGTTGATCCACCCGGACGACCTCGCGGGCCTCCAGGAGAGCTTCGAACGCACGCTGGCCGGCCACCTCGAGCCGTACGAGTTTCGCGTCGTGCTGCGGGACGGATCGTGCCGGCACATCCGCACCTCCAGCCGGGTCATCCTGCAGGACGGTCATCCCGTAGGCGTTCGCGGCCTGGCCACGGACATTACCGAGCGCAAACAGGCGGAGGCCGAGCGCGAACACCTCATCGCCGAGCTGGAGGCCAAGAACCGGGAACTGGAACGCTTCACCTACACCGTCTCGCACGACCTCAAGAGCCCCCTCTTCACCATCCGGGGCTTTCTCGGCCTGCTCGAAGAGGACAGCCTGGCCGGGGACCTGGACCAGGTCCGGGAGGACATCCGGCATATCCAGAACGCAACCGAAACCATGCAGCGCCTGCTCGACGACCTGCTTACCCTCTCACGGGTCGGGCGCATCACCAACCCGCCCGAGGCCATCCCCCTGACGAGTCTGGTCAACGAGGCCGTCGAGCGGGTCACGGGGCAGATCCGGGCGCGCGGGGTCGAAGTCCGCATCGCACCCGACCTGCCGGAGGTCTACGGGGACCGCACCCGCCTCGTCGACGTGCTGCAAAACCTGATCGAGAACGCCGTCAAGTACGCCGGCGAGGGAGCGCATCCCGTCATCGAGATCGGCGGCGCGACGCACGGGAACCGGGTGGAGGTCTTCGTCCGCGACAACGGCCCCGGCATCCCGCCGCAGTATCACGAAAAGGTCTTCGGCCTCTTCGAGCGGCTGGACAACAAGACCGAGGGAACGGGCATCGGGCTGGCGCTGGTCAAACGCATCGTCGAGGTGCACGGGGGCCGCGTCTGGATCGACTCCTCGGGAACAGGCGACGGATGCACCGTGCGCTTCACCCTGCCCCGCCCGGAACGGGCCGGCGACGGGTGATCGCATCGCAACGGGGCTCCGAGGGCAACCTGTGCCCCGTTGTGCGCGCCTCAGTCCCCGCCGGTGGTTTCCGGGAGTGGCGGGGGCTGGTCCTTCGGAATGGGCGGCTGGTAGGGTTTCCCACCGGTCTTTTCGCGGAAGAAGTCCCGGGCCCGGGTGCGGAGACCGGCGTCGGTCAACAGGTCGACGCCGGTCAGGGCGATGACCCGGGCCGCGACGACGGCGCCTTTGACCCCGGCTTCGGTGCCATGACAGGCCGTTGCCGCCCAGCTATGCCACGGGATGTTGGCGGCGGCGGTGGTCACGCTGAAGCCGGCCGTCGGGGTGATGTAGCTCACCTCGGCCACGTCGGTGGAACCGCCGCTCGGCGGCTCCGGGGCGTCGGCCAGCGGTTTGATCTCCGTGCGGAACCCGTCCTCCTGCACGCCGAGGAAGCGCTGGAGCCGGCGTGCAAAATCCTGTTCCTCCTCCGTAAAGACCGGCGGCCCCACCCGTTCCAGGTTGCGCTGCAGCGCCTCCTGCAGGGGGCGGTTCAGGTTGTATTCATGCACGCCGGTGGTCAGGAAAACCCGGTGCTCGGTGCGGGTGGCCAGCGCGGCACCTTCGGCGATCTTCAGGATCCAGTCATAGAAGCGCTCGACGCGCTCCCGGTTGATGTCGCGTACATAGTACCACACCCGGGCGTACTCGGGCACCACGTTGGGGGCCCCGCCGCCGTCGGTGATGACGTAGTGGATGCGGGTCTCGGGATAGACGTGCTCCCGCATCAGGTTGACGCCGTGGTTCATCAGCTCGACGGCATCCAGGGCGCTGCGCCCGTTCCAGGGGTCGGAAGCCCCGTGCGCGGCCTGGCCGAAGAACTCCACCGTGAAGTTGTTCATGGCCCGCCCCGGCTGGTTGCGCACGGCCGTCTCCGTGCCGGGGTGCCATTCGAGGGCGGCATCGAGATCGTCGAAGAGCCCGGCCTTGGCCATGTAGACCTTGCCGACGACCGTCTCCTCGGCGGGCGTGCCGTAGAGCCGCACCGTGCCCGGCAGGCCGTGGGCCGCCATGGCCCGCTTGAGCGCGAGGGCCGCCCCGACCGACCCCGCTCCGAAGAGGTTGTGCCCGCACCCGTGCCCGCGGTCCACCCCGTCCTCGCGTGCCCGGCGCTCGGGGACGGGCGCGTTCCCCACCCCGGGCAACGCATCGTACTCGGCCAGGATGCCGATGACGGGTGCCCCCTGCCCGTAGGTCGCCACGAAGGCCGTGGGCATGCCGGCCACCCCGCGCTCGACGGTAAACCCCTCCCGTGCCAGCACGTCGATCAGGGCCCCGGCGGAACGGTGCTCGACAAGGGCCGTCTCCGCATAGGACCAGAGCGCCATCGAAAGCCGGCGGATCTCCGGCACCAGCGCCTCCACCTCCTCCAGCACGGTGGCCCGGGGTCCGGCTCCTTCCTGCGCCCGCACGACGGGCACGAAGCCGCAGAAGAGAAACAGCGCGCAACCAAAGAGCGCCGCGTACACGTTGCAATGAACCGGTCGCATGGCAACCTCCGGGGATAGAAAACGAAACGGTCTCGCGGGCCCCCCGAAACGGGAACCCGATTCCCCGAAAGATAACCGACCCGTTTTCCGAAAAAAAGCCGCCTTGCCCCTTCACCCGGCCGGTTCGACGAGCGCCGACATCGATCCCCTGCAGTGCGGGATGCGCCAGTCCGCCCCGTAGGCATGGATCTGATCACGCTTGAGTTCGGCCCGCTCCCGGTGCGTCGTCTCCACGATGACCCGCCCCTTCAGATCCACCTCACAGGCCATCCGGAAGGCCGTGCTCATCGAATGACCGAAAAGCGCCATCAGCATCTCAATGACGTATTCGTAGGTGTGATCGTCGTCATCGAGCAGCACGACGTGATACTGCGGAATATGGAGCGTTTCCGTCGCTTCCTTTCGCTTTTTCCGCTTCTTCTCCTTCGGCGGCGCAACGACTTCGACGTTTCCCATGATCATCCCTTCGCAGGCTCCCGGCTCCCGTTTTTCCCGAAAATACAACGACGGTGCGTGACTTGTTGCGGGGTCGGCGCGTCTAAGGCAGAGCAATTAACCACCGGGCGCGGTATTTTTGACACGTTCCGTCCCTGCGACCGGCCCGCCCGTGACCCCGCCGGGTTCCCCCCGGAACGCCTGTCGCCACAACCTGCCCGCATCCATCATGGGGCGCATCGAAGACACCTACAAGGCACGCGACGTAGAAGAAATCGTCGACATCTACCTGTACCGCCCCTGGGGCTATGCCCTGGCCGTGCTGGCACACCGCCTGCGGATGACGCCCAACCAGGTCACCCTCATCGGCATGGCCGTCGGCGTGCTGGCCGGGCACTTCTTCTACTACCAGGACCTGCGGCTGAACCTCCTTGGCATCTTTCTCTGGATGCTCGGCCAGGCCCTGGACGGAGCGGACGGGCAGCTCGCCCGCATGGCCGACATGCGCTCCCGCCTGGGTCGTATGCTCGACGGCATCTCGGACAATGCCAAGTTCACGAGCCTCTACCTGCACCTCGGGCTGCGCCTGGTTGCCGAAGCCGGCACCGGCTGGGTCTTCCTCATCGCCGCCGTCGCCGGCATCACCCATTCCTACCAGTCCACCCTGGCCGATTTCTACCGCAACGCCTACCTGTTCTTCGTCGTCAACCCCCAGAAAGCGGAACTGGAAAAATCCTCCGCCCTGCGCCGCGAGTATGCCCGGCTCCGGTGGTCGAAGCACTTCTTCGAAAAGCTGCTCATGCGGGCCTACATCACCTACACCACCCGCCAGGAACGCTGGTGCGGGCACTCCATCGCGCTGCAGCGGCGGGCCCGGGAACGCTTCGGCACGCACTTCCCCGACTGGCTGCGCCGGCAGTACCGGGCGCTGAACAAGCCGCTGCTCAAGTACTACAACGCCCTCACGACGAACACCCGGATGATCGTCCTCTACGCCGCCGTGCTGCTGGGCAACCTCTACGTCTTCTTCGCCTTCGAGATTCTGGTGCTGAACACGATCCTGCTCCTGCTCGTCTTCCGCTGGCAAAAACGGGCGGACCGGCAGCTGGCCGGTGCGCTGGAACAGGAAACGCCGGTGGCCACGCCCGCCTGACCCCCGCCTTTCACACAACCTTTCCCTCCGGCTTGAAACCTTGCGCCCCTCTTGAGTAGATTAAGTCTAAATTACAGGGCAAGGGGTTTGCCCGTCCGTTTCGAGCCGCACCCATCCCGAACGAATTCATGCCCGGTTTTCCTTCCAGCCTGCCGGCCGCCCCCGTGAGGGCCTTGCTGGCCCTGTTGTGCCTGCCGGTCCTGCCCGCCTTTGCCCAGGCGCCCGATGCCGCCCGCACCCTCGTACACGTGCTCGACTACATGGCCCAGGACTACCCCGAAGCCGTCGAGGCCGGGGTGATCGTGAACGCGGACGAGTACGCCGAGATGGAGGAATTCGCCCTTACGGCCCGCCGGCTCCTCGACGCACTGGTGCAGGAAGGCCACCTGCCGGCCGACTCGGCCCTCTACGGGGCAAGCACACGGCTGGCGGCGCTGGTGGCGACCAAAGCCGACCCGGAAGCGGTGGCCCGGACCGCACGGGACCTCCGGGCCGGGGTGATCCGCCATGTGGGGCTCCCGGTGGCGCCGGCCCGGTGGCCGGACCCGGCCGCGGGCGCCGCGCTCTACGCCGAACGCTGTGCCGCCTGCCACGGCGACCGCGGCGACGGAAACGGCCCGGCCGCCGCCGGCCTCGAACCCGCCCCGACCCCCTTCGCCACCGGCGTGCGCGTCGCCTCCCTCTCCCCCTTCCAGGCCTACAACACCATCCGGCTCGGCGTCGAGGGCACGGCCATGGCCCCCTACCCGGATCTGACGGACGAGCAGGTGTGGGCGCTGGCGTTCTTCGTCAAGTCGATGAAGGCGGCCCGCGAGCACCCCGGCGCGGCCGCAACGGCCGGCCTGGCCGCGCTCCGTGCGCACGTGACGCTCGAACAGGTGGCCTCGCTCAACGACGCCGACCTGGCCGCCGTGCTCGCCGAAGCCGGTGTGGCGGATCCGCCCCGGGCCGTCGCCGCCCTGCGCACGGCGCCCCCGCCGACCCGCCAGGACGCCCTCAGCCGCGCCGGGCAACTGCTCGACGAGGCGCTGGCCGCCTTCCTGAAGGGGGACCCCGGGGCCGCGCGGGGGCTGGCCGTCCGTGCCTACCTCGAAGGCGTGGAGCCCGTCGAACCGTCGCTCCGGGCGAACGCCCCGGCCCTCACCGCCCGGCTCGAACGGCAGATGATGGCCGTGCGCAACACCCTGCAGGCGAGCGCCCCCGCCGGCGAGGCCCGGGCGGCCGTCGCCGAAGCCCACGCCGTGCTGGCCGAGGCCCGCGACGTGCTGGACCGGCGTCCTTCGTCGCCCTGGTTCGCTTTCTTCATGGCCGCCTCCATCCTGCTGCGCGAAGGCCTCGAAGCGTTTCTGATCATCCTGGCCATCCTGAGCGTGCTCCGCGCCGCCGGCCAGCGCCACGCCGCCCGCTGGGTTCATGCCGGATGGCTGGCCGCCGTCGGCGTCGGCGTGCTCGCCTGGTTCTTCTCGGACCTGGTCATCCGGTTCGGAGCCACGCAGCGCGAGGCCATGGAAGGCGGCATCGCCCTGCTGGCCGTCGGCGTGTTGCTCTATGCCGGCTTCTGGCTGCACAGCAAGACGGAAATCCACAGGTGGAAGGCCTTCATCGAAACGCGGATCCAGACCGCCTTGCAGGGAAGTAACCTGTTCGGGCTGGCGGCCATCGCCTTCATGGCCGTCTTCCGCGAGGCCTTCGAGTCGGTGCTGTTCCTCTCGGCGTTGACGCTGCAGGAAGGGCCGGGCAGCAAGGCGGCCGTCGCCGGAGGGGCCGTGCTCGCCATCGCCGGCGTGCTGGTGCTCGCGTTCATCGCCCTGCGTGCCTCGGCCCGTCTCCCCGTGCGCACGCTGTTCAAGTATTCCTCCCTGGCGATGGGCGTGCTCTCGGTGATCCTCGCCGGGAAAGCCATTCATGCCTTTCAGGAGACGGGCTGGCTCTCGGTTACCCCGTCGCCGTTGCCCTGGCGCGCCGACCTGCTGGGCCTCTTCCCGACGATCGAGACCCTGATCGCCCAGCTCCTCATCGCGGCGGTCGTGGTGCTGATCTATACCCTGCCCCGGCTGCACCGGCCCGCTTCCCGGACCGCATGAGCCCGAAACATTCCGCGGCCTGGACCATACGGTGTACGGTTCTCCGTCAACATCACCGCGCATCATGAACAAGAAGCTTATCGCCGGGCTGAGCGGCGTGGCGCTCGTCGCCGTGCTGGGTCTCGCCTTCTCGCTCAACGGCCGTGCCGAACTGCCGAAGATGGTCGTCTACAAGTCGCCGACGTGCGGGTGCTGCAGCAAATGGGTCGATCACATGCGGGCGGCCGGTTTCACCGTGGAGACGCACGATGTGCGGGACGTCTCTCCCGTGAAGGCGCAGTACGGCGTGTCGCAGCGCCTGGCCTCGTGCCACACGGCGCTGGTGGACGGCTACGTCGTCGAGGGGCACGTGCCGGCCGAACAGGTGAAGCGGCTGCTCGAAGCACGCCCGGCGGTGACCGGGCTGGCCGTGCCCGGCATGCCGATGGGCTCGCCCGGCATGGAAGGGGCGTATGCGGAGGCCTATGACGTGCTCACCTTCGACGCCCACGGTAACACCTCCGTCTTCGCGCACATTCCCGCACGCTGACCCTTTTCCCCCGTGCAGGCGGCGGTTGAGCACGTGCCCGGCATCGCCTATATTGCCCGGGCCGGCTCCCCTTCACCCACCCGCCTGCACGCCGTCATGTACCGTCCCCAGACCGCCCGGACGAGCGGCTGCGTCGTCCTGTTGCTGCTCCTGCTCGTCCCGCGCTTCCTGTCCGCCCAGCCCCGCACCTACGGCGACCTGGCCGAAGGCCCCTACGACCGCCTCGTCATCCGGGGTGCCATGGTCATCCCCGGCCACGGCGGCCCGCCGGTCGGTCCCTATGACCTCATCATCGAGGGCAACCGCATCGCCGACATGATCCCCCTGGACCCGGTGACCCTCGAGCGCCGGGGCGCGCTCGAACGTCCCACCGGCGACCGGGTCATCGACGCCGAAGGCATGTACGTGATGCCGGGCATGATCGACCTGCACATGCACCTGCGGCAAGAGCCGATGCCGCTCGAGTATGTGTACTACCTGAAACTGGCCCACGGGGTCACGACGATGGTGCCCGCCCCCGACCGCGGCCTCGATGCGGCGATGGAACAGGCCCGCCTCAGCGCACGCAACGAGATCCTGGCACCCCGCATGTTTCCGATCTGGAGCTGGGGCGACAAGACCGGCCACGACCGCGCCTTCCTCGAAGACCCCGCCAACGCCCCGCAGATCGCCCGTGAGATGCGTGCACAGGGCATGCACGTGACGAGCGTCGGCCCGCTGGGGTGGAACCCCGCGCTGCTGGCGGCGGTGTGCCGGGCCGTCGAAGCGGCCGGCGGCATCACCACGTACCACATTCCGCCGAGCACGGCTGCCGTCACCAACGCCGTCGATGCCGCACGGGCCGGCGTCACCATGATCGAGCATCATTACGCCTATGCCGAATCCTCGCTCGACCGCAGCGTGCAAGACTTCCCGCGGGACTACAACTACAACGACGAAAACGCCCGCTTCCGTCACGCAGGCAAGGTATGGCTGGAAGCCAACCGGGAACGTCTCCTCACCGAAGTCGCCGACTCGCTCGTCGCCTACGGGGTGACGATGCTCCCCACACGCGTCGTCTACGAGGCCAACCGGGATATCCTCCGGGCCCAGAGCCTGCCCTGGCACGAAAAATACACCCACCAGGCGCTCATCAACTGGAACCTCCCCAACCCGGCCTACCACGGCTCCTATCATTACGACTGGACCTCGGACGACGAGTACTACTGGAGCTACGCCTTCGATCTGTGGGGCGAGCTCATCTTTGCGTTCAACAAACGCGGAGGCCGCGTCGCTTACGGCACCGACGACAACTACATCTGGGCCACCCCCGGCTTCTCCAACGTCCGCGAGCTGCAACTGCTGCGCGAGACGGGCCTGCACACCCTCGAAGTGCTCAAGGCCGCCACCTACAACAGCGCCCGAACGCTCCGCCAACCCGATCTCGGCCTCGTGCGCCCCGGCTTCCTCGCCGACCTCCTCATCGTGGACGGCAGCCCGCTGTACAACCTCCGCTTTCTCTACGCTTTCGGGGCCCTCACCCTCGACGAGGACGGCAACATGTACCGCACGCGCGGCATCGTCCACACGATCAAAGACGGGATCGTCATCGAAAACGCGCGGCTGATGGAGGAAGTCGCGCGCATGGTCGCGGCGTCGAAGCAGGGCGTGGACGCCAACCCGGTCAACGCACCCTTCATCCTCCAGCGGCCCACAGGCGACGGCGATTGAGCCCCGTACGTGCTCACGCCGCACAACAACTCAGCTTGCTGACGTCCTTGCCGAAGGTGATGGCCGCCAGCTTGACGGCCTCGGACAGGGTCAGGTACGGATGGAACGCCGCGGCCAGCTCCCGCACGGGGATGCCGTACCTGACGGCCAGGGCCAGCTCCATGAGCAGCTCGCCCCCCTCGGGCGCCAGGATGCGGGCCCCCAGCAGCACATCCGTCTCGGCATGGCGGATGAGCTTGACGAACCCGCGCGTGTCGCGGGCGGCCAGCGCACGGGGCACCTGGTCGAGCGGCAACCGGGCGACCTCGTACGGGAGACCGGCCGCCCCGGCCTCCCTCTCGTCCATCCCCACCCCGGCCACCTGCGGATCGGTGAAGACCACCCAGGGCAGCGCCGTGTAGTCGCGCCGGAGGTGATAGCCCTTCAGGGCGTTCTCGGCCGCCAGGCTGCCCTCATAGGCCGCCGTGTAGACGAACATCTCGCCGCCGATGACGTCGCCCGCACCGAAGACGGTCGGCACGGCGGTCCGCAGGGAATCGTCTACCTGCAGGAAGCCCGCGCGGTCGGTCGCGATGCCGAGCGCTTCGAGGCCGAGGTCCTCCGTGTTGCCCCGCCGCCCGGTGGCCAGAAACAGGTGGCTGCCCCGGAGTTCGTGCCGCCGCCCGCCGGTCTCGACGGCGACGAGCACGCCGGCTCCCTCGCGGCGCACCTGCTGCACCCGGGCTTCGAGCACGAACCGGATCCCTTCCGCTTCCAGATACGCCTGCAGGCCCCCGGACAGCTCCTCACCGGCCAGGTCGAGGATGCGGGGCAGCAGGTCGACGACCGTCACCTCGCTGCCGAGGCGGCGGAAGGCCTGGGCCGTCTCCACTCCGATGTACCCGCCGCCGATGACGATCAGGTGCGCCGGCAGGGTGTCCAGCCCGAAGACCGTCTCGTTCGTGAGCACCTCGACCGTGTCCAGGCCGGGGATCGGCGGCACGGCCGTCCGGGCCCCGGTGGCAATGAGCACGTTCTTCGCCCGGAGCACCCGCCCGTTCACCTCGACCACGCCGGGAGCCGCCAGCCGCCCCCGGCCTTCGAGGATCGTGACGTTCGGGTCGGCCGCCGCCACGTCCACGTATTTGTGCTGCCGGAGCGCCTGCACCAGCGTGCGGACCTGCCCGGTGACGGCGGCAAAGTCGGCGACGCGGGCCGTGGTGGCAATGCCATCGAACGGCGAACGCGCGGCGCGATGGACCTGCTCGGCGGCACGGATGAGCGCCTTCGACGGCACACAGCCGACGTTGACACACGTCCCGCCGATCGGCAACCCGTCGTTGACGATCACGACGCGCCCCCCCAGCTCGGAGGCCTTGAGCGCCGCCGCGAAGGCCGCCGACCCGCCGCCGAGGATGGCGAGGTCGTAGGTCGACGCCCCGTCGCCCTGCGACGCCGGCGCGGGCGGACGCCCCGCTGCCCGGACGTCCACCACGCCCGCCCGGTACCCGGCCTGCGCGACGGCCTCCACGAGCCGCTCCGGCGTGACGCCCGCCGCCACGCGCACCTGCGCCCGGCCGGCCTCCCAGCCCGGCAGCATCACCCCCTCCACCCCCGAAACGCCTTGCAGGGCCTTTGTGACGTGACGCGCACACCCGCTGCACGTCATCTCCTTGATCTCGAGTACGATCGTCTGTTGCATGGTATGAAAGATTCCCGGTGCATGGTATGCAAGATTCCTGGCCCGATATCAGCCCGTTGCTTTCCGGACCTCGATGAGCCGGATCTTGAAGGAAGTCGCTTCGACGATGGCCTGCTGCAACGCCTCGACCGTCCGCCCGGCTTCGTCGAAGGTGACGATCAACCGGTGGTTTTCCACGTCCACCGCCACCTCTTTCACCCCTTCAAGCTCACCTACGGTGGCTTTCAGACCCGCGACACAGCCGCTGCAGAACGGGCTTTCGATGGAGAAGACCGCCACCTTGAGACCCGCTTCGGCAGGCACCGCCGGCCGGGCGGCCGGGATCAGGCCCGGCAACGGCACGACGCAACAGAGCGCCACCACGGCCGCCGCGAGGCCGCCCGGAAGCACCCGGCGACGTCCTCTGCTCGTGTTCATGTCAGGCTCCTTGTTTGGGTTTCGAGGGATAACCCACGTTCGTGGTGGCACGGACCAGGTCGTCCACGGTCACGCGGGACGGGTCGTAGGTGACAACGGCCTGCGGCGGTGTGAAGGTCACCCGGGCTTCTTTCACCCCGTCCAGGTTGGTGAGTGCCTTCTGGACGGTCACGTTGCACGCGGCGCACGTCATCCCTTCGACCTCGAGCACCACCTGTTCGGTCTGCGTGCTCGCTGCAGCCACGCTACCGGTATCGGCCACGGCACCGATGATCCAGGGTGAGGCGATCAGCCCGAGCACGGCCACAAGCCCCAGGCCGAGCAGGGTCCGGCGCAACCGGTCCTGCATCGACACCTCACAGTCGCAATCCGGCCCCCGGCTCATGCGCCACTCCCGGTAGCCGGCATAGCCGAGGGCCCCGAGCGCCAGCACGATAAAGACCGGTCGGTAAGGCTCCAGGGCCGTCAGGGTGCCAATCCAGGCCCCGCCGACACCCAGGGCCACCAGCAGCAGCGGGAGGGTGCAGCAGGCCGAGGCGGCCACGGCCGCACCAAGGGCCGCCGCAAGGCCCCACGTGGTCTTCCGATTTTCGTCACTCATGGCAAAAGGTCCTTCAGGTTGAGGGTGATACGATCGGCTTCGCGGGCTTCGAAAAAACCGACGAGCAGCCGGGCGAACGGGTTGTCGGTGCAGACCCGGTAGTAGATCGTCTGCGCATCACGCCGCGCCTCGACGAGCGCCTTCTCGCGCAGGATCTTCAGGTGACGCGAGACGGCCGGCTGGGTGATCTCGAAGACGTCGGCCAGGTCGCACACGCAGAGCTCCCCGGCCCGCCAGAGCACGTAAAGCATCCGCAGCCGCGTCTCGTTGCTCGCGGCGGACATGAACGCCGCCAGCGCCACCAGATGATCGTTGGCGTAGGCCTCCTGACGGAGGTGTTCGAGCTTCCGCGGATCGACCTGCTTGCGAATACAGGTACGGTCGTTGACCTCCCGGCTTCCCATGGCTCCAGCTCGCTGGTGTGACATACCGTTGTATAACCATTGTGTTATATAACCGGGGGACGTTACGGGTTCCGGAGATTTTTTTGCCGATCAGGCCTGCCGGCCTCCGGGAACCGGTCATACTCCGGCATCGCATGCCTCCCTTGCCCCCCGCAGGCCGATTCATTAATTTAGGAGTGCAAATCAATTCGAAAACGGCATGCCGGGAACCTTCTCTCCCTTCGACCCCGAAGCGCAGCACGAGCACGTCGACGCCAAGATCGTGGCGGCGCTGGAGCGCCTGAGCCAGGCGTTCCGGGTCCTGCTGTGGGAAGTCGCCACCGAGACCGGGCTGAGCCCGATCCAGATCCAGTTCCTCGTCTACCTGCGCTTCCTTCCCGGCGGGACGTGCCGGATCGGGGACCTCGCCCGGCGGTTCGACCTGACCCCTGCCACGGTCAGCGACGCCGTGCGCACGCTGGCGGCGAAAGGGCTCCTCTCGCGGGTCCCGGACCCGGACGACCGGCGTGCCCGCCTCCTCGCGTTGACACCGGCCGGCCGGGAGACCGCCGGCCGTCTTGCCGGCTGGGCCGGCGCCCTGCAGGCGTACCTCGCCGGCTACACCGACGCCGAAAAGCTGCCGGTGATGCGCTTCCTCATGAACCTCATCGCCCATCTTCACGACGCCGGGGTGATCACCGTGGCGCGGATGTGCCTCACGTGCCGCTTCTTCGCACCGGACCGCCACGACGATCCGGACGCGCCCCACCACTGCCGTCTGCTGGACCGGCCGCTCCGCCTCCACCAGCTCCGCCTCGACTGCCCCGAGCACGAGCCGGCTTCCGGCTGACACGCATCCCGGCAACCGGGCTCACTCCTGCGTGATGGCGTAAGGCAGGCTGAGGTCGCCCGAGAGTACCTCGTACACCCGGTAAACCCCGAGCAGCGGCCGGTTCGGATCGGACTGGTTGACCTGCATATAGGCCGTTACCCCGTCGAACCGGAAGTCCGTCCGCCCGCCGACGCGGTCCACCGGCACGGGAATCCGGAGCACCTTACCCCGCAGCAGCACGGCGAACCCCGGGGAATCCAGGTACATCGGCATGCCGGGTGCCGTGGGCGGGAGGTCCTCCTGAACCCGCTTCGTCTCCTTCACGGCCAGCCCTCCGGGCACCCGCTCATCGGGGATGAGCACCACCCAGTGCGTGTGGTAGATCCGGCCGTCGTTGTCGTAAATCCGGTCGCCGTTCTCGTCCCAGAGGGGCGTGTCGTCGAAATCCGGGTGCGACGTGGCGGCGAGCGCCACCACCCCTTCGCCCGGGGCAAAGCCCACGTCCTCCGGGGCCAGGGTGGTCGGGAAGACGTAGCCGAGAACAGGCGCCCCGTCGAGCCGGCCGGCGGCTTCGGGCACCGTCGCCCCGGCCGTCCCGGCCACTTCCTGCTCGAAAACGAGCACCCCCAGGTCGGTCAGGTGGCGCACCCGCACGGCCGTGAGGTCGAGGTCGGCGGTCGCCGCCGGCGGATCGAGGGCCGGCTGGGCAAACACCGGTTCGTGAGCAGTGAAGGCGACGAGGCCGATCATCATGAGCAAACGCGGATACGTGCGACGCATGGCGAAACAGGTCGGGTTGATTTTTATTAGGACTCCTAAATTTATGAGACACACCGGCCTTCTGTCAAGGAGGAAACGCGGAAAGGAGAAACGCCTCCGGGCAATACCGGAGGGGTCCGGGCATGAAGGGATGAAGCGGAACCGGCTCCGGGGTGCCCTGCCGGTCCGGCCTTCGTCACCGGATGAATTCGACGACGTCGGCGCGTACGGAGATCGTCGGCTTCGTGTAGAGGAAAAGCACGTTTTGCGCGTCGGCATCGAAGCGCACATTGACCAGCGCCAGGCTCCGCCCCTCGACGCGGCCATGCGTCTCGGCAAAACGCTGCCACAGGTTTTCCAGCGCGGCCTTGTAGAGCAGGCGGTTGCCGCCGAGCGGGATCAGCGCCAGGGTCTGCATCTCCCCGCGCTGTGCGACGCTGAAGCCGAGCAGATAGGCCGCCGAGGCTTCACCGTACACGTTCGTGGCCACCACCCGGTAGTTGTCCCCCGAAAGCTCCACGTTGGTCAGGTTGGCGGCGTTGAATACGCCCGTGCTGGCACATCCCGTCAGAAGCACCAGGGCGAGGATGAAAACGGCTGTTCGCATCAGGGACCGCGGAGGAATCATTGCGTTTTCCAGAGGTAAAGGTGAAACACGATTACGATACATGCTCTGGCCTTACGCGACCTCGCAGACCTGGTTACACGCCCCCGATCCGATCACACCATTTAATCCCGCAGGATCGCCGTGGGCGTCTTCCCCCATGCCCGGTAGAGGGTGCGGAGGGCCTCGTAGGCCCGTTGCGTCCATGCCGTTTCCCCGTCGGCTTCAAAGCGGGCGCGGGCGGCCAGCAGAAGCGACTCGGCCTCGGGGAACTGCCCGGTCTGGATGAGCGCTTCGGCAAGGAGGCTGCGGCTCCGTGCCACCTCCAGGTGGTCCTCCCCCTGCAGTTCGATGTGCATCGCCAGGGCTTCGCGGAACAGCGCTTCGGACTCCGCCATGTTTCCGGACTGCTTCTGCAGGATGGCTCTGTTCCGGAGGGTCGTGGCGATATGGGGATGCACCTCCCCATACAGTTGGGCGAGCACGTCCAGCACCTCGTTGATAGAGCGAATCGGCGGCTTCGTACTTGCCGAAATTGGTGTAGACCAGCGCCAGGTTGTTGAGGCTGGCGGCGAATTCCTCCCGGTCGGGATCGGGCGCGGCACGGTGCAGGGCGATCGACGCCGTATGGAGCGACTCCGCCGCGGCATAATCGCCCTGAAGTTGGTTGACAGACCGGCTAGGGGTGCAGATTCAGCGGGCACCCGGAAAAAAAGAACGCCTCCGGCCGTGCGTCGGAGGCGTTTTGCTGCGAGCCAACGGCCGGACTCGAACCGGCGACCTGCTCATTACGAGTGAGCTGCTCTACCTGCTGAGCTACGTTGGCCTGTACATCAGAGATCTTCAATTTACGGCCTCTCTCACGCCGGAGCAAGGTCCGGGATCCCGGCGCGGGGAACGAACGCGAGCTTCACCGCCTGTACTCATTATTTCTTCACCCGCACCGGTCTTCTTCGAAACCCGGATGGGCCGGCTGCTTAAGAGGCTGCATGCTGACCCTGAAGAACGTCTCGAAGCGCTACGGGCAAACCGTGGCACTCCATCCGACCAACCTCACGCTGGCGCCGGGCCGGACCACGGTGTTCATCGGGCCGAGCGGTTGCGGCAAGTCCACCCTGCTGCGACTGATGATCGGGCTGGTGCGTCCCACAACGGGCACGGTGCTGTTTCAGGGGACACCGTTGACCCCGGAGAACGTCCGTCCCCTTCGCCACCGCATGGGGTACGTGATCCAGGAGGGCGGCCTCTTTCCCCATCTGACCGCCCGCGAGAACGTGACGCTCCTGGCCCGGCACCTCGGACGCGATGCCGCCTGGATCGACCGGCGGGTGCGTACCCTGGCCGACCTGGTGCACCTGCCCCTCGACCGTCTCGACGCCTATCCGGAGCGTCTTTCCGGCGGCCAGCGCCAGCGCGTCGGGCTCATGCGCGCGCTCCTGCTCGACCCGGACGTGCTCCTGCTCGACGAACCGCTCGGCGCGCTCGACCCGATGATCCGGGCCGGCCTCCAGGACGACCTGCGCGCGATTTTCCGGCAGCTCGAGAAGACGGTGGTCCTCGTCACGCACGACCTGGCCGAGGCGGCTTTCTTCGGCGACACGGTGGTGCTGCTCCGGGCCGGGCGCATCGTGCAACAGGGTCCCTTCCGCGACCTGGTCGAGGCACCGGCGGAGCCGTTCGTCGAGGCGTTCGTGAACGCACAGCGCACCCTGCACCTGGCCCCTTGAACCACCGGACGTGCCCGTGATGAAGGCCGGTCCCGCGCTCGTCTTGCTCGTCCTGGCGCACAGCCTGATGCCGGCCCCTGTCCGGGGCCAGCCGGAAACCGTGCACATCGGGTCGAAGGTGTTCACCGAGAACGTGATCCTGGCCGAGATCGCCGGGCACCTGGCCCGGCAGGCCGGTCATCCGGTCGTGATGCATACCCAGCTGGGCGGCACCCGGCTGCTCTGGAACGCCCTACGTTCCGGGGAAATCGACGTGTACCCGGAGTACACCGGCACGATCCTGCAGGAGATCCTGGCCGGACGGGACGTGTCGGCCGGTGCCCTGGCCGACACGCTGGCCGCCCTGGGCGTGCGGATGACGCCGCCGCTCGGCTTCAACAACACGTATGCCCTGGGCATGCGCCGTGCCCGCGCCCGAAACCTGGGTATCCGCACGATCTCCGACCTGCGCGCCCACCCCCGGCTCCGCTTCGGCTTCAGCAACGAGTTCATGGACCGGGCCGACGGCTGGCCGGCCCTCCGCGACCGCTACGGCCTGCCTCAGACCGACGTCCGCGGCCTCGACCACGACCTCGCCTATCGCGGCATCGCCTCCGGCGCCCTCGATGTCATCGACCTCTACACGACCGACGCCGAGATCGCCCATTACGACCTGCTCCCCCTCGAAGACGACCTGCACCACTTTCCCGACTACCAGGCCGTCTACCTCTACCGGGACGACCTGGCCCGCCGCACCCCGGACTTCATCCGCCTGCTCGAACGCCTGGCCGGCGCCCTGCCCGAATCCACCATGGTGCGGATGAACGCAAGCGTCCGGCTCGACGGCCGCTCCGAGGCCCGCGTGGCGGCGGATTTCGTCAACACGGTCCTTGCGAGCGGGGAGGTTGTCCGGGTGGCCCGGGAGACGCGGTGGACGCGCCTGTGGCGGCACACCAGGGAGCACCTCCTGCTGGTGGCCGTCTCACTCCTGGCCGCGGTGCTGGTGGCGATCCCGCTCGGCATCGCGGCGGCCAAATTCCCCCGTCTCGGACAGGGGATCCTGGCCGTCGTCGGGATCATCTACACGATCCCGTCGCTGGCGTTGCTGGTGTTCATGATTCCGCTGCTGGGCATCGGCGGTGTGCCGGCGATGGTGGCGCTGTTCCTCTACAGCCTGCTGCCCATCGTGCGGAACACGCACGCCGGGCTGAACGATATCCCGGTCCCGCTGATCGAGTCGGCGCACGCGCTGGGGCTGACGCCGGCGGCACGGCTCCGGCACGTGGAATTGCCGCTGGCCGCGCGGTCGATCCTGGCCGGCATCAAGACGGCGGCGGTGATCAACGTGGGCACGGCCACCCTCGGCGCGCTCATCGGGGCAGGCGGCTACGGACAGCCCATCCTGACAGGCATCCGGCTAGACGACGTGGGCCTGATCCTCGAAGGCGCCATCCCCGCCGCCCTGCTGGCCCTCGCCGTGCAGGGCCTCTTCGACCTGGTCGAGCGCCGGCTCACCCCCCCGGACCTGCACTGAACCCTCGTCATGGTCCATTCTCCTCCACCCTACCCTGTACAAACCTTCAACCCGAACCGATGCTCGACGCGCTGAAAACCCGCCTGGCCCACATCGCCGACCTCAACGCGGCGGCGGCCGTGCTCGAATGGGACCAGGAGACGTACATGCCGGCGGACGCCGCCGAGGTGCGAGCGGCCCAGCTCACCACGCTGCGCCGGCTCTCGCATGAACTCTTCACGGCCGACACGACCGGCGACCTGCTCGACCGAGCCGCCGAGACCCTCGACGAGCAGGGTGCCGGCCTCGACGCAGCCCTCCTCCGGGTGACGCGACGGGACTATGAGCGCGCTCGCCGCCTTCCGGCCCGCCTGGTGGCCGAACTGGCGCATGCCGCCGCCCTGGCCCGTGAGGCCTGGCGGGAAGCGCGGGAGACGAACACGTTCGCCACCTTCGCCCCGCACCTGGAAACGATCGTTCGGCTCAACCGCGAGAAGGCGGACGCGCTGGGCTACGACGAACATCCCTACGATGCCCTGCTGGATGAATTCGAGCCGGGCACCAGGACGGCCGAGGTCGCCCGGGTGTTCGCCGGGCTACGGGAAGCCCTCCTCCCGCTCGTCCGCGCCATCGCCGAGCGCCCCGCCCCCGACGACGCCTTCCTCCACCGGCGCTACGACCCGCAGAAGCAGTGGGACTTCGGCCTGGCCGTTCTGCGGGACCTCGGGTACGACTTCCACCGGGGCCGGCAGGACCGCTCCGCCCACCCCTTCTCCACGACCTTTTCCGTCCACGACGTCCGCATCACCACGCGGCTCGACGAGCATTTTTTCAACACGGCATTCTTCGGAACGCTGCACGAGGCCGGCCACGCCCTCTACGAGCAGGGCGTCGACCCGGCGCTCGACCGCACGCCCCTCGCCGGCGGGACCTCGCTCGGCATGCACGAGTCGCAGTCCCGCCTCTGGGAGAACCTCGTCGGCCGCAGCCGGCCCTTCTGGCAGCACTATTTTCCTCGCCTGCAGGCCGTCTTCCCCGAAAACCTGGGCGACGTGACGCTCGATGCCTTCCACCGTGCCGTTAACCGGGTGACGCCGTCGCTGATCCGGGTAGAGGCGGATGAGGTGACGTACAACCTGCACATCATGCTCCGCTTCGAGCTGGAGCTGGCCCTCCTCGAAGGCGACCTGACCGTGCGCGACGTGCCTTCCGCGTGGAACGACCGGATGGAGTCGTACCTCGGCCTGCGCCCGGACACCGACGCCGACGGGGCCCTGCAGGACATCCACTGGTCGCTCGGCACGCTGGGCTACTTCCCCACGTACGCCCTGGGCAACCTGATCTCCGCCCAGCTCTTCGAGCGCATCCGGCATGACCTACCGGACCTGGATGACCAGATCGCCGCCGGCCGCTTCGACGCGCTCCTCGGCTGGCTACGCGAGAAGATCCACCGGCACGGACGGGCCCGGACCGCCCCCGAACTCCTGCAGGACGTCACCGGGAAGGCGCTCGACCCGGCACCCTGGCTCGCCTACGTCCGGGAGAAATACGGCACGCTCTACGGGCTGTGAGGAACGGGTCAGGCGGAGAGATCCACGACGATGCGGCCCTGCACGCGCCCGGCGAGGATTTCCTCACTGGCCTCCGGGACGGCTTCGAGCGGGATCATCCGGCTGGTCATGCGCTGGAGCGCTTCTTTCGAGAGTTCCCGGGCCAGGTTCTCCCAGGCCCGGCGCCGGACGGGCCCGGGGCAGGTGTTCGAGTCGATACCCTGTAATGTGACGCCGCGCAGGATGAACGGGAAGACGGTGGTGTGCAGTTCGTGCCCGCCGGCGAGCCCACAGGCCGCGATGCAGCCGTGGCGGCCGGTCTGGCTGATGACGGCGGCCAGCGTCGCCCCGCCGACCGCGTCGACGGCGCCGGCCCATCGGGCCGAGTCGAGCGGGCGGTGCGGCCCGGCGCCCAGCTCCTCACGCGGGAGGAAGCGGGCGGCCCCCAGGGCGGCCAGGTAATCGTGCGCGGCGGCCTTGCCGGTGGAGGCGACGACCCGGTAGCCACGCCCGGCGAGGATCGCCACGGCCATGCTGCCCACGCCGCCCGAGGCGCCCGTCACCACCACCTCGCCCCGGTCCGGCGTCACGCCGTGGTCCGCGAGCGCCATCGCCGAGAGCATCGCCGTGAAGCCCGCCGTGCCGATGACCATCGCCTCCAGCGGGGTGAGCCCTTCCGGCAGCGGCACGAGCCACTCCGACCGCAGGCGCTGCCGCCGGCTGTAGCCGCCCCAGGTGTTCTCCCCGATCCCCCAGCCGGTGCAGAGGACCAGGTCGCCCGGCTTCCACGCGGGCGACTCGGAGGCGAGCACCCGGCCCACCAGGTCGATCCCCGGCACGAACGGGTAGTCGCCCCGGATGATCTTGCCCCGGCCCGTGACGGCCAGCGCATCCTTGTAGTTGACGCTCGAATACAGCACCTCGACCAGCACGTCGCCCTCCGGCAACCGTGTTTCATCGAGGGCCTGTACGGAGGCCTTCACCCCCTCCGGGGTCTTTTCCAGTACCAGGGCATCGAAGCGCATCGCGGCAGGACGGGTTGATCCAAGGGGACGGGAAAAATAAGGCACAGGAAGCGAATATGCCGGTGCACGGCATCCGAGCAGGGCGAGCGCATTCTAAATTCCGACGATCTGCGCCAGGAAGGCATCGTCCCAACCGGCCCGTTTTCGCTTCATGCGCAGACTCAACCGCTTCGTTTCGTCCTTGCGCAACAGGTTGAGCGCTAGCTGCCGCACCACCGCCATGTTCTGCCCCCCGTGATCGCGCCGAATACGGCTCTCATCCTCCCGAAACACCACATCGAGCACCCAGTGCAGCTGATTCTCAATGCCCCAGTGACTCCGGATGATATCCAGCATCTGCTCCGCTGTGGTCGCGAGGCTGCTGATGTAGAAGCGGCGCTCCAGACTCACGCCCTGCTGCGTGTGGCGCTCGTGTTCGACCATCACGAGGCTGTTCAGGTCACGCCACGCCTCGGCCTTGGGCACCCAGGCCACATCGGTCGAGATCCACAGCCGACGCACTTCCTTGCGCCCGTGCCCCAGGTCACAGCGCTCCGCGTAGGCGACCGGCATCGCCCGCCAGTGCCGCGTGCGCCCCTGCTCGAAGTAGGCCCGCACCTCACGGTGGAGCAGGCCCTGGTTGCCCTTCAGGGCCAACACGTAGTCCGCCCCCTGCGCGCAGATCGCTTCGGCAATCTCGGTCTGCGTGCCCATCGCATCGAGCGTCACAATGCAGCCTTCGAGGTCCAACACCTCCAGAAGCGCCGGAATCGCGGTAATCTCATTGCTCTTGGCCGAGACCTTCTCTTGCGCCAGCACCAGATGCTGCTCACACGCCCAGGCCGAGATCATGTGCAGGGCGGCCTTCGGGTCGTCTTTGTCGTAACTGCGGCGCAGCGTCTTGCCATCGATGGCAATGACCTCGCCGGCCGTCTGTTGGGCCAGCGCCTCCACCCAGCGTACGAAGCCGCGGGCGAAGGCCTCCGGGCAGATGGCGGCCAGGACGCGGCGGAAGGTGTCGCCCGAGGGCGTGCCATGTTTGAGGTCGAGCCGTTGGGTCAGCCAGGAGACTTTGGCCTGGGCGAACGTGGCGATGTCATCCCAGCCCTCAGCACCGGCAACAACGGCACAGAGGGCGATCACGAGCACGTGCTCGAGCCGGTGGCGTTTGCCCTGATCGCGTCGGGGGTCCTCAAGGTGGTCAAAATAGCGAATAAAGCAGGTCTCAGACATGAACGGAGGGGAGCAAACTGGAACGGCTGACGAACCGGCACAGCTTACGACATCCCAGGCCATTAACACTAGCCTATTTTAGAATGCGCTCGCCCTGGGCATCCGAGCGGCGCTGTAACACCAACCCGGATGCTGCGTCTTATCGTTGCCTGTCCCGCTGTTTCTCCCGATCAGATGAGACCCATGTCGCTGTTGCTCTCGCTCTTGCTGCTCCTCACCGCGTGCGAGTTCCAGGAGGTTCGCCGCCTGCCGGACGACGTGCCGGCCGAGAGCCGGGCCGGGGACGTGCCCCCGGCCGGGGACTACGAGGCCAGCCTGACATCGCTGCTGGAACAGGTGGTCACCGGCGACGGGCTCGTCCGCTACGACCTGCTGCGCGGGCCGCTCAACCGGGACTTCCGCCGGGTACTCAAAGCCGTCGAAGACTTCGACGCCACGCGCCTGCTCTCGCAGGAAGCCCGCCTGGCCTTCTGGCTCAACGCCTACAACGTGCAGATGCTGCAAAACATCGTCGAGACACCGGCGGTGCGGGACATCATGGCCGACGGCCTGGCCGAGCGGTTCTTCCGGACGCCCTACCGCACCGCCGGCACGGGCGTCACGCTCGACGAGATCGAACACGTCATCCTGCGGGGCGAGCGCTTCGAAGAACGCCTGGCCCCCTTCCGCCTGGCCCGCCTCGATCCTCGCATCCACGTCGGGCTCAACTGCGCGGCCGTCTCCTGCCCCCGCCTCCGAAGGCGCGCCTTCACCGCCGAAAACGTCGACCGGGAGCTCGATGCGGCCATGCGCGACTTCACGAACGACCCGAAACACTTCCGGCGCGAGGGGGACGGGTTCGTCCTCTCGGCCCTCCTCGACTGGTTCGGCAGCGACTTCGACGCCACCGGCCGGCCCGCCGGCGACTACCTGCTGTCGTTCATGTCCCCGGACCGCCCCGACTACGCCGCCTTCAAGGCCCTCCTCGCAGGCCGGAGCGCCGCTGCGATCCGCAGCCGCCCGGACGTCCGCTTCGTCTACGACTGGACCGTCAACCGGGCCCCGTGAATCCGGGCCGGAGGTTTCATTCATAACGCCTCGTCATTATTTTGAGAAACCGCCGGGGCGGTCGCTCGTACGCTGCGGGCACCGCAGCAGGCCGGCCCACGACCAGGTTTTTCGGACCCCCGCTTAATCTCCCGAACCGGCATCCGATTTCCCCGCTGTCGGCGTGCCGGCAGCCGCGGCCCGGCCACACGCCCGTTGCACATCCAAACTATGCTTGATCGGTATGGAAACAGGTAGTCCGGATCGTATCAGCCCGACGGTTACCCGGGAAAAATGGGCCAGCCACGCCCGTTCGAAGCTCCTGAACGGCTACGTGCTGATCATTGGAAAAGAGCGGCGCAACGCCAACTTTTTCAAACCGTCCAAGGGGTACGAGGTCTGCCCCTACAAGATCGCACGCCGCCTGGTGGAGGAAGGCATCGTGGAGCCCACAGAGAAGCAGCACTACCTGGGCACGGTCTACGTGCTCTCGGCCAACGCGGCCGTGCTGGCGTCTCCCCCCGCCCCGTCCGTCGACGACGATGACGAAGACACCCCGGCGGGCGAGATGGACGACCTGCTCGTCGAGATCACGGACGAGGAGGAAGAGGAGTCCGAAGAAGCCCTCGACCCGGAGGATCTGGCCGACGACCTGGCCGACGAGCCGGACGAGGAAGACGATCGTTTCTGACCCCACCGGCGGGATCAGGAGGAGGCCTGTTCACGCTCCACCGTCCCGGCCTCGTCGGCGCGCAGGCTCTCGTCGATGAGTTGCCCGGCGATACGGATGAAATCGGCCTCGGTGATGATGCCGACGAGTTGCCCGTCCCGCACCACCGGCAGCGCGCCGATCCCGTGCTGGCGCATCAGCCGGATGGCCTCGACGGTCCGTGTCTCCGGGGTGACCGAGATCGGGTTGCGGATCATGATGTCGCGGACGGGCACGTCCCGCGGTTGCTCGGTGGAGAGGGCGCTGCTTTCGGCCAGGTAGCGCAGCAGGCGGCGATGCGTCACCAGGCCCACCAGGCGGTGGTCGTTGTCCTCGACGACCACGTGCCGGATCCGCCGCCAGTCCATCAGCACCGCCACGAACTCGACCAGTTCCTCCTCGTGGACCGTGAACAGGTCGGTGGACATGAAGTGCTCGACGCGCGTCCCGGCCATGCGTTGTGAGGTGCTCCCGGCATCGAAGGTGGCCAGGGGCCACGTATGCGCCGGCTTGCCTTCCTGCTGGGCCTCGATCATCTTCTCGACGAGGGCCGAGAGGCGCTCGGCGCGGGTCGTCCCCTGGCGTTTCATCAGGGCGAGCGAGTGGATCTGCCACACCGAGCCGGTCTGCTGGCTCTCGACCCGTTCCTCGATGACGCCGAGGTAGCGGTCGATGTCTGCGGCGTCGATGCCGGCCTCGGCCAGGCCTTCACGGGCCACCGGCAGCAGTTCGTCGCAGATGAGCTCGGGCGCGGGCACCTGCTCTCCGTGCAGCCAGACGAGCTGCGCGGCCAGCCCCAGACGTGCCGCCGCGACGAAGTTGCTCTTGGCGAAATCGAAGTCCATCAGCGACGGGATGTCCTGGTATTTCTTGCTCAGCCCCTGTACCAGCCCGAACCAGAACGCCGCATTGGCCACCTCGTCCACGACCGTCGGGCCGGAGGGCAGAATGCGGTTCTCGATGCGCAGGTGGGGCTTGCCGTCGGTGATGCCGTAACAGGCGCGGTTCCAGCGGTAAACGGTGCTGTTGTGCACCTGCAAGGCACGCAGGTTCGGCACCTCGCCCCGGTCCAGCTGCTGGAACGGATCCTCGTGCTGCTCGGTGATCAGCAGCACCCGGAAGCGGGCGATGTCTTCCTTGTAGATCTCCGTAACCGACTCGCGGCACCAGTCCGTGCCGAAATGCACGCGGGGGCTCATCTCCCGCAGGTAGAGGTTACTGCTGCGCGTATCGACGGCCTGCTGGAACAGCGCAATGCGCGTCTCGCGCCAGAGGCGCTTGCCGAAGAGCACGGGCGAGTTGGTGGCGGCCGCCAGGCACGGCGCGGCGATCAGCTGGGCGATGTTGTAGCAGTGGGGAAACGCCTCGGGGGACACCTGAAAATGCGTCTGGAAGCTCGTGTTGCAGCCCTCGACGAGGATGTTGTCGTGCTGGAAGAAGAGTTCGTCGACGCCGCGGATCTGGTACTGGGCGGGACGGCCGCCGCGCAGCCGCATGATGGCGTCGTTCAGAGCGAAGTAGCGCGGCATGGGCGCCATGTTGTCGAGCCCCAGGTCCGACAGATGGACCGTGGGCAGGATGCCCACGAGCACCACCTCGGCGCCGACCTGCCGGCTGAGGGAGCGCACGTATTGCAACATCTCGTTGATCTCGTGCTCGATTCGGCGGAGGCAGTCGCCCGTGAAGACGTACGGCTGCAGGTTGTACTCGAGGTTGAACCGGGTCAGCTCCGTACCCAGGCGCGGGTCGGTGTTCAGATCGAGGATCTCTTTCGCCACCGGCGCGGGCTGGAAGCGCTCGTCCACCAGAAACAGCTCCTGTTCGGCCCCGACACGCCGGACGCCCGTCTCGAACAGGTTCTCCTGCAACATGTATTCGAGCGCCTGCACATCCTGGATCAGGTGCCGGGTGAAACGGCGCATGGCCGCGGCATCCTGGTGGAATTTGACCTCTTGCGTGCCCATAGGAACCGCACCTCTCCGCGTACTTGTGACAAGCCTCCGGGCACCGGCCGGGGCATCCCACCGTCCCGAACACCCCCCGTTCCGGCACCGTTTCCCTTCGCTAGAGAGTACTTCCGGCCGTGCAAAGAGTCAACCGGCACGGTGAAATGCCCGTTCTCGTCCCCGGCCGGTGCCGAAACCTCCGCTCCCGGTTCTCGTTCTCAGCAGGGCCCCGCCACCGGTACATCCCGTTGCAGTTTTTGTTTGATATGCGGCTCCTTCGCTCAGCTCCGGCGTCCCGGCGACCTGCGACGCCGGCCGCCCCATGCGGCCTGATGCGTCGCCTACCGGTTGCCGTCGCAACCTGTGCCGCCGCGTTCGGGCTGCTCGGGGGGGCGGCGGCCGGACAGACGCCGGCGCCCGTCCCCGGCCGCGACGAGGTCCGGGCCGAACAGCTCTTCGTGCGGGGGATGACCCGCGCCTACCTGGAAGACCACGAGGCGGCCCTGCAGCTCTTCCAGGAGGCCCTGCGCCTCCGGCCGAACGAGCCGGCGATCCTGTCCGCCCTGGCCGACGCCTATGCCGCCCTGGACGACCTGCCCTCCGCCCTCTTTTATGCCGAGCAGGCACGGGCACGGGCCCCGGACAACGTGCACTACCACGAGCAGGTCGCACGCCTGCACCTGGCCGCGGGCGATACGGCCCGGGCTGTGGCCGCCTACGAGGCCCTGCTCGCCGTACACCCGGATTACCTCCCGGCGCTGCAAACCCTGGCCCACCTGCAGGCCGGTCGCGGCCACTATGAGGCCGCGCTGGCCGCGCTCGAACGCCTGCATGAACTGACCGGCGACGTGCCCGGCCTCCTCGACCAGATGCTGCAACTCTACCGGCGACTGGGCGACAACGACGGGCTGGAGACGACGCTCCAGCGCCTCCTCGCCCGCGAACCGAACCGGCCCGACTACCTGCAGATGCTGGCCGAGTTGTATGTACGGCAGGAACGGGCGGCGGAGGCGGCCACACTCTACGAAACCCTGCTGGCCCGTCGCCCCGGCGACGTCGAGCTCATCCTGGCCCTGGCCCATGTCTACCGGGCGATGGGCGAGGAGGAGCGGGCCCGTGCCCTTGTCGAACAGGCCACAGGGGCGGCCCCCGCCTCCGCCGGCCAGCGTGTGGCCCAGGCGACGCCCTTCCTCGAACGCGCCGGCGCCGACCCGGAGGCGGCACGGGCCGCCCGTCACCTCCTCCTGCAGGCCCTCGAACTCGACCCCGGCCACGCCGGCGCCCTCGAAGCCCTCGGCAACCTCGACTTCGACACGGGCGCCTATGCCGAGGCCGCCGACCGGCTCACCCGGGCGGCCCGCCTCACCCCCCGCCGCCTCGACCTGTGGACCCGCGCCGCCGCCGCCACCCTGCAGGCCGGCCGGGCGCACCGCGCCGCCGACCTGGCCGAAGAAGCCCTCCTCCTCTTCCCCGGCAACCTCGAACTCCTCCACACCGCTGCCTTCGCCCACCTTCGCCTTCAGCAGGAAAAGATCGCCCGGACCCATTTCGAAGAAGCCCTCTCCCTCCTGCAGGAAGAAACGGCGCCGGACCCCGGCCTGCAGGCCGACCTGATGGCCGGGCTCGGGCTCGCGCTCGCCCGCCAGGCCGATCCGTCCGCCCCTGCCGCCCGGATCGACAGCCTCTTCGCCCGCGCCCGGCACCTTGCCCCGCACCGGCCCGCCGTCCTGAACCTGTATGCCACCTACCTCCTCGAACACCGGCACGCCCCGGAACAGGCCCTGCCCCCGGCCACCGAAGCCGTGGACCTGGCACCGGAAAATCCTTCCTTCCTGGGCACCCTTGGCCGGGTTTACCTCCAGCTCGGCCGGCTGGATGAGGCCGAACGCCGGCTCGCCCGGGCCGTCGCCACCGGCCGGGCCGACGCCACCGTCTACGAACACTACGGCGACCTGCTCGCCCGCCTGGGACGCACCGCCGACGCCCGCGCCTTCTGGCAGAAAGCCCTGGAACTGCACCCCGGCCGGGCGGCCCTCCAGGCCAAGCTCCAGGAACAGTGACCCCTCGATACGGCGGCCCTCCTCCATGCGGACCCTGCCCCTTTCCTCCCTGCTGCTGACCACCCTGCTGCTCGGGGCCGGCTGTGCCGGTACGCGTCCTCCACACGCCCCCCTGCCCGGCACCTTCCCCAACCACACCGCGGCCCAGATCCTGGCCAACCTGCGCCTCTCCCCGGATACCCTCGTCGCCTTCCGGGCCACGGCAAGCATCTCGGTGCGCACCCCGGCACAGGGCGGAAGCTTCACGGCCGAAATGCAACACCGTCGCGACGACTCGCTCCTCCTGCGCATCCGGGGAACCTTCGGCATCGAAGCCGGACAGGCCCTCCTCACACCGGACAGCTTCTTCGTCTACGACCGTCTCAACAACCAGCTCCTCTACGGGCCGGTCGACCGTGCCGGCGACTTCCTCCCGGCACCCGTGACGACCGGCGACCGTTTCGCCGCCCTGCTCGGCCTCCTGGTCCCCGATCCCGACATCTCCTGGCAGGTCCGGGCCGATGAACGCTACTATTACCTCTCCGAACCGGAAGGCCGGATCGCCTACGTGGTGGACCCGGCCGTCTGGCGCGTCATCCGGCATGAAGTACGGTCGGCTTCGGGCACGATCCTTGAGGACCGTGTCTACGCCGAGTTCGAACGGTTCGGCGCCCTCTACATGCCGCGCCGGATCGTCTACCGTCGCCCTCCGGACGACGTCTTTGCCGCCCTGTATTATCGCACCCTCACCCTGAACCCCCCGCTGCAACCCTTCACCCTGAAGGTGGATGCGTCCGCCCGGCGCATCCCGGTTCCTGCCTCCGAATGATGCCCGCCATGCGCCTTCCGGCCCTCCTGCTCGTACTCCTGGCCTGCCTGCCGGCGGCGGCCCAGGACATCGCCGGCGACCGCACGGCAACGGAGCGGCGCCTGCAGGAGCTACAGGCCCAGATCGCCCGGGACGAGGCCCGGCTGGCCGAGACGAGCGAGGCCGAAGAGGCCACGCTGAAGACGTTGCAGGCGCTCGACCGCCAGATCACACTGCGCGAAGAACTCGTCCGCAACTACCAGATCCGCCTGGAAGAGCTCCGCCATGAGCGCGACTCGCTGCAGGCCTCGCTGGCCGGGCTCGAAACGGCGATCGCCGGGCTGCGGAGCGAATACCGCCAGCGGGCCACCCATGCCTACAAGTACGGTCGCCTGCACGACCTGGCCCTCATCCTGGCGGCGGAGTCGATCAACCAGATGCTGATCCGGGTGCGCTACCTCCACCGGTTTGCCGAGCAGCGCCGGCGCCAGCTCGCCACGATCCGCGAGGCCTCCGCCGAGATGGAACAGCAACGCCTGGCCCTGCAGGAAAAGGTCGAGCACACCGACCTGCTGCTGCGGGCCGCGGCGGACGAGCAGCAGAAGCTGGCCCGCCAGAAACAGCAGCGCCGGCGCGTGGCCGAGGAGCTACGCAAGCAACGCCTCTCGCTCGAAGCCTCACTCCAGGAAAAGAAGACGCTGGCCTCGCAACTGGCCACCCGCATCCAGGCCCTCATCGCCGAGGAAGCCGCCCGGCGCCGCACCTCCGGCAGCGCCGCCGGTGCCGCCTTCGTGCGCCTCTCCGGCTCCTTCCTCCAGAACAAGGGCAACCTTCCGTGGCCGGCCGCCGGCCCGGTCGTCGAGCCCTTCGGCGAAAAGGTGCATCCTGTCTACGGCACCACCACCCCCAACCCCGGCATCGTCATCGCCACGCCGCCCATGGCCGAGGTACGCGCCGTCTTCGACGGCACCGTCATCAGCATCGACGTCATGCCGGACATCGGCCGCTACATGATCGTCGAGCACGGCCAGTACCACAGCGTCTACGGCAACTTCGCCCTGATCAACGTGGGCGAAGGCGAACAGGTCCGGGCGGGACAACTCCTCGGCCGCTCCGGCACCGACGCCGAACCCAAAGGCGAGGGCCTCTTCTTCGGCCTCTTTCACGACGGCCGGCCCGTCGATCCCCTGGCCTGGCTCGCCCGTCGCTGAACCCGGAAGGACACGAAGCGGGGACGGGCGTCCGGATTGCGGGATTCGATGGACGACGGCCTATCGCCTTTCGGGCCTCTGCGGCTGCCCGGCAGGTACACACCGGACGCGGCTTGAATCCTCCGGCCGGTGCTCGTAGCTTCTGCACATGCCCAGGAAAACCCTCATCACCGAAGCCCGGGTGCTCGAAGCCGTACGGGCGGGGCAGCAAACGCTCGCCGTACCGCCGGACGCCCTCATCACCCCCCTGGCCCGCGACACGGCACGTGCGCGCGGCCTCGCTTTCGTCGTGACGGAACCGGCCGCCCGCACGTGCGCCTGCGAACACCCGTCCCCCACGCCGGAGCGCACCCACCGGGTGGCCCTGGGCAGCGACCACGGTGGCTTCGCCTACAAGCGCCTTCTCCACCCCTTCCTCCAAACGCTCGGCTGGCAGGTCCTCGACGTGGGCACCGACAGCGAACAGAACTGCGACTACCCGGACTTCGCCTTTGCCGTGGCCCGGGCCGTCACCTTCGGCCAGGCGGACTTCGGCATCATGATCGACGGCGCCGGCCTCGGCTCGGCGATGGTCTGCAACAAGGTGCCGGGCATCCGCGCCGCCTGCGCCTACAACGAGTTCACCGCCTGGAACGCCCGTGCCCACAACGACGCCAACGTGCTCACGCTCGGCAGCCGCACGCTCGGCATCGAGGTCTGCAAACGGATCGTCCAGGTCTTCCTGGAAACGCCCTTCGAAGGGGGGCGTCATGCCGCCCGCGTCCAGAAGCTCACCGACATCGAGGCCCATTTTGCCTCCGACCGGGGCTAACCCCGTTGCCCCGAGCGACGAGGGCGGCCCCGGCATCGTGCGCGAGACCGCCCTTGCTGGCAGGGTGCCGGGAGCGGGGCTCGAACCCGCACGGGGCACAGGCCCCAACGGATTTTAAGTCCGTTGCGTCTACCGATTCCGCCATCCCGGCTCTACACGTGCTAAGCTAAGCACAACACCGCGCGCAAATCAAACCTCGGGCCGCAGTACACCCCGGCGCGGGATCCCCACCCACCTCGCCACGTCCGGGGGGTTCCCCTCCGGCGGGGTTCGCAGGGTTCCCATCTCCACGGCCCGCACCCGCCGGCTACCGGATACCCACGAGGCCCCGCACCGATTCGATCAGCTTCGCCGCGTCGTAGCCGACGCCGGCCTTGAACACCAGCGTGACGTTGCGGATCTGGGCCGGGTCGGTTTCCGGATCCCCGTCGATGACGATGAGGTCCGCCTGCTTGCCGGGGGTGACCGTGCCCACCTTCTCGTCGATGCCCAGCACCTTTGCCCCGTTGGCACTCATGATCTGCACGACCTCGACGGGCGTGAAGCCGGCCTCGACGAGCAGCTCGAAGTTGCGCTGGTCGCCGTAGCCCGGCAGGGCGCCGCCGATGCCGGTGGGGTCGACGCCGGCGGCGAGCGTGCCGCCGGCCCGCACGAAGCGGTACTCGTACGCCTGCGCCTTCTTGAAGAGCCGCGCCCAGAAGTCGCCGCCCCGTTCCCTGATCCGCTCGCGTGTGGCCAGGTATTCCTCGCGCACCTCCGGGGCCATCGCATCGAGCACCCGCTGTTCGAGGGGCGGCCGATCCGGGACGATCAGCTCGTAGACGGCCAGCGTCGACGTCATCGGCACATCGTGCTCGATCATCACACGAAACGTCTCCCGCACGGCCTCGCCGTCGAGGTCGACCTCCAGCAGGGATTCGCGGAAGTCATCGGGGCACCGGTCGGCGGGCTTGTCGTCGTCGTAGTCCGTGTTGGTGAAGAAGCCGTGCTCCAGGTTGTCGATGCCGAGTTCAACGGCCTCGGTGAACGAGACGGAACAGAGGTGGCCGGTCACTTTCAGGCCGTGCCGGTGCGCCTCGTCGATGGCGGCGGCCAGCTCGTCGCGGGTGATGAGCGTGTAGGCTTTGAACCAGTCGACGCCTTCCTCGGCCCAGTAGCGCACGACGCGCCGGGCGTCCTCCGGCCCGGAAAGCCGCGTCATGTACGTCATCCCTTCCCCCCCGGTGAGGTACGGCCCGGTGATGAACATTCGCGGCCCGACCATCTCACCGGCCTCGATGGAACGTTTCAGGTTGATCTCGCTGTAGGGGGCATAGCTGCCCGTGGTGCGGATCGTCGTGACGCCGGAGGCCAGGTACAGCACGGGGGCGCTGTAATTGAGCTGGACGCGCCGCGAGGCCGTCGTGTAGAACGTGTGGTTGTGCAACCCGACAAAGCCCGGAAAGACCGTATGCCCCGCCAGTTCCAGCACCGCCGCTCCCTCCGGCACCCTCACCTCCTCCACCGGCCCGACGGCCGCGATCCGGTCCCCCTCGACGACGATGGTCTGGTGCATCCGGGCCGGAGCACCGGTGCCGTCGATGAGCTTGACGTCGCGCAGCACCACCACGGGCGCTTCCACGCGGATGAAACGGCGCACCTCGTCGGAAAAGCCGGGGCGCTGTGCCGTCGCCGGCAGGCAGGCGAGGAGGGCGAGCAGGGTCAGCAAAAGCGGGCGCATGGTTCGAAGCAGGTTGGGTGAGACGGGCAGGCGGGCCCGGGCCTCCCGGCGGGTACGCACCGGGAGGCCCGGGGACGCTATTCTTCCACCGAAAACACCATCTTCATCCCCGACTCCAGGTGTTCGGCAATGTGGCAGTGAAGCATCCAGTCGCCCGGATTCGACATGTCCACCAGAATATCCGCCGTAGCGCCGGCGGGCAGGAGCACCGTGTCTTTCCAGACGAGGTTGTCGTTCGGCACGCCGCCGACGGAGAGCACGAGAAAACGCTGGCCGTGCAGGTGGACCGGATGCTGCATCGCATGGAAAGCGTTCCGGTCGTTGATGAGGCGAAGCTTCACGACGTCCCCCCGTTGAAAGCGCCAGTCGATATCCATGTTTTCCCGGCCCGTGGCGGGGTCGCGCAGGAGCCATCGGACTTCCCGGCCCGTGGCGATCCAGTTCATCACGGGCATCGTTTCGCTCCATTCGACGGGATTGGCATAGACGGCGTCCAGGCGCATGAGCTGGCGGACGGGCAGCGGCAGGTCCTGCACTTCCAGCGTCAGGATCAGCGTGTGATCGACGGGACGGTCGAAGGCCGCGCGGTAGGCCGCCAGGTCGGCGGCCACGTCGGCATGCTCGCGGAGCCGCTCGAACGTGGCGGTGTAATCGGGCGTCGCCGGCCGGATGCCGACCTGCACGCGGGCGAGCGTGTCCACCTCCGGGACGAACCGGCCGAGGCGATGGTGGACGGCCTGCACGCGGTTGAGCATCGGCACCGTGCCCGGCTCGGGGAACCGCACCTCGACGATGTACCGCTCCGCCGGGGCGATGACGACGCTCTCCGCCCACACCTCCCGTTCGTACTTGCCCACGTCCGAGCCGACGACCTTGACGGGCAGGTCACCGAAGGAGAGGTTGAAGGTCCGCGTGTTCGAGGCATTGGTCAGGAAGAAGCGGACGACCTCGCCACGCTGCACGTCGAGCCGGAAGTCGGGCTCGCCGTTGACGAGGAAGACGTTGCCGAAGCGCCCCATCAGCATGAAGTTGGCCGAGGCCTCACCGTAGGGGACGAGACCTTCGTCCCCGAGCAGGAGGTCGTCCAGCATGAGCACGGCTTCGCGGTGGACGGGGCCGAAGTAGTCGTCGCGGACCGGGCGGACGAGCAGGTTGCCATAGAGGCCGAGGTCCTGCTGCACGTCCTCACGATGGTGCGGGTGGTACCAGTAGATGCCGGCGTCGGGGAAGAAGACCCGGTAGGTGAACGACGCCCCCGGCATCACGGGCTCCTGCGTCACGCCCGGCACGCCGTCGAAGCGGTTGTCGAGGCGGACGCCGTGCCAGTGTATGGCGGTGGGCCACGTCGTCTGGTTGGTGAAGTGGACGACGACGGTGGCCCGTTCCGGCACGTGCAGCAACGGGCCGGGATACTGCCCGTTGAAGCCGTACATCAGCAGAGAGCGCCCGCGGATCGTACGACGGACGAGACCGGCCTCCAGGTGCAAGGTGTCGCCGTCGGCCAGGGTAACCAGGCGGCGTGGGACCGCCTCCGGCACCGCGCCCGCAGCCCCCGGCAGAAACGGCGCCACCTGCGGCGTGAGGCCGCGCATCCCCGGCATCATCGGCTGCCCCGCCGGCATGGGCGGCATCGTCCAGCCGGACGTGTGACCGTGCTCGTGCCCGTGACCGGCCCGTGCTTCCGTGGCGGGCGGGATGAGGACCGCCGGCGCGGTGGACATGAGGTCGTGCACCTCCATCAGGCTGCTCGGCGAACGCCCGCGCAGAACCAGCCGGCCCGCCCGTGCCGTGACGTCTGCCGAAGCTTCGGCCGTGACGAGAATCAGGAACTTGTTGAAGGCGACCTCCCCCAGCGGTACGCGCCCGTTGTGCACGGTGCCGAGTTTCACTACCGGATCGAGCACGGGCGTCGTGGCCCAGGCCACATAGGCGGTATACGGCCCCAGCGTCGACGGATCGGGCAGGCCCTCGACGTGGGCCGTGAGCCGGTAGCGGAACGTCCCGGCGGCATCGACGGCAACGGTGAAGGGCGAGCCGGCCCAGCCCAGCTCCAGCCGGGCCCGCACCGCCCGCAGGGCCGGCACCGGCACCAGCTCGATGCAGTAGAGGTCGGTGCCGGCGGGGTCCGGCCCGCCGGGACGATCGTCGCACGGGCCGTCCGGGAAGGACACGCCGCCCCGGGCGCCCGGCACCAGCACGAGCCACCCCAGCAGGGCCGCCACGCCCCCCCACCTTGCGGACTTGTTACGCACGTGATGCTCCGGCTACCGATCCATACCCCGGACTTTACAAAAAAAGATGACTTCCGGGCAACCCGGTTACACCGGCGGGCAAGGAAATCGCGGGCGGTTGTGTGGGTTGTGGGGGAGACCGGCCGATCCCCGCACAGCACCGGACAATTTTTTCTTTTACCCTGAAGTCGGATTTCAAGGTAATGGTCGTATTCATGCCCGTACACCCTGCGCACAGGTTATTTTTCGCGCATCCGTGTGTTTTACAAATATCCCCGGATTTCCCGAATCGCTTATGCCAAGGGTTCCCCGCTCCTCCCCATCGGGACCACAACTCTGGCGACTTCAGAAACTGCTCGAATGGCTTCGCACGGGTCGTCGTCTGACCCAGGCTCTGGCCGCCGAAGCGTTCGAAGTATCCTCCCGCACCATTGCCAGCGATCTCGAATACCTGCGGCAGATCGGGGTCCCGCTGACCTTTGACCGACGGAAACGGTCCTACGTGCTGACGGAGCCTTTCGGCAACCTGCCGATCCTGTCCCTGACTCGCACCGAGTTCGCCGCCTTTCTCGTGGCCCGCCATGCCCTGGACGCCCTGGGAGACACCGCGCATGCCGATCTGCTCGAACGGGTGATGGAGCGCCTGTCCGATCACCTGCCCGAAACGATCCGCGTCGAGCCGGAGACGCTCTCGCGTACGATCCGCTTCGAACGCGGGCCGGGACCGGCCACCCCGTTGCCCTACCTGGAGGCCCTTTCGGAAGCCATTGCAAGCCAGCGCGTCGTTCGGATGCGCTACTATTCGAACAGCCGGGGCCAGGAAACCGAGCGTGACGTGGAACCCTACCACCTGCTCTCTTACCAGGGCCGGGGCTACCTGATCGCCTACTGTCGCCTGCGGCAGGCCATGCGCGACTTTCGCGTCGACCGGATACAAGCCTTCGAAATACGAAACGAGGTGTTCGTCCGGGATGCAACGTTCGACCTGGACGCCTACCTGGGTCCCGCCTTCGGTATGCACCGGGGCGAACGTCGCTACGCCGTCCACATTCGTTTCTCTCCCTATCAAGCCCGCTGGATCCGCGAAGAACGCTGGCACGAGAGCCAGATGATGTTCATGCGCCCGGATGGCAGTCTGGACCTCCACATGGAGGTAGCCGGCCTGGCCGACGTGGCCCGCTGGGTGCTCTCCTACGGCGGCGAGGCCGAAGTCATCTCACCGCCGGAGCTGCGCCACCGCATCGCCCGTGAGGCCCGGCGCATGGCCGCCCTCTATGCCGGCGTCGGAACCCTCGACGAATCCCGTCACCCCTGAGAACCCCGTCATGCCATGCCCGACACGCTGATCGCCCATTCGGCCGGTCCCGACGGCACCCCGCAGTCGCTGCTCGACCACCTGGAAGGCGTGGCCTGCCGCGCCCGGACGTTCGCCGCCGCCTTCGGCAGCGCGGCTTCGGCGACTGGCTCGGCAGGTGGCACGACGCCGGCAAGGTCGCGCCCGACGTACAGGCCTACCTGCGCGGCGAAACCGACACGCCCCGCGGCCCCGACCACTCCAGCGCGGGAATGCTGGAGGCCGCCGAGGTGCTGCCACCGCTGGCCTTCAACGTGGCCGGACACCACGGCGGCCTGGTGGACCAGGAACACCTGCGGGAGCGGATCGAGAGAAAGCGTAGCGAACCCCGGGTCGTGGAGGCGCTCGCGCGAGCCCGCCGCCTGCTCGAAGGCCGGGTGCCCACGCCCGGCCCGGACGACCTGCCCGCATTCGTCGGGGCACCCGACCCCTCCTCCCACCGGCGAAGGCTGGCCTTCTGGACCCGCATGCTCCACAGCGCCCTGGTCGATGCCGACTGCCTCGACACGGAACAGCATTTCCAGCCGGAGAAGGCCACCGTCCGGACGGCCCGTGTGGACCTGCCCGTGCTCTGGTCCCGGTTCGAAACGCAGCAGCGGGCCCTGATGGAAGGCAAAACGGGGCCGGTCAACGAAGTCCGGCGGGAGGTCTATGCCGCGTGCCTGGCTCGGGCCCACGATGCCCCCGGCATCTTTTCCCTGACGGCGCCCACGGGGGCCGGCAAGACGCGCTCGGCCATGGCCTTCGCCCTGCGGCACGCCCTCCGCCACGGCAAGCGCCGCGTGATCGTCGCCCTGCCGTACACGAGCATCATCGAGCAGAACGCCGACGTGTACCGCGCGCTGTTCGGCGACGAGGCCGTGCTCGAACACCACAGCGCCGCCTACAGCCGCGAAGCGCCGGGCACCGAGTCGGCGTCGGAACGCCGGGCGCGCCTGGCCGCCGAGAACTGGGACGCCCCCATCATCGTGACGACGACCGTCCAGCTCCTCGAAAGCCTGTTCGCCAACCGGAACTCCCGCGTCCGCAAGCTGCACAACCTCGCCGGAAGCGTCCTCATCCTCGACGAGGTGCAGACCCTCCCCCCGCGCCTGCTGCGGCCCACGCTCGACGCGCTGGCGCACCTGGTGGAGGCCTACGGCGTGACCCTCGTCCTGAGCACCGCCACGCAGCCCGCCCTGGCGGAGCGCCCCGGCTTCCCGGGCCTCCCGAACGTCCGCGAGATCCTGCCCGACCCGGCCTCGGTGTTCGACCGGCTGCGGCGCGTCCGGTACGAGATCGACGTGCAGACGCCGTGGCCGTGGCCCCGGGTGGCGGCAACGCTCTTCGAGGAAGCGCAGGCGATGGTGGTGCTGAACACCATCCGGGATGCGATGGCGCTGCTGGACGAAGCGGACGGGCGGGACGTGCTCCACCTCTCGACCCTGCTCTGCGGGGCGCACCGGCGCGTGGTGCTCGCGGACGTGCGGCAGCGCCTGGCCCGGCGCGAGCCTGTGCACCTCATCTCCACGCAGGTGGTCGAGGCGGGCGTGGACCTCGACTTCCCCCTCGTCCTCCGCGCCCTCGGCCCGCTCGACCGCATCATCCAGGCCGCCGGACGCTGCAACCGCGAGGGCCGGCTCGATGCCGGGCGCGTGGTGATCTTCGACCCCGAGCAGGGTGGGCTCCCCCTCGGCGCCTACAAGTCCGGCACCTCCGTCACCCGAACCCTCCTCGCCACCGACCCACCGCCGGACCTCGACGACCCGGAGCTCCCCCTGAGGTATTTCCGCCTGCTCTACGGGAATCTGCGCGAGGCGCTCGACGAGGAAAACATCCTGGACAAGTGGGCCGCCTTCAACTTCGAGCAGGTTGCCCGGGCCTACCGGCTCATCCCGGACGACACGGTGCCCGTCGTGGTGCCCTACGACCCGCCCGGGCGGCCCGGCGTGCGGCAGGCCGTGCTCGACCGCATCCGGCGGCAGGGGCAGGCCTTCCGGCCAGACTACCGGGCATTGCAACCGTTCCTCGTGAGCCTGCGCGCCCGCCTCCACGAACAGGCCGTCGCGCAGCGCCTGTGCGAGGAATGGGTGCCCGGCGTGTGGGTCTGGCACGGCGTCTACGACGACCTGCGCGGCCTGCAGATGGAATTTCCGCTCCTCGACGACCCCGTGATCTAACCCACCCAGCCAACCCGAACGACCCATGCCCGATTACACACCGGTCCGCGTGAAGGTCTGGGGCGAATACGCCTGCTTCACCCGCCCAGAGATGAAGGTCGAGCGCGTGACGTACGACGTGATGACCCCCTCGGCCGCGCGCGGCATCCTGGAGGCCATCTTCTGGAAGCCCGAGTTTGAATGGCGCGTGCAGTGCATCCACGTCCTCCGGCCCATCCGCCGCATCTCCCTGCTCCGCAACGAGGTCAACACGAAGGCCTCCGAGCGCGCGGCGAAAGGCTGGGCCGAGAGCGGCGGCGGCTACTTCACCGACCTCGACCGCACCCAGCGGCACACGCTCGCCCTCCGCGATGTGGCTTACCTCATCGAGGCCGACGTGCACCTGCGCACCCGCACGGGCGACGCGCACCCGGCCAAGTACCGCGACCAGTTCCGCCGCCGCGTCGCCCGCGGGCAATGCTTCCACCACCCCTACCTGGGCTGCCGCGAGTTCAGCGCCGGCTTCGCAGAGCCCGACGGCACGGAGCAGCCCATCGACCGCACCGAGGACCTCGGGCGCATGCTCTTCGACCTTCGCTACGGCGACGACGGACGCGGCCACCCCTTGTTTTTCCGCGCCCGCCTCGAACGCGGCGTGCTCCACGTCCCGCAGGAACTGTACGATCCACGTTGAACGGAGGCCCTCATGATCCTCGAACGACTTCGCGACCTGCACGCGCGCCTGGCCGGTGAACTGGTTCCGGCCTACCACAAAAAACAGCGTGTCCCGTGGATCCTTGCCCTCGACGAGGACGGCCGTTTTCTGAACATCGAACGGGCCGAGACGGGCAAGGAGGATTACGTGGAGATCGTCGCGCCCACCCTGAAGCGTACCTCCGGGACACGGGCGCTGCTCTTCGTGGACAAGCCGTCGTACGTCCTCGGGCGGCCCGATGCCGACACGGAGAAGGCACGGGCGCAGGCGGACGAGCGCCACACGGCGTACCGCCGGCTCGCCGAGGCGTGCGCGCTGTCCGTACACCACCCGGCGACGGACGCCTTCCTCCGCTTCCTCGACGAGGAGATCGAGGCGGCACGGGCGCACCCGGCGACGGCGGAGATGAAACCCGGCGACCTCATCGCGCCCCGCGTCGGGGAGACGTTCCTGACAGACCTGCCGGAGGTGCAGGCCTGGTGGCAGAACCACGAGGACGAACGCGCCGCCGAGGACAGCACCCTCACCGCCCGGTGCATGCTGTGCGGCGAGGAGAAACCGATTGTCCAGGTGCATCCGGTGGATGTACGCGTGGGGCCGGACGCCGCCCCGCTCGTCTCGGCCAACAAGGATGCCTTCGAGTCGTACGGCCTGAGCCGGTCGGAGATCGCGCCGATGTGCCAGCGGTGCGCGCGGATGTACGGCGAGGCGCTCGCCTACCTGCTCAAGAGCCCGAAACATCACCTGTCCCTCGGCGGGCTGCACTGGATCTTCTGGACCCGTGAGGCAACCGACTTCGACGTGATGAAGCTCTTCACCGACCCGGACGAGGAGCAGGTCCGGGGGCTACTGCGCGCCCCGCAGTCCGGCACACTGCCGGGGACCGTCCGCGCGAACGACTTCTACGCGCTGGCCGTCACATCGAACAAGCGCATGGTGGTGCGTAGCTGGCTGACGATGACCGTGGACGAGGTACAGCACCACCTGGCCCGCTACTTCGAGCACCAGCGCATCCTCAACCACCGCGGGCTCTCGCCGCCGCTCAAGCTAGAAAACTTGGCCGCATCCCTGGTCCCAATCAAAAAGGGACGACCTGATTGGGATAAGCTGCCTCCGCAGGTCGTGCCGCTGCTCCTGGAGCACGCCCTCACCGGCCGGCCGCTCCCACTCTCGCTCCTGCACCGGGCCGTCCAGCGGGCCCGCACCGACGGCGAGCACGCCATGACACGCCCCCGCGCCGCCCTCATCAAACTCGTCCTGCTATCCCAACCTGACCTATCGGAGGAACGCATGGTACACGAAGCCCTCACCCCGGACCAACCGAGCGCCGCTTACCAGTGCGGTCGCCTGCTCGCCGTGCTGGACGACATCCAGCGCAACGCCATCAGCCCCAAAGCCACCCTCGTGGACCGCTTCTACGGCTCGGCCTCCGCCACGCCCGCCAGCGTCTTCGGCGTGCTCCTGCGCAAGGCTCAGGCCCACCTGGGCAAGCTCCGCAAGGAAAAGCCCGGCCTGCACCACCACTTCGAGCAGATGCTCGGCGAGATCATGAGCCACCTCGATGGCTTCCCGCGCACGCTCTCCCTCGAAGAACAGGGCCTCTTCGCCATCGGCTTCTACCAGCAGAAGCACCGCCCCCGCAAGACGGACGGCGATGAACCGGCCGAGGCGACCGCGGAGGCAGCCGGCGACTGACCTGCGCCGGCACGGCCCGCCCGGTCGGCACGCCAACCATGCCCCCATTCTTTCCCTTTTTTCACCCAGCAAACACCCTGAGCACCATGAACGCACACCTCGACCCTCAGCGCCGCCACGACTTCGCTTTCCTCTTTGACGTGACCGACGGCAACCCCAACGGCGACCCGGACGCCGGCAACCTGCCCCGCGTGGACCCCGAAACCATGCAGGGCCTCGTCACCGATGTCTGCATCAAGCGCAAGATCCGCGACTTCGTGGACGCCTCGCGCGGCACGGAGGAACGATACAAGATTTACGTCGAACGCCTGGGCGTGCTCAACAACCAGCACGAAAGGGCCTACCAGGCGCTCGACCTGGAATCGACCGGGGCCAAGCAGGACCTCGCCACCATCGACAAGGCGCGCACGTGGATGTGCGCCAATTTCTACGACGTGCGCACGTTCGGCGCGGTGATGACCACCGGCGTCAACTGCGGGCAGGTGCGGGGGCCGCTCCAACTGACGTTCGCCCGCTCCGTGGACCCCATCGTCCCGATGGATCTCTCGATCACGCGCGTGGCCGTGACGCGCCCGGAAGACGCGGTGCAGCTCGTGGAGACGGACGACGGCGCCACAGCCCGCGGCAAGCAGACCGAGATGGGCCGCAAGGCCATCGTGCCCTACGGCCTGTACCTGGGCTTCGGCTTCTACAACCCGATGCTGGCCGCGCAGACCGGCTTCGATGCGGACGACCTGGCGCTCTTCTGGCAGGCGCTGACGATGTGCTGGGACCTGGACCGCTCCGCCTCGCGGGGCCTGACGGCGCTCCGGGGCCTGTACGTCTTCTCCCACGAAAACCGGCTCGGCAACGCCCCGGCGCACACGCTCCTCGACCGCATCCGCCCCCGGAAGCGGGATGGCGTGGACGTCCCGCGTGCCTTCAGCGATTACGAGGTACTCGTCGACGAGGACAACCTGCCGGCCGGCGTGACGCTGACGCGACTCGTGGGGTGAGGCCTACGGCAGCGCGTCAGCGAGCCGCATAACCTCGAGGCCCGGGGGGCCCTGTAGGCGTGCGTCGTTGGTGAGAAACACCTCGCAGTCCGCCTGCAAGGCTGTCGCCACGTGAATGGCATCGGGCAGTTTGAGCATGGTCGCGGCGCGAAGCCGGGCTGCTTCGACGAGAACCGAGCGCGTGATCGGCACAACCGTCAGGCCTTCGTGTGTCTGAACAACCGAACGGTAGTGCCTTGCAAGATCCACCCTGGCTTCACGAAAAGGCCATACCAACACTTCAGCCAGTGTCAGTTCACTGGTGAAGGCCAGAAGGGCCTGGTGCGCGACCTCACCGAACAGCCTACCAAGCAACCCCTGGAACGGCTCGTGTCCTTCTACGGCATAGATGAACACGTTGGCATCGAGGTACACACGGCGACCGATCAGATCGTCGATCAATCCCATTCGTCGCGGAGGGTTCGGAGGTGCTGATCGATCTGTTCAGGGCTTGCGAACAACCTCGGCCCGCTCCCAACGATACCGGCCAGCGGCAGCGGGGGAGGCTCTGCTTCCGCGGTATCTCCGAGCCGGACGATGACCTCCGCTTCGGCACCTTCCGGCAGCGAAGCATCCTGCACAGACACGACCCCGCCGGGCTGTACCCGCACGCGCTTCCTGATAGAAACCATGCCCGTTTTTTTTTTGATGACGGATGGCAACCACCTGAACGATGCCCGATCCGGTTCGGATCCGGGGCCGGTCTGGGACGAGGCGCCGGTCTGGGACGAGACCGAGCTGGTGCCCATCTCGGCGCTCCAGCACTACGTGTACTGCCCGCGCCAGTGCGCCCTCATCCACGTCGAGCAGGTCTGGAGCGAGAACGTCTTCACGCTGCGCGGCCGACGGGCGCACGCGCGGGTCGAGTCGCATCCGCCCTCCGGGGCGGATGAGGATTGAAATGCGTATGGCGGCGTCGTCGTAGCTGCGCCGCGTCTGGTCGCATCCGCCCTCCGGGGCGGATGAGGATTGAAATTCGACCAACCCGGCATGGAGAACACGCCATGAGCAGTCGCATCCGCCCTCCGGGGCGGATGAGGATTGAAATAGGCTGCTGATGGCCCCGAGATACAGGCCAGCCACGTCGCATCCGCCCTCCGGGGCGGATGAGGATTGAAATTCGACCAACCCGGCATGGAGAACACGCCATGAGCAGTCGCATCCGCCCTCCGGGGCGGATGAGGATTGAAATGACGTGCAGCAGGAGATCAGGCTGCCGGACGAGCGCACGTCGCATCCGCCCTTCGGGGCGGATGCACATAGGCACAGAAACCGCGCCGTCGCCAGCAGGTACAACGGAAGCGCCGCCAAAAGCACAGGTGACACGGTGATATTCTCCCGGCCGTAGCACGGGCGGCCTTGCCCGGAGCGCTATGCGGGGTTTTGTGGGAGGCCCCGCCCTGTGCCGGCGGCGCATCGCATCCGCCCTCCGGGGCGGATGAGGATTGAAATGCGGCGATACCGTTGCGACGTCACCACGGATCGCATCCCCCCTCTGACAGCGCTTGCCTCTCAGCATCGTCGATTGTGTAGCCAACGAGGTGCGGCCAATCGGCGATCCAGGTGTGGCACGAGAAACCTCGGACCTCGACGCAAGTAGTGCTAGCGAGCCGTCGGAACAGGTGACACGGTGATATTCTCCCGGCCGTAGCACGGGCCTTGCCCGGAGCGCCATGCGGGGTTTTGTGGGAGGCCCCGCCCTGTGCCGGCGGCGCATCGCATCCGCCCTCCGGGGCGGATGAGGGTTGAAATAATATTATGAAGAACATTCCGTCTTCGGTGCTGGAGGTGCTTCGCCGGCAGGCCCGGCAGGCGGCCGCCCGGTCGCACGTACCCTACTCGAACCGCCCGGCGGGCGCAGTACTCCTGCTCGAGGACGGCCGGCTCGTGCCGGGGGTGCGCGTCGAGAGCGCATCATTCTCCTTGACGATCCCCGCCCTGCTGAACGCCTTCACGACGGCCGTGGCCGCCCGACGGCACGACGTGGTGGCGGCCGTCCTCAGCCACGCCTCCGACGCCGGCGAGGCGGCCTTCATGACGGCGACCCCCGCCGGGACGTTCACCCCCGCCGGGCCGGACGCCTTCGTCCGGCCGGGCACCGGCCCGCTTCCCGCCCCCGCCGGCCTGCTCTCCCCCTTCCTCGACGTCGAGCGGCCCGATGATCCCGGCGCAGGCCTCCGCCTGGCCCGCGAGGTGGCCCGTCGCGCCCACGTCCCGGCCTCCAACTTCCCCGTCGGCTGCGTGCTCGAAACCGCCGAGGGGCTCGTACCGGGCGTCAACGTCGAGCACGAAGACTGGGCGCGGATCCTCTGCGCCGAACGCAACGCCCTCGGCACGGCCGTCACGTATGGCCTGACGAAGCTGCACACCCTCTACCTCTCCTGCCTCCGCGACCCGGACGGCACCCCCTGCGGCGCCTGTCGTCAACTCTTAACGGAACAGGCCCCCGCCCTCGTGCTTTGGATGGACCGCGGCGCCGCCCCTCCGGCTTCGTCCCGGCCCGAGGCGCTGTTGCCCGGTTTCTTCTCCGGGGGCGCCCTGCGCAAGCCTGCTCTCTGATCACCCGTTCCCGGAATCCTCATGCTCCTCCAGATCCTCCTCTTCCTCGCCGGTCTGGGAGCCCTCTATTACGGTGCGGAATGGCTCATCAAAGGCGCCATGAGCCTGGCCCTGCGCTTCGGCATCCGGCGGATGGTCGTGGGCCTGACGGTCGTGGCCCTGGGTACCTCCATGCCCGAGTTCCTGGTCAACTTTTTCGCCGCACTGTGGGATGAAGACAGCCTTGCCCTGGGCAACATCGTCGGCTCGAACATTGCCAACATCGCCCTGATCCTGGGCATGAGCGCCATGGTCTACCCGCTGGCCGTGCAACCCCCGGCGCTGCGCAAGGAATACCCGCTGATGATGCTCGTCATGGCGGCCTTCTACGCCATGGCCTGGGACGGCACCATCAGCCGCCTGGACGGCGTGCTGCTCGTGGCGGGGTTGGCCGGCTTCCTGGCCTATCTGGTTCTGGACGCCCGGACGGAGACGAGCAAGGCGGAAGTCGCCCGGGAGTTGCTGGCCGCCACGGACGGCAACACCCCTGTCGAACTCCTCCCGATGTGGAAGAAAAGCCTGTACCTCCTTGGCGGCGTGGCCGGGCTGGCCCTGGGCGCCCGGCTGATGGTTTCGGCGGCGGTCAACATCGCCGAAGCGCTTCAGATCAGCCACGTGGTCATCGGGCTGACCGTCGTGGCCGTCGGCACCAGCCTGCCCGAACTGGCCGCCTCGGTCCTGTGCGCCTTTCGCCGGGAACCCGAAATGACGGTCGGAAACATTCTGGGAAGCAACCTGCTCAACATTCTCTTCGTGGTCGGCCTCATCGCGCTCATCCGGCCGCTGCACGTGGAGGCGGACGCGATCACCATCCATTTTCCCGTGATGATGGCGTTCGGCCTGCTGCTGCTTCCGCTGGCCTGGACGGGCTACCGGATCTCCCGGCTCGAAGGGACCGTGCTGGTGCTGGGCTTCACCGGCTACATGGTCTATCTGGCCCTGCCGTACCTCTGACCCGCAAAACGAACCGTCTCCGCCATGAAGCCACGCCTGCTGTGCCTGCTGCTGGTCGTCCTGGGGATCTCGCCGGCCCACGCCCGGCAGGTCCCGGACGTAGCCGCCGACTCGGTCAAGTACTGGATCTTCCTGGCCGACCGGGGTCCGGAGGCGGAGACGACCCGGGTGTGGGTGCACCCGGATGCCGTCGCGCGGCGTGCCCGGCGGGGCCACCGCCTCGATCCCGAAGCGGACCGGCCCGTGTCGGCGGCCTACCTGTCGGCCCTCCGCGAACGGGGCGTGGTGCCCCGCGTGCAGAGCCGCTGGCTCAATGCCGTGAGCGCCTACCTGGCGGCCGGCGAGGCGGCTGCGGTGCGCGCCCTGCCCTTCGTGAAGGCCGTGCGCCCGGTGGGCCGCCTCCTGCCGGCCCGGACGCCCCCCCCGCCCCCGCTCGTCGAAGCACCGTGGCGACCGGCCCGCCCCCGCCCGGCACGGCTGGACTACGGCGCCTCCGAGACGCAACTCGCCCTGGTCAACGCCCTGCCACCGCTCGAGCGCGGTCTCAACGGCGCCGGGGTGCGGCTGGGCATCATCGACACGGGCCTGGGAGACCTCTCCGCCCACCCGGCCTTCACCCGGATGCTCGCCGAAGGCCGCTTCCTCGAAAGCCGGGACTTCACCGGGCTGCCGGACGACGGCAGCCGCCACGGACGCGCCGTCCTCTCGGTCGCCGCCGGCTTCGACGAGGGTAACCTGATCGGGCCTGCCTACGGGGCGGAGATCCTCCACGCCCGCACCGAGTACACCCCCCCCGAGACGAACCAGGAGGAGGACAACTTCGTGGCCGGGCTCGAATGGATGGAGACGATGGGCGTCGACGTGGTCAACGTCTCGCTCGGCTACTCCGAGTTCGACGAAGGGCAGCACAGCTACACCCCCGCCGACATGGACGGGGACACGCCGGTCACGACGCAGGCCGCCGACCGGGCCGCACAGCTCGGCATCGTGGTGGTCGCCAGCGCCGGCAACAGCGGGCACACCACCTGGCGGATCATCACCTCGCCGGCCGACGGCGACTCGGTCATCGCCGTCGGGGCCGTCGACGCAAACGGGGTCCGGGCCTTCTTCAGCTCCGTCGGCCCCACCGCCGACGGGCGCATCAAGCCGGACGTGGCCGCCCTGGGTATGAGGGTGCACCTGGCCGCCTCCGACACCGGGTACGGGCTCTCCCAAGGCACCTCCTTCTCCGCTCCGATGGTGGCGGGGATCGTGGCGCTGCTCCTGCAGGTCAACCCGGACCTGGACCCGGCAACCGTCCGGGACATCCTGCGCAGCACCGCCAGCCGGGCCGGCAACCCGGACAACACCCTGGGCTGGGGCCTCGTCGACGCCGACGCCGCCGTCGCCCTGGCCGAAGCCCTGGCGACGCCCGTGGAAAACGGGCGCACGCCGCCGGCCGTCCTGCGGGTGGACACCTACCCCAGCCCCCTCACCGGGCCGGCCGTCTTCGAAGTCCGCTCGCCGGTGACGCTCCCGGACGCCCGCCTGCATGTCTATGACCTGCTGGGGCGCCGCGTCGCCGTACCCTTCGAAGGCGCCCTCTCGCCCGGCCTGAACCGTATCCCGTTCGACCCCACCGGCCTCGCACCGGGCCTCTACCTCTTTACCCTGGAAACGGCTACCCTTACCCGGCACGGCAAACTGGTCGTCGTGCGTTGAACGGGACCGGGGATACGCCTGCCCTCCGATCCCGGCCCCCGGATGAGCCCGGGGCGAAGACGGAGCCCGGCGGGCACAGGGACGCGCCCGATCCGGTCGCCACGAAGGTCCGGAGGGCACCGGGTCCGAAAACCCTGCCACGTTCGACCTGCCGGTTTTCAACCCGCAACCCGAACGCAGCTCCATCATAGAACCCCTCGTCCGGTAGCCTCAAACAGCGAAAGTCCATGTCCCTCTCATTCGGTTTCAGTCCGTGGTTGCTGGTGTTATGCCTGTTCGGGGCCGCCGGGTTGACGTACTGGGCGTACCGGCAGACGGTGCCGGCGTTGCCGGCGGGGCGGCGCGTCCTGCTGGGGGGGTTGCGCTTTCTGGCGCTTTTCGTGGTTCTTTTCCTGCTGTTCGAGCCCATCCTGCGGCGTTTCGAGGCACGAGAGCGGCCGCCCGTGCTGGCCGTACTCGTCGACGACAGCCAGAGCCTGGGGCTGGTGCAGGAGGATGAAGCCGGCGACCCTGTGAACCTGGCGACCACGGTGCGGGAAGCGCTGCGCCGCCTGCCGGAAGACGCCCTCGACGGCACCGTCCGCTCCTTCGCCTTCAGCGACGACGTGCGCCCGCTGCCGGAAACCCCGGCCCGCTTCGACTCGCTCCGTTTCGAAGGGGCCCGGACGAACATCGCGTATGCGCTCGACTACGTGCGCGAGGCCCTCAAGGGCGAGAACCTCCGGGGCGTCCTGCTCGTCTCGGACGGGCTCTACAACACCGGGCGCAACCCGCTCTACGTGGCCGAGCGCTTCCCCGTCCCCGTCCACACCGTCGTCGCAGGCGATACGACGGCCCGCCGGGACGTGCAGATCCGGCGCATCACGACGAACGAGCTGGCCTACGTCGGCACCGTGCTGCCGGTGCAGGTCGGCGTGCGGGTGCGGGATTATCCCGGAGAGCGGGTGACGGTTTCGCTGATGAAAGACGGCGCGGTGCTCCAGTCCGTCCCGGTCACCCTGCCCGAAGGGACGGCGGAGGTGCCGGTGGACCTGACGTACACGCCGGAGGCCGAGGGGCTGCACCGGCTCCAGGTGGTCGTGACCCGGTTGCCGGGCGAGCTGACCTACCGCAACAATGCCGAGACGGTGACGGTGCAGGTGTTGAAAAGCCGGCGGCGCCTCCTGTTGCTGGCCGGCCCGCCGAACCCGGACCTGGCCGCGCTGCGCCAGCTCCTCGACGGGGACGAGAACACGGAGGTGGTCTCATTCGTCCAGAAGGCCGCCGGCGCCTTCTACGAGGGCACGCCGCCTGCCTCTTTCAGCGACTTCGACCTGATCCTGCTGGCGGGCTATCCGGGACCCGGGGCCGACACGGCCCTCCTCGACCGGGTGGCGGCCGCGGCCGAAGCAGGCACCCCGTTCCTCTTCCTGTATCATCCCCGGACGGACCTGCGCGCGTTGCAACGGCACCTGGGCGACGTCCTGCCGGCGGTGCCGCAGGCCGTGCGGACCGGCACCATCGAGGCCGTGCCGCTGCTCACCCCGGAGGGCGAACGCCACCCCATCCTCGACGTGCCGGAGGTGCCGGCCTCGCTCCTGCGCCGCCTGCCGCCGCTCTTCTGCAGCGAGAGCCGCTGGCAGGCCAGCCCGGACGCCCGCGTGCTGGCCCGCATCGAGGTGCGCGGCGTCGCCCTGAACGACCCGCTGCTCGTCGTCCGGCAGCGCGGGGGAAGCCGCTCGGCCGCCCTGCTCGGCGCCGGTACCTGGCGCTGGAAGAACGTGCCGGAAGACCTGGAGGCGGTAGCCCCGTTCTGGCCTGCGGTGTTCGAAAACCTGGTCCAGTGGGTCGCCACACGCGAAGACGACCGGCGCGTGCGCGTCCGCCCCGCCGAAGACCTCTTCGGCGGCGGCGAGGCCGTCCTGCTCAACGGGCAGGTCTACGACGAAAGCCTCAACCCCGTGGATGACGCCGCCGTGGAGGTGGAGGTCGTCACGCCGGACAGCACCCGCCTCCCCTACCGCATGGAGGCCGCCGGCCACGGCCGCTACGTGCTCGACCTCGGCTCCCTGCCCGAGGGAACCTATCGCTACACCGCCCGCGCCCTGCGCGAGGGCACCGAACTGGGTACCGACCGGGGCACCTTCAGCGTCGGCGCCCTGACACTCGAATACAGGGAAACGCAGGCCAACACGGCCCTGCTGCGCCAGATCGCCGAGCGCTCCGGCGGCAACTTCTTCTTCCCCGGCGACCTGGGCACCCTCCCGGAGCGGCTCTCGTCCTCGGGCCTGTTCACCCCCGTCGTGATTGAGGAAACGTCGGAAACACGCCTCTGGCAACGCTATCCGTTCCTGATCCTCGCGATCCTCCTGCTGACGGCGGAATGGTTCCTGCGCAAGCGCAGCGGCATGGTCTGACGCCGCGCCGGCGTAAAAGGGATCGGGGCACGGATTCAACAGCGGAAGCCGGCGCGGCGAAGGAGAACCGATCTGCCCGGGATGAACGAACCGCACGGAACGAATGACCGGCCGGCACGTCCGTAACGACGGCGATCGCGCCCCCTGCCCGACGTACTCCGACCGGGCCGGGATCCGCCGGGGTGACGGTGCACCATGCAGGCGAAGGGTAAACCGCCCCCCCTGACCTTGCCATCCTCAGAAGAAAACGTAACGCCAGACCGATGTCCGAAGAACCGATCCTGCCCGCGGCGATCACCCGGGTCCTCCGGGAGGATACCCCGCCGGAGATCCGGCAGGACCTGCCCACGCTGTTGACGGCCATTCGCCATCACCTGCACATGAATCCGGAGCTCGGGCTGCAGGAGTTCGAAACCGCCCGGTTCATCCGCGAGGTGCTGGAGATGCACGGGCTGGTGCCGGAGGGTCCCGTGGCCGTCACCGGCCTGTACGTGGACATCAAAGGGGCCCATCCCGGTCCCGCCGTCGGGTTCCGGGCGGACATGGACGCGTTGCCCATCCAGGACGGCAAGCAGGTGCCCTACGCCTCGCAGCGGCCGGGGGTGGCCCACCTCTGCGGCCACGACGTGCATACGACCGTCGGCCTCGGGGTGGCCCTGCTGCTGGCCCGCCTGCGCGACCGCCTGCACGGCACGGTCCGTGTCTTCTTCCAGCCGAACGAGGAGGGCATCCCCAGCGGCGCTCCGCTCATGATGCGCGAGGGCGTGCTCGACGGGCTGGAAGCCGTCTACGCCATCCACGTCGACCCCACACTGCCGGTGGGCGTCTACGGCCTCATCACCGGCCCGGCCACCGCCTCGGCGGATCGGTTCCGCGTCCTGGTTCAGGGCCCTTCGACCGGCCACTCGGCCCGCCCCCACCAGTCGGTCGACACGATCTGGGTGGCCACACAGATCATGAACACGTTCTACCAGCTCGTCGGCCGCGTCACCGACGCACGCAACGACGCCGTGCTGGCCATCACGCGCATCCACGGCGGCGAGGCCGACAACGTCATCCCCGACCGGGTCGCCTTCGGCGGGACGCTCCGGTGCACCGTGCGCGAAGACCGGGACCTCCTGAAAGCCTACCTGTCCCGTGCAGCCTCCGAGATCGGCGCCCTGCACCGCGCCCGCATCGAGGTCGACATCGACGACGGGGCACCGGCGGTCGTCAACGACCCGCGCCTCATCGACAACGTGCGCCGCACTATCCTGGAAGCGGATGGCCCCTCGGCCATCTTCGAGATCCCCCGTCCCAGCCTGGGGGCCGAAGACTTCGCCTATTACCTGGAAGCAGTGCCCGGCGCGTTGATCCGGGTCGGCACGTCCTCCGGCCCGGCGACCAGCCACCCGCTCCATGACGCCTGCTTCGACGTGGACGAACGGGCCCTGGCCCCCACCGCCCGGCTCATGGCGCACGTGCTCGTCAACCACCTCCGCAACCGCCCCCTCGGCTGACGACCGTGTCCCGGTAGACTCTGGCGTTTTCTCTCGTACCCTTTAAGTACGGACCCGCCCTGAAACGCTCGTGCAGGGAGGCCCCCTGCACGACATGGCCCATGCATACCACGCGGACGAGGCATCTGCTTGCCCGGCTGCTGCTGGCCGCCGCCTTCGGCGGAGCCGGCCCGGCCGCCGCCCAGTTCGTCGAGACCTTCGCCGACGGCGACTTCACGCAGGACCCGGCGTGGACAGGCACCACGGCACACTGGGCGGTGGTGCCGTTCGGGGACGACTTCGCGCTGCGCTCCGACGGCCCCACCGCGGCCGACACGCTCTACCTGGCAACGGCCTCCACACAGGCCTACGGCCGGTGGGCGCTCACCTTCCGCTACGAAGGCGGGGCGCTGAGCAACTTCAACCTCGTACGCATCTTCCTCCTGGCCGACGGGCCGGACCTGACGGGAGCGGTGCGCGGCTACCACCTCCAGCTCGGCACCAACAGCCGTGACGTCCGTCTCTACCGCAGCGACCCGGACGTTGCCGGGGGCCGTACCCTGCTCGGCCAGTCCGCCCCCGACGTCGTCACGGACGAGGCCCGCACGCTCGGCGTCACCGTCACCCGCACCGAAGCGGGAGACTGGACCGTGACGCTCGACGGCGCCCCCGTGCTGGCCGTCGCCGAGACGGGAACGCCCGTCACCACCGGCAGCCACTTCGGGCTGTGGGTCAAGCATTCCGCCACCCGCAACCGGGGATACTTCTTCGACGACCTGGTGGTCACGCCCGGCCTCGAGGACACGACGCCGCCCGTCGTCACCGGCGTGACGTACGAGGTCACGTTGCCAGGCTTCTTCGCCCGCTTCTCCGAGTTGATCGACTTCAGCAGCATCGACGGGGACGACGTCTCCGTCCCGGGCATCGACCGGATCGTGTCGATGTCCCCTGTCTCGGGCGTCAACGAGACGGACGGGATTTCCATACAACTCGCCACCTTCCTCCCTTCGGGCGACTACGACGTGCGGCTCCGTGACATCGCCGACCTGGCCGGCAACGTCCTGCGGGACACCACCGTCACGGTGACCGTGGTGGCGGATGAGACGCCGCCCGTGCTCCTCGGCGCCGAAGCCATCTCGGCCACGGAGGTGCACGTCACCTTCGACGAGCCGGTCGGCCTGGATCCCGGAGCCTTCACCCTCTCGGAGAACGTCACCGTCACCGGTATCCTGAACCCGATGATCCCGGAGTTTCCCTATGCGGAGGTGGTCATGCTGGAGGTTTTTCCGCCGCTGGCGCCCGGCATCACCTATACGCTCACCGTGCACGACCTCGCCGACCCGTTCGGCAACGTGCTCGAGGAGGCCGCCGCCGCGTTCACCTTCTCCGGGGAGCCTTTCGTCCCGGCGCCGGGCGACGTCGTCGTCAACGAGATCCTCTACGCCCCGCCCCCCGGCGGCAGCGAGTACGTCGAACTCCTCAACCGCACCGGCCACACGCTCGACCTGCGCGCCTTCCGCCTCGCCGACGACCGAAACAGCCCCGTCCCCCTCACCACCGAAACAACGGCGCTGCCCCCCGGCGGCTTCGCCGTGCTCGCGCAGGACAGCACCGCCTTCGCAGCCGCCTTCCCCGGCGTCCCCTTCCTCCCGGTCGAGAACTTCCCCGCGCTCAACAACGCGGGCGACGCCGTCGTGCTCTTCTTCGAAGAGACGGTGCTCGACTCGGTGGCCTACCGGCCCGGCTGGGGCGGGGCGGGAGGCGCCGCGCTGGAGCGGCGGGACCCGGCCGGTCCTTCGAACCTGGCGTTGAACTGGGGCACCTCCACCGATCCGCGCGGGGGCACTCCCGGCGCCGTGAACACCCTCTTCGCGCCGGACACCACCCCGCCCGCCCTGCTCTCCGCCCTTCCGGCCCGGACGGGCGACACCCTCACGGTGACGTTCTCCGAGCCGCTGGACCCCGCCACCGTCACGCCCGGCGACTTCACCATCGAGAACGGCGGGACGGTGACGCCGGAGACGGTCTCCGTCGACGAAGCCACCGCCACGCTCGTCCTGGCCATGCCGCTCCCGCCGGGCACCTACCGGCTCGTCGTCCGCGACGTGGCTGATTTCTTCGGAAACATCCTGGCCGAAGACGTACGGGCGTTCACGGTGCTCGCGCCGGTGACGCCTGCCCGGGGGGAGGTGGTCGTCAACGAGATCCTCTACGCCCCGCCCCCCGGCGGCAGCGAGTACGTCGAACTCCTCAACCGCACCGGCCACACGCTCGACCTGCGCGCCTTCCGCCTCGCCGACGACCGAAACAGCCCCGTCCCCCTCACCACCGAAACAACGGCGCTGCCCCCCGGCGGCTTCGCCGTGCTCGCGCAGGACAGCACCGCCTTCGCAGCCGCCTTCCCCGGCGTCCCCTTCCTCCCGGTCGAGAACTTCCCCGCGCTCAACAACGCGGGCGACGCCGTCGTGCTCTTCTTCGAAGAGACGGTGCTCGACTCGGTGGCCTACCGGCCCGGCTGGGGCGGGGCGGGAGGCGCCGCGCTGGAGCGGCGGGACCCGGCCGGTCCTTCGAACCTGGCGTTGAACTGGGGCACCTCCACCGATCCGCGCGGGGGCACTCCCGGCGCCGTGAACACCCTCTTCGCGCCGGACACCACCCCGCCGCACCCCTTCTTCGCCGACCAGGTCGGCGAACGGCACGCCGAGGTGTTCTTCTCCGAGCCGCTGGACCCCGCCACCGTCACGCCCGGCGACTTCGCGCTCGACGGGACGGGGCCTGCCGCCCTTGTGCTGGCCGAAGGGGACACGCGGGTCCGCCTCACGTTCGACGCCGGGCTCCCGGGCCTCTCGCAGCCGAACCCGCTCATGCTCACCGTGCGCGACGTGGCCGACCTGACCGGCAACGTGCTGGCCGAGGCCACGGTGCCGCTGGCCCGCCAGGCTGCCCCGGGCGACGTCGTCGTCAACGAGATCCTCTACGAGCCGCGGGCCGACCCCCGCGACGGGTTCATCGACCAGCCGGAATACATCGAGCTCTTCAACCGCAGCGGCCACCTCATCAGCCTCCGCGGCCTCTTCCGAACGAATGTGCCCGACGAGACGGGTGCCGCCGATACGACCCGGCTGGCAGCGGATCCGGTGGCCATCGCGCCGGGTGGTTTTGCCGTGGTCTTCGCCGAGCCGAAAGTCCTCGACGAGGACGCCCTCTATGCCCAGTCGTCGCTGGTGCTGGCCTTCCCCGAGGACTACCGCCGCCTGGGTGTCACGCTGCTGCCCGTGCGGGCGGCCACGCTCGGGCTGCGCAACGACGGGGACCTCGTCCGCCTCCACCGGCCGGACGGCACCGTCGTCGACGAGGTCGTCTACGACCCCGCCTGGCACGACGCGGCACGCGCCACCACGCAGGGGGTGGCCCTCGAACGCATCGACCCGGACGCGCCGGCGCAGGCGGCAACCAACTGGGCCAGTGCCACCGCCCCGGCCGGCGGCACGCCCGGCCGCCCGAACAGCGTCGCCCCCGTGACGGCCCGTCCGCCGCAGCCCGGCGAGCTGGTCGTCAACGAGATCCTCTACGAGCCGCGGGCCGACCCCGGCGACGGGCGCCCGGACCAGCCCGAGTACTTCGAACTGTTCAACCGGACGGGCGAACCCCTGGCCCTCAACGGCCTGCTGCTGACGGGCCGGCCGGACGAGCAGGGCCGGGCCGATACCCTGCGCATCGCCTTCACCCCGGTGGCCCTGCCGCCGGGCGGCTTCGCCGTCGTCTACGGCGTGCCGCCCGGTACGCCGGACGACAGCCTCCGCCTCGTCCTCGAACGCCCCTTCCCCACCCTGCCGGCCGGCGACCCCGGCCTCGTGCTCCTGCCCCTGCGGCGCAGCCTCGCCCTGGACAACGCGGGCGACCTCGTCCGCCTCCACCGGCCGGACGGCACCATCGTCGACGAGGTCGCCTACGACCCCGCCTGGCACCACCCGGGCCTCCGGGAACGGCGCGGCACGGCCCTCGAACGCATCGACCCGGACGCCCCCGCCGGCCTGGCCTCCAACTGGACGAGCAGCGTCGCCCCGGCCGGCGGCACCCCGGGCGCCCGCAACAGCGTCTACCTCCGCCCCGGTGAACCCCGGGCGGCTCCCGGCCTCGTCGTCGAACCCTCACCCTTCTCGCCGGACCGCGACGGCCACGAAGACGTGACGGCCATCCGGTATACCCTGCGCCAGGCCCCCGCGCTCGTCCGCGCCCGCATCTTCGACGCCGGCGGCCGGCTCGTGCGGACCCTCGAAGCGGCCGCGCTCGCCGGGCGTTCCGGCACCCTGTTCTGGGACGGCCTCGACGACCACGCCCGCCCCCTGCGCGTCGGCATCTACGTCGTCCACCTCGAAGCCATCGCCGCCGACGCCGGCACACGCGAAGCCTACAAAGCCCCCGTCGTGCTCGCCCGACCGCTCGACTGAACAGCCGGCGACGCTTTTTCCGGACAGCCCGGCGAAAAGGAATTTCTTGCCGGTGCCGCCGGCCGACCGGAACGGGCCTCCCCCGGGCGAACCGGGGCGATACCGTACCGGCGGCCGGCATCGCCGGTCCACCAATTATTCCTCCATCCGGCCGGAACAGCCCCGTAGAGCCAACGTTGCAAGAGAGGCCCTACAGAACCGACCACGATCCGTCGAGCTACGCATGAGTGCAACGGCAACCCAGGCCCCGCCGGCCCCCGTCACCCTGACCCCTCGCGCCGCCGAGGAGATCAAGAAGATCATGCAGACCAAAGAGATTCCCGAGGGCTTCAGCCTGCGGGTCGGGGTGCGCGGCGGTGGTTGTTCGGGCATGAGCTACATCCTCGGCTTCGACAAGAAGCGCGAGCACGATGCCGAGTTCGAGCAAGACGGCATCGTCATCTACATGGACAAACGGCACGGGCTCTACCTGATGGGCACCGTGATCGACTACCACGACGGCCTCAACGCCCGCGGGTTCACGTTCGACAACCCGAATGCGGTTTCCACCTGCGGATGCGGCTCCAGCTTCGCCGCCTGACCCGAGGGGAATCGCGCCGGCGGTCGTAGCGGCTGCCGGGCTTTCCGGCACCGGGTCCTGGTCCGGTGCCGGCGTGTCGGGTACCTGTGCCTTGCACGCCCGCTTTTGACCGAGTCCCCCGCCCCCGTTCGGCATCTTTTGAAAGGCTTGCGCGTAGTGAGCCCTAGCCCGGGCCGTTGGTCTGGTATTTGCCCTGCACCCGTTCAAGCCGGGGACACAACGGGAGGATGGCCCGGCGTGTCCGCCACGACACAGACATTTTCAACATGGAAGGAAATTTTTCAAACCGGGTTCGCGACGTGATCTCCTTCAGCCGAGAGGAAGCCATCCGCCTCGGCCACGACTACATCGGGACCGAGCACCTGCTCCTCGGCATCATTCGTGAAGGCGAAGGCATTGCCGTCAAGATCCTGCGGAACCTCGGCTGTGATCTCTACAAGCTCAAGAAAGCCATCGAAGACACCGTCCGCTCGACGGGCGGCACCCTCACCGTAGGCAACATCCCCCTCACGAAACAGGCCGAAAAGGTCCTCAAGATCACCTACCTGGAAGCCAAGCTGTACAAGAGTGACGTCATCGGTACCGAACACCTGTTGCTGAGCCTGCTCCGGGACGACGAGAACATCGCCGCGCAAATTCTGCAACAGGGCTTCTCGATCACGTACGACGCCGTTCGAACCGAACTCGACTCGATCATCAGTGGCAAGGCCTCGGCCCGGGGCGGCAGTGGTCCGAGCGGCCGTTCCTCGTCCGGATACAAAGAGCGTAGCAAAATGGAAAAGAGCAAAACCCCGGTCCTGGACAATTTCGGAAGGGACCTGACGAAGCTGGCCGAAGAAGGAAAGCTGGACCCGGTCGTGGGCCGCGAGCGTGAGATCGAGCGTGTGGCCCAGGTGCTGAGCCGGCGCAAGAAGAACAACCCGGTGCTCATCGGCGAGCCCGGCGTCGGAAAGACGGCCATCGCCGAGGGCCTGGCCATGCGGATCGTGCAGCGGAAGGTCAGCCGGGTGCTCTACGACAAGCGCATCGTCACGCTGGACCTGGCCGCCCTCGTGGCCGGCACCAAGTACCGGGGCCAGTTCGAGGAGCGCATGAAGGCCGTCATGAACGAGCTCGAAAAGAGCCCGGACGTGATCCTCTTCATCGACGAACTGCACACGATCGTCGGCGCCGGCGGGGCCTCGGGCAGCCTCGACGCCTCGAACATGTTCAAGCCGGCGCTGGCCCGCGGCGAGATCCAGTGCATCGGCGCCACCACGCTCGACGAATACCGCCAGTACATTGAAAAGGACGGCGCCCTCGACCGCCGCTTCCAGAAAATCCTGGTCGACCCCTCCACGCCGGAGGAGACGATCGCCATCCTGCGCAACATCAAGGACAAGTACGAGGAGCACCACAACGTCCGCTACACGGACGAGGCCATCGAGCTGACGGTCAAGCTCTCCGAGCGCTACATCACCGACCGGTTCCTGCCGGACAAGGCCATCGACGTGATGGACGAGGCCGGCGCCCGCGTGCACCTGAACAACATCCGCGTGCCGAAGGAGATCGTCGCCCTCGAAGAGGAGATCGAAGCCGTCCGCGAGGAAAAGAACCGGGTCGTCAAGAGCCAGAAGTTCGAAGAGGCGGCCCGGCTGCGCGACAAGGAGAAGAAGCTCCAGGAACAGCTCGAAGAGGCCAAGCGCGAGTGGGAACGCAAGGCCGAAACCGAGGTGCACGACGTCACGGCGAAGGACATCGCCGAGGTCGTGGCCATGATGACGGGCATCCCGGTGGACAAGATTTCCGAGCCGGAGACGAAGAAGCTGCTCCGCATGGAAGAGGAACTGAAGCGGCGCGTCATCGGCCAGGACGAGGCCATCGAGAAGCTCGCCAAGGCCATCCGCCGCACCCGCGCCGGCCTCAAGGACCCGAAGCGCCCCATCGGCTCGTTCATCTTCCTCGGCCCCACCGGCGTCGGGAAGACGGAGCTGGCCAAGATGCTCACCGAATACCTCTTCGACTCGCAGGACGCCCTCATCCGCATCGACATGAGCGAGTACATGGAGAAGTTCTCCGTGAGCCGTCTCGTGGGTGCGCCGCCGGGCTACGTCGGCTATGAAGAGGGCGGCCAGCTCACCGAGAAGGTCCGCCGCAAGCCGTACTCCGTCGTCCTGCTCGACGAGATCGAGAAGGCCCACCCGGACGTGTTCAACATCCTGCTCCAGGTCCTCGACGACGGCATTCTCACCGACGGCCTCGGCCGCCGGGTCGACTTCCGGAACACCATCGTCATCATGACCTCGAACATCGGGGCCCGGGACATCAAGAACCTCGGCAAGGGCATCGGCTTCACGCAGTCCGAAACCGAGTTCAACTACCAGACGCTCAAGAGCACGGTCGAGGACGCCCTCAAGCGGGTCTTCAACCCCGAGTTCCTCAACCGCATCGACGACGTGATCGTCTTCCACCCGCTGGAGAAGAAGCACATCTACCAGATCATCGACATCATGGCCGCCGACCTGTTCAAGCGCGCCCATGACCTCGGCATCGAGGTGGATCTGCAAAAACCGGCGAAGGACTTCCTCGTCGAAAAGGGCTACGACGCCAAGTTCGGCGCGCGCCCGCTGCGCCGGGCGATCCAGAAGTACGTCGAGGACCCCATGGCCGAAGCCATCCTCAGCGCCAACCTTTCCGAAGGGGACACGCTCGAGATCACCTACGACGAGAAGAAGAACCCGTCGGAGCTGATCTTCCGGACGAAGAAGGCGAAAAAGAGAGCCCGGGCCGAGGACGAGCCGGAGGCACCGGAAGCCAAAGACACCTCGGCGGAAGAGAAGGCCGAAGAGGCCCAGGAATAGCCCGGCCTGCCCCGCAAACAACACGGCCCCGTCGCCTCCGGGTGACGGGGCCGTTTCGTCAAGGCCGGAGGGAAGTGAAGGCCCCTACCAGTAGCGCCGGGCGCCCTCCCGGGCCGCAAAGGCGGAGAACACGTGCGGCCGCTCCTCGCGGACGAGGCGCCGCAGGACGAGCGCCAGGAGCACTCCCGCAAAGAACCCGCCGATGTGGGCCCCGTAGGCAACACCGCCCAGCGTCTGCTCGGACAGCATGATGGCCCCCCAGCCGTTGATGAACTGCAACACGATCCACAACCCGATGGCCACCACGGCAGGGACGGAAACCACATAGAAAAACATGAAGATGGCGTAGACCCGGTTGCGGGGAAACAGCACCAGATAGGCCCCGAGCACACCGGAAATGGCCCCGGAGGCCCCCAGGTTGGGCACCACCCCCTGCGGATCGAGGGCAATCTGCGTGAAGGTGGCAGCCACCCCGCTGACCAGGTAGAACAGCAGAAACACCCCGCTGCCGAACCGGTGCTCCACGTTGTCCCCGAAGATCCACAGGTAGATCAGGTTGCCGAAGAGATGCATGTAGCCGCCGTGCATGAACATGGCGGTCAGGATCGTCAGGTAGATCGGCGAGGGACCGGGGGCCTGAGGCACCGACACCGCCTCCGCCCCGAGACGGACCATGACGGGCCGGACCAGATCCTCGCCCCGGGTGATCTCCCAGGGAATCACACTCCAGCCATAGGTGAAGGCCGCGTTGGCTCCGGCCTGCTGCAACAGAAAGAACACGGCCAGGTTGGCCAGGATCAGCCCGGTTGTGACATAAGCCGGGCGGGTGAGCTTGCGGTCGTCGTCGCCGATGGGAAAAAGCATGGTCTTCTCGTTGCGGAGCGTTCCGGGGTCCCGGCTGCCTCCCGCCCGTCAGCACCAGCCGGGATCGGTCTCGTAGCCGAGCTGGATCAGTAAGTTATTATACTTTTCCTTGAAATACGCGATGTGCATCTCGTCGAAGCAGGTTCGCCACAGGGGCGGGGGCGCCATCCGCTCCGGCAAGCTGCGCTCCGGCCCCTCGCCGGGATGGCTCCGGCCGGCGAGGACGCGCCGGACGATGTCCGTCACCCACCCTGCCGGCAACCGCCCCCGCACGAGCCGGGGACACCGGCGCTCGACGAAGGAAGGAAGCCGGCGCACCGCCCCGTCATACCACCGGTTGAACCGCAGCGACAGGCCGTAGAGCGGCCCCGGCTGCACGGGGACCAGGAACCCCAGGAACGAGAAAACCTGCCAGAAGGTGGCTTCCGGGCGGGCGAAGAGGGTTTCGTACTTCAGTTCGAGGACCTCGGGCCGGCCATAATCCCACTCCCGCATGTGCCGGAAAAAATGCTCGCTGTAGGCCATTTCGAGCAGCAGTCCTTCTGCCGCCGGCAACTCCTGCAGGCGTGCACAATGGGCCAGGTGGCCGGCCATCCGGCCCTGACGGGCCCGTTCGCGCAGGTGCTCCGGCAGGGGGCGCTTCAGGTGCTGCCGGTAGCGCAGCACGACCACGTCCCGGGGGTCGCGCACGACGTGAAAGGCCCGGAAAGCCGGCAGTTCGCCGGGTTGCTGCAGGGTGGCCTGCGTACAGACCAGCACGTCCGGGCGCTCGGCGGAAACAAATCGTCCGAGCGAACCATACGTCGCCCAATCTCCGGGATGGTGGATCACCCGGAAGCGCCACCCCAGGTAGGCGCACGCCTCCTGCAGGATGCGGGTGATCCAGGTCGTTCCACAGTAGTGATGACCAAAAAACACGTAGAGAGGCCGGGGACACCCGCGGTTTCGGGAGGAAGCCTCATAGCCCTCGGGAAAGGTATGCATCGGCGAACGGAAACGACGGAAATCTCTCTGGACGGGGACCACGCCCGGCAACCTGTTTTGCCCCCAACGTAGGATTTATCGCCCGAAAAACTCAACGCTAAACAAGCCACTCTCCTGCATGATCGAACGGATTGCCCTGGTGGGCGTGGGACTGATCGGGGGATCGCTCGGCCTGGCCTGGAAGCGACACCGGCCGGAGGTGACGCTGGCCGGTTACGACCGGGAGGACGTGCTGGCCCGGGCCACCGCACGCGGCATCGTGGACGAGGCCGCCGGGTCACTCGAGGCGGCCGTCGCCGGGGCCGACCTGGTGGTGCTGGCCGTGCCGATTGCCGCGAGCCTGCGGCTGATCGATGCACTCGCCCCCCTGTTGCGGCCCGGCGTACTCGTCACGGACGTGGGCTCGGTGAAGGGCCCCGTCGTGCGGCATGCCCGGGCCGTCCTCCCACCGGAGAATCCCTTCATCGGAGGCCATCCGATGGCCGGGGCCGAGCACAGCGGGGTCGAACACGCCGACGCCTTCCTGTTCGAGAACGCCACCTACGTGCTCTGCCCTCCGGAGGACACGCCACCGGAGGCGTTTCAGATCCGCTACGACGCGTTCGTCAGCCTGATCCGGGCCACGGGCGCCCGCGTCCTGCTCCTGGAAGCCGAGCGTCACGACCGCATCGCCGCCGTGGTCAGCCATCTGCCGCAGCTGCTGGCGGTGACGCTGATGAACTACGCCGCCACACACCACGAGGACGACGATCATTTCCTGCGCCTGGCCGCCGGCGGCTTCCGCGACCTGACGCGCATCGCCTCCTCTCCCTTCGACATCTGGCGGGACATCCTGCTTGCCAACGAAGGCCCCATCCTCGACGCCCTGGCCGGGTTCATGGCGGGGCTGCAGAAGCTGCGTAACCGCCTCATCGAGGAAGACCTCGACGCCCTGGCCTCCGCCTTCGACCGGGCCCGGTCGGTGCGCGAGACCATCCCGCGGAACACGAAGGGGTTCCTGCATCCCCTCGTCGACGTCTTCGTCTACGTCGAAGACCGGCCCGGTGCGCTGCTGGACATCACACGCACCCTGTTCGAGGCCGGGCTCAGCATCAAGGACATCGAGTTATTGAAGTTGCGCGAGGGCACCGGCGGCACGTTCCGCCTCGGCTTCGCCGGAACCGCGGCGGCGGACGCGGCCGTCCGCGCCCTCGAAGACGCCGGCTACCGGGCCTACCGGCTTTAACCTTCGGCCGTCTCCCGCGTTGACTCTGGCCGGTTACCGGTGTATCATGGAACAACCGCTGCGAGAAAAAAACGACCGCCGCCCGATGGCTTCGACGGAAACCCTCAAACAGACGCCGCTCCACGACGTGCACCGCGCCCTGGGCGCCCGCATGACCCCCTTTGCCGGTTTCGAGATGCCGTTGCAATACAGCGGCATCCTGAACGAGCACTTGGCCGTCCGGCAGGCGGCCGGCCTGTTCGACGTCAGCCACATGGGTGAATTCTTCGTGCGCGGCCCCCGGGCCTTCGACTTCGTGCAGCACCTGGTCACCAACGACGCCGCCCGCCTGACCGACGGCCGCGCCATGTACACCGTCATGTGCCGGCCCGACGGCGGCATCGTGGATGACCTGCTCGTCTACCGGCTGGGACCCGAGGAGTACATGCTGGTGGTCAACGCCGCCAACATCGAGAAGGATTTTGCCTGGATGCAGGAGCACAACCCGATGGGGGCCACGCTGGCCGACGCTTCGGACGAGGTGGCCCTGCTTGCGATCCAGGGTCCCCGCGCCCACGACATCGTGCAGGCGGTCACCGGCGTCGCCGCCGGCGACATCAAGTTTTACCACTTCGTACAGCTGGAAGCCGGGACGTTTCCGGGCTGCGACCGGGTGATCCTCTCGCACACCGGATACACGGGCGAGCCGGGCTTCGAGCTCTACGCCCGGCCGGAAGACGCCCCGCGCCTGTGGCACCTGCTGATGGAGGCCGGCGCGCCGCACGGGCTCCAGCCTGCCGGCCTCGGCGCCCGGGACACGCTCCGCCTGGAAGCCGGCTACTGCCTCTACGGGAACGACCTCACGGAAGAGACTAACCCGCTCGAAGCCGGGCTGGGCTGGCTCGTCAAGTTCGACAAGGGGCCGTTCGTCGGGCGGGAGGCCCTCCTTGCCGTGCGCGAGCAGGGTCCGGCCCGCCGGCTCATCGGCTTCGTCGTCGAAGAGCGCGGCCTGCCCCGGCCGGGCTACCCGATCCTTGACGGCACCGGGGAAGCCGTCGGCATCGTCACGAGCGGCAGCCAGTCCCCCGTGCTGGGCCGGGGCATCGGCCTCGGCTACGTGCCGAACGACCCGGCCTTCACCACTCCCGGCACCCGGCTGGGCGTCTCGGCCCGCGGGCGCACGCTCCCGGCCGTCGTCACCCGTCCTCCTTTTCATAAAAAATAACGGCAACCGACCGGGTGATCCGCCTTCACAGGCTGTACCTTACCAGCGATGCGATCCGACTGTATCGAACCGGTGCGGTACCTCTCCTTTTCTCCCATGAAAGTTGAAGTATTCCTGACAGGTAACACGCTGACGGAGGAAGACGTCAAGGGCCACACCGTCATTGTGATCGACGTCTTGCGGACCAGCTCCACCATCGTCACCGCCCTGAGCAACGGGGCGCGGGCCGTCGTGCCTGCGGCCGACATGGCGGAAGCCGGCAAGATTGCGGCCAACCTGGACCAGTCCAGCTTCCTGATGGGCGGCGAGCGCGGCGGCGACAAGATCGAGGGCTACCACCTGGGCAACTCCCCCCTCGAATACACGCCGGACGTGGTCGAGGACAAGACGCTCATCCTGAACACGACCAACGGCACGGCGGCCATCGCCAACGCACGGGCAGCCGAACACCTGGTCGTCGGGTGTTTCCTCAACGCACGCCGCGTGGTCGACTTCGCCCGGGAACAGGGGCTGGACGTGGTGATCGTGTGCGCCGGCTGGCGGAACCGCATCGCCCTGGAGGACACCCTCTGTGCCGGGCTGCTGCTGCACCTGCTCTGGGACGGCCAGGAGCCGGCCCACGTGTCCGACTCGGCCCACATCGCCTTCACGCTCTACCGGCACGACGGCAACGACCTCTTCGCCGCCCTGCGCCGCTGCAACCATGCCCAGCGCCTCTACGAACAGGGCTTTGCGGACGACGTGGCCTACTGCGCCCGGGTAGACTACCTCCCCGTTCTGCCGTACTTCGAAGAGAGCCGCCTGGTACGCTACGACCCCGCCCGGGCCGAGTCCGCGCTGAGCGAATCGCCCGCCCTGCGTGCCCGGGACTGAGGCGGGGCCGCCCGGCTACCGCAGGCGGTTGGATTCAGGGCCCACGCTGTCGTAGTTTTCAGACATGGCATCATCGGCGCGAAGAAAGAAGCGCGGGGCCGCGCGGAACAATACGAAGGCCGGGCGGCTGCCGCAGCAGCGAAAGAAGGAAGTGCTCGGCCTCATCCTGATGGGGCTGGGGGTGTTGCTGGCCCTGGCCGTGCTCACCTACAACCCGGCTGACGACGGCCTGGCCCGCCGCTTTTCCTTCGACGCCCTGCTTCACCCCGGTGAGAACCGGGCACAGAATGCCCTCGGGCTCATCGGGGCGGCCCTGGCCCGCCTCCTGGTACCGCAGGCACTGGGGTACACCGTCCTCATCCCGACGGGCCTGCTCTTTGCCTGGGGCTACGTCCTCTTCCGCAACCGCACCCCCGTCTACCTCCCCACCCTGACCGCCCTCCTCGGCGTCTCCACGTTCGTCCTGGCCTGCCTCTTCGGCTGGCTCGGGCAAACACTCTCGACAGACCTGCTGCGCTGGGGCGGCGGCTGGGGGATCGGCGCAGCCGGCTGGATGCAGCAGGTCTTCGGCAGTGCCGGCTCCTTCATCCTCATCTTCCTTTTCCTCGTCGTGACGGCCCTCCTGCTCGTCGACCACGACATCCAGCGGTCGATGGACCGCGTCGAGGAGTTCGTCCGCGCGCTGGGCGCCCGCCTCGAAGCCTGGCGCACGCAGGCCCGCACCCGCCGGGAGGCCCGCCGCGCCGAACGCCACCGTCTCCGGGAGGAACGCCGGGCCGCCCGCGAGCAGGCCCGGGCCGCCCGCGAAGCCGCCCGGGCAAAATCGCCCCCTCCGAAGCCTGTCCCCGCCCCCTCCCCTCCACCGGAGCCGCCCCCCGCCGCCAGGCCAGCCCAGGCCCCGGAGACCGACCGGCCGGTCTCCCCCCCCCCCCCCCCCGCCCCGAACGCCCGGCGCCGGAACCCCCGCCCCCCGACGAACCCCCGTCCCCCGAGCTCGAACTCAAGGTCCGTGCCCGCATCGAAGAGGAAAAGACCGACGTCCTCGAAAACATGGCGGACCCCGACACCGAGACGGTCCCCTTCGAGATGCCCGGCCTCGACCTGCTCGACGCGGCCGACGAGAACGACCTCAAGATCGACTATAACGAACTCGAGGAGAACAAGCGCATCCTCCTGGACAAGCTCGCCACGTACAACATCGAGATCACCGGCATCAACGCCATCGTCGGGCCGACGGTGACGCTCTACGAACTGACCCCGGCGCCCGGCGTCAAGATCAGCCGGATCACGGCGCTGGAAGACGACCTGGCCATGGCCATGGCGGCCCGCGGCATCCGCATGATCGCCCCCATCCCCGGCAAGTCGGCCATCGGCGTCGAGATCCCGAACCGCCATCGCGAGCTCGTCCGCATCCGCGACGTCATCGGCACGGCCCGGTTCCGAGACGCCCGGATGGAACTGCCGCTGGTCATCGGCAAGACGATCGAGGGGGAGGTCTTCATCCAGGACCTGACGAAGATGCCCCACCTGCTCATCGCCGGCGCCACGGGCTCGGGCAAGTCGGTGAGCCTGAACGCGTTCATCGCCGGGCTGCTCTACGCCTGCCCCCCCTCCCACCTCAAGTTCGTGATGATCGATCCAAAAAAGATCGAACTGCAGCCCTACATCCGCATTGCCGAACACTATGGCGCCACCCCGCCCGGGGTGGACGAGCCGATCATCACCGACTTTTCGCAGGCCCTCGTCGCCCTGAAATGCTGTGAGAAGGAGATGGAGGAACGCTACGACCTCCTCTCGAAAGCCCGCGTGCGCGGCATCGTGGACTACAACCGGCGCTTCCGTGAAGGCAGCCTTTCCCCCGAAGAAGGCCATCGTCACCTGCCCTACATCGTCGTGGTGGTGGACGAACTGGCCGACCTGATGATGACGGCCGGCAAGGACATCGAAGGCCCCATTGCCCGGCTGGCCCAGATGGCCCGGGCCGTGGGCATCCACCTCATCCTGGCCACCCAGCGCCCGTCGGTGGACGTGATCACCGGGCTCATCAAAGCCAACTTCCCCGCCCGGATCGCCTTCAAGGTGGCCACGAAGATCGATTCGCGAACCATCCTGGACCAGAACGGCGCCGAAGGACTCGTCGGCAACGGCGACCTGCTCTTCATGCTCGGCAGCCGGATGATGCGCCTGCAGGGCCCCTTCGTATCGATGGAGGAGGTGGACCGCCTGACCCACTTCATCGGCGACCAGCCCGGCGGCGAGCCCTACATCCTGCCGGAAGTCGAGGAAAAGGAAAGCCCCACCGGCACCACCGGCGGCTCCGACGAGCGGGACGAACTTTTCGAAGAAGCGGCCCGCATCATCGTCCGGAGCCAGCAGGGTTCGGTCTCGTTGCTGCAGCGGCGGCTCTCGGTCGGCTACTCACGGGCGGCCCGCATCGTGGACCAGCTCGAAGAGGCCGGCATCGTCGGCCCCTTCGAGGGCTCCAAGGCCCGGCAGGTCCTCGTCGAAGACGAACAGCAACTCGACGAACTGCTCCGGTCCATGACGTGACACCCCCCGCCGCGGTGGACTTCAAGGAAAGTTGGCACACGCCGGGCCCCCGTCCCCCACGACTTTTTCCCCGAGCCCTTAATTTTCCCTCGTCGATCCTCCGGAACGCATTCCGATCACCGACCCTCAGCCAATGGCGGCTCCTTTCCCCACCCTCGGCATCCTGGGCGACGGCCAGCTCGGGCGCATGACGGCCCTGGCCGCCCTCCGCATGGGACTGCGCGTGCGGTGCCTGGCCCCGAAGCCTTCCGGCCCCATGGACGGCCTCGGGGAGGTCATCTACGACGACTGGACCGACCCGGACGTGTTGCGCGCGTTCGCGGCGGCCTGCACGGTGGTGACCGTCGAAAGCGAGTGGGCACCGGCCGAGCACCTGAGCCCCGTACTGCCCGAGGGCGTCGCGCTCTGGCCCGACCCGGCCACGCTCCACCTGATCCGCGACAAGGGTATCCAGAAGACGACCCTGGCCGAGCAGGGCCTGCCGGTGCCCGATTTCGCCCTGTGCGCCACCCTGGACGAGGCCCGGGCCGCGGCTGCCCGCTTCTCCTACCCGGTCGTCCTGAAACGCCGGCGCGGCTCGTACGACGGCTATGGCAACGCCACCGCGCACGACGACGCCGGCCTGGCCGCCGCCTGGGACCGGCTGGCCGAAGCGGACGGGCTGCTCGTCGAACGCCACCTCGCCTTCGTGCGCGAGCTCTCCGTACTCGTCGCCCGTCGCCCGGACGGGGAGCACGTGGTCTACCCGGTCGCCCTCACCGAACAGAAGGACCACCGGTGCCATGCCGTCGTGGTGCCGGCCGGCATCGCGACGGAGGTCGAAGCGGAAGCCCGGCGTATCGCCCTTCGCGCCGTGGAGGCGGTCCGGGGCGTCGGCCTGACGGCCGTCGAGCTCTTCGAGCTGCCGGAGGGGCGGATCCTGATCAACGAGCTGGCACCGCGCCCGCACAACACCGGCCACTATTCCATCGAGGCCTGCCACACGTCCCAGTTCGAGAACCACGTTCGGGCCGTGCTGGGCTGGCCCCTGGGCGATCCCTCGCTGCGTGTGCCGTGCGCGGTCATGGTGAACGTCCTGGGCACCCGCTCCGGCCCTCCCTGCACCGAGGGCCTCACGGAGGCGCTGGCCATCGGGGATGTGGCCGTGCACATCTATGGCAAGCGCGAGGTGCGCCCGAGGCGGAAGATGGGCCACGTTACGGCCACCGGCTCCTCGCCCGTCGAGACGCGCGCCCGCGCCGAACGGGCCGCCGGCCTCATCCGTCTCTGAAGGTCCCCGCCTCCCAACCTTCCCTGCGAAACAAACGCTGCAGACCGATGCCGAACCCCGTTTCCCCGCTCGTCGGGATTGCCATGGGCAGCGAGTCCGACTGGCCGGTGATGGAGCCGGTGGCCCGGGTGCTGGACGCGTTCGAAGTACCGTACGAGGTGCGGGTACTTTCGGCTCACCGGACCCCGGCCGTCATGCAGGCCTATGCCGAGACGGCCCACCAGCGCGGGCTGAAGGTCCTCGTCGCCGGTGCGGGCGGCGCCGCCCATCTGCCCGGCATGCTGGCGGCGAGCACCCCGCTGCCCGTCATCGGCGTGCCCGTCCCGAGCCGCCACCTCAACGGGCTCGACTCGTTGCTGTCGGTCGTCCAGATGCCCGGCGGCGTCCCCGTGGCAACGGTGGCCATCGGGGGCGGTAAGAACGCCGGCCTGCTGGCGGTGCAGATCCTGGCCGCCGGCGACCCCGCCCTGCTCCAGAAGATGATCGACTACAAGGCCGCCCTCATCGAACAGGTGCAGGCGATGGACGCCCGCGTCCGGGAAAAAGCCCGGCCGGAAGCCAGCGGGCCGTGACCCCGTCCCTGCGGTTCCCTCCCTTCGAGGGAGCGGGCACACGGCACCCGGCCGCTACTCCAGAAACAGGTCCATCTCCTTCTCGACCGATTTGCCGGAGACCTGGTCGCGCACCCTGAGGTGGAGCGTGTAGAGCCGCCCCGGCTCCTGGTTGGAGGCATCGAGGATGAGGTAGTGATGCTCGTCCGGCGTGCGGCCTTCACCGGGCAGGCTGACGGACACCCCCTTGTCCCCTCCACCGAAGAGGCCCTTGACGAGTTTGCCGAGGCCGCCGCTGGTGTCCTTGGGCCGCAGCACGGCTTCGATCTCATAATGGGTCGTCCCGTCGCCGGCCTGCGTCAGGTTGTAGACCTCGAAGTAGAGGTAGATGGGCTGCCGGTGCGAGAAGACGCTCCAGGGTGCCGCCTGGATGGAGAGGCCGTGGCGCACGACGTCCGACGGGAGCACGGGCTTGCCGTCCGGTGCCTCCTCCACGCGGTAGGCCAGCATCACGTCGCTGAGCTGGAGCGTGCCGGCCGTGAAGTCCGGCACACGCACGCGGCGGCGCTGCACGGCCACCGTGCCCCCGCCGGCCGTCTCAAACTCGACGGACACGTCGTGTTCCCCGGGCGGGGCCGCCAGCACCTGCCCGTCGATCCAGAGGTTGGTCTCCGAGAAACTGACGATCTGATCGGTGCGCAGGCCGTAGATGGTCCGGCGGCGTTCGGCAAGCATATCCCGTTCGCTGCTGACCAGGAAGGTACCTGCATTGGCCGTGAGGTTGATCATCCCGGCTTCCGGGTCATAGTGGTTGATCGGGATGCCGAAATGGACGTAGAGATCGGCCTGCCCGTTCTCGCCTTTGAAAGCCGAGACCAGGTAGGGGATCTCCACCTGGCGGCCGGGCGGGGCGTACTCATACCGCTCCGGTATCCGGCGGAAGGTTTCCCGGGCCCGTATCTCGTAGTCGTTCAGCCAGGGAAGGCTGCCGGCGGCGATAGCGTCGGCCGAAGGGCTGTAGAGCCGAAACTCGCCGTTTCGGAAGGGATCCTCGAAGACGAAGCGAAAGTCGCCGTAGTCCCAGACGTTGAACGTATTGGCTTCGACGGTCACGTCGAAGTCACTTTCAAAGTTACCAGTGAACTGTTGCAGGCCCGTCTGCAGGTTGGCCGGATCCGCCGCGATGTCCGCATCCGGAGGCGGTGCCGAGGCTGCGATGGGGTTGAGTCCCCGTTGCTGGCCTCGCGTCTGGCTCGGCATGATGATCACATCGGTCTTGGGAATGCCGTAGCGCACGAGGATACGGCCGCGCTCGGTATTCCAGCCCCTCAGCTTCAACTTGGGTGACCCGTAGAGCAGGTCGGCATAGGTGAGGCGGGCGTAGTGTTCGAGCTTGCGTTCGTTGTAGGGCGTGAGGTAGCGCGGATCCTTGCTCGTCCAGAAGCGGGAGGCATAGCCGGCCCGATCGGCCTCATACTTTTTCCGTTCCTCCTCGGGAAGGATCTCGTCGAGACGGGTGTAGGCGTCGGCCATTTCGGGATCCATGTACTGAAAGGCCGTCTGGAAGGCCTTGGCCGCCGCCACCGCGTTGCCGCTGCGATAATGCGCCAGGCCGAGGTAGGTCCAGAGGGCGGGATCCTCGGGAAAATAGACGTACATCTGCTGGAGCATCTCCAGCGCTTCCGGGTAGGCCCCCTTCAGGGCGAAGATGCGCATCATGTCGTCGTAGACGGCCCGCTTCCGGGGATCGTGCTCCAGGGCCTTGCGCAGATGGCCGATGGCCAGGTCGTAGGCCCGCTGGGCCCGCCGCGACAGGTCCTGCACGGGCACGCCCTGCGCCTGGAGCGCCTCCAGGTCGAACTCGTCGGCCAGAAAGACCAGGTTGGGGTCCGACGGATCTCCCAGCGGTTCCCGCGAGGCCTCGACGATCTCCAGCTGGCTCCCGCCGGTGGTCGGGTCGAACTGGGCGAACTCGGACTGGAACCCGAGCAACGGGTCGGCCTGGAGTGGGTCCCGCCCGTTGAACTGCCGGAAGGCAAACGTGGGATACATGAAGGCGTTGCGATAGCGCCAGAAGTCGCGGATGTAGGCCCGGCCGAGCTCCTCGTGGGCGAAGGCATTCGTCGAATCGAGCCGGAGGATCTTGCGGGCCAGGTCGCGCCGCTGCTGCTCACGGATCTTGTCCACGATGAAGTTCCACGAATCCAGGCGCAGCTGTTCGAGCTTGGCCACGAGATACTTCACGTTTTCCGGCTCGACCTCCAGGGCCCTGTCGATGAAACGACCGGCCTTGCCCGTATCCCGGAGCGGGGTTTCGAAATAGATGCGGGCGAGCAGGAAATAGGCCTCGGCGTTTTGCGGGTCGTTTTTGACGGCCTGCTCGAAGGCGGCCACCGCCCGGGCATAGTCGCCGGCCCGGAACGCGAGGATGCCCTGTTCCATCGGGTCGGCCGGTTGCGCCCGGAGCGGCAGGGCACCGCCGATCACCGGGGCAAGGAGCAGAAGCAAAAGGAGCACACGTCGCATGGGACTACGACCTCAATGAGCTTTTCCACCGGATCGCGGGGCACCGCGGCGTAGCTTACGCACCGGCGCTCGCTTTCGAAAGGCAAAATTTCCTATCCCGTCATACGCGACCCCGAACGCCATGATTCCCGCCCCGCAGAACAAACGGCGCTTTTCGTTCGGCCCGGTTTCAGCCGAGCTGCAGGGTGCGACGGCGTTCCACCGTTTCGTTGCGGAGGAGGTCGGTCAGGCGGAGGACGAGCACGTAGCGACCGGGAGGCTGTGTGGTGGTATCGAGGACGAGGTACTGGCCGTCTTCGCGGCTCCGGCTCTGGCCTTCGAAGCGCACCGAGACGCCCGCCTCCCGGGCCCCGCCGAAGGCCTGCCGGATGAGCCGCTCCAGCCCCCCGGCTTCGTCGCTGCGTACGAGCACCGCCTCGACGGCATACCGGGCCAGGCCGTCCGGTGCCGGCTGCAGGCCATACACCTCGAAATAGAGGTAGACGGGCTGCCCGGCGGAGAAGCCCCTTCCGGGCGCCGGGCGTATGGCCAGGCCCCGGCGCGAGATCCAGCCCGGCAGGGTCTCAGGGGAAGCCTCCTCTTCGACCGTGTAGGCCAGCAGCACGTCGCTCAGCTGCAGCGCCGTACCGGCGAAGCCGGGCACGGTGATCCGCTCCCGCTCCTGCCCCACCCGATCGCCTCCCCCCACCGGCTCGAACTCGAGGGCCAGGGTGTAGGTGCCGGGCTCGACCGAGAGCCGGCAGGCATCGACCCACATGCCGGAAGCGCCGGCCGTCCTCCGGTCCAGCAGGCGGGACTGTGCGTGCACCACCCCTTCGTTTCCCCGGATCAGAAAAGCCCCGGCCCGCACCGCCGGCGTACCGGCGCCGTCTTCCTCCACCGGAATCCCGTAGGCCACGTAGAGATCCGTTTTCCCGTCGCTCCCCCGGAACGCGCCGGTCAGGTACGGCATCGCCACACGGCCGGGCGGTTCGTACGTGAACCGGTCCGGCCGTTTTCGGAACGTCTCCGGCCCCCGAACGGCGAAGTCGTTCTCGATCAGGCCGCGGGCGGGTTTGAAGCCGGCGAAATCGAGGGCCGAGGGGGAATAAAAGGTGAAGTGCCCGCCCCGGGCCAGGTCCATGAACTTGAAGTAGAGGTCGTCGCCGTAATGAAAAATCAGATAGGCGTCGCTCCGCGTGCCGTAGCGGGCTTCGGCCGGCGGCTCACCGTAGCGCACGATCACCTGGCCGGGCTCGGTCTCCCACCCACGCAGGCCCTTTTCCCGGTCGCCGAAGCGCAGGTCGGCATAGACCAGCCGGGCGAAGTGTTCGAGGAGGCGTTCATTCACCGGGGTGAGGTAGCGTGGGTCCCGGCTTTCCCAGAACCCGGCGGCATACCCGGCCGAATCCGCCTCGTACCAGACCTGCTCGACCAGGGGCAGGAAGTAGGCAACATCGAGAAAGGCGCGGCGTTCGGGGGCCGGCAGGCGGGCCAGGCCTTCGTCGAAGCTGGCAGCGGCGGCGGCATATCGTCCGGTCCGGTGTTCGAAATACCCGCGGTAGAGCCAGGTCTCTGCCCGGTCGGGGAGGTGGATGCGCATCGTGTCGAGCACGCCGAAGGCGTCGGCATGGGCGCCCCGGAGGGCGAAGGCCGCCGCCAGCACGGCATACACGTCGGGCCAGGCGGGGTTGGCGGCCAGCGCCCGGCGCAGGTGGTGCAGGGCCTCCGCGTAGGCTTCGCGTCCGGCCCGGCGCATCGAGGTGACCGGCACCTCGAAGCCGGCATGGATCGCGTCGACGAAGGCGATGGCCGGACCGTCCCCGGTGTCCACAAGCCGGGGTTCGAGCAGATAGGCCGCATCGGTCAGGGCGGCCGCCTCCTCCGAGAGCAGGCGGCGCTGGTGCCCCGGGCCGGGGAACTGCACGCCGTGGTACTGCTGCCGGAAGCCTTCGTACGCCCAGGCTCCCAGAACGAAATGGGCCACGGCGTTCTCCGGCTCCCGCTCGAGGATGCGCTCCGCCAGGTCGATCCGCTTCTTTGCCTGGTACAGGGGCAGGAACGACGCGGTATGAAAATACCGGCGCCAGAGTTCGACCTCCAGGTAGCGGACGTTGTCGGGATCACGCCGGAGGGCGTTTTCGATGGCCTCCTTCGCCCGGTCCGGGTCGCGCAGCGGCGTCTGGAGGAAAAGGCGGGCGAGGTAATACTGCGCTTCGGCGTAGTGCGGATCCGTTGCCGGCACGGCAGCCAGGGCACCGGCGGCCTCGGGGAACCGCCCGGCCTCGAAGGCCTGGACCCCTTCCCGGAACGTCGCCGTTTGCGCCCACGCCGAAATCGCCAGCAGGGACGTCACGATCAGGGCGGGCAGTCGTCGGAAGGCGGGCATGCCGGGTCTCTCCCTCATCTCTTGGAAAACCAGAGGTATGCACCGGCGACGCCGCGCCGCGTTCCCGTCTACCGTCGATTTGCCCTGTCGTCAATCGACCCGCCCGCCGCGCTTGATGCGCTCGAGCCGGCGTTTCGACTCCCGCTCGGCGATGTCGGCGCGTTTGTCGTAGAGCTTCTTGCCCCGTGCCAGGCCGATCTCGACCTTGGCCACGCCGTTACGGAAGTAGAGCTTCAGCGGGATGATGGTATAGCCCTTCTGCTGTGCAGCCCGGCTCCACCGGTCGATCTCCCGGCGGTGCAGCAGCAGCTTGCGCACGCGCAGCGGGTCGTGGTTGAACTGGTTGCCATGCCGGTACGGCGAGATGTGGCACTGGTAGAGGAACATCTCGCCCCCGTCTACGGCGCAGTAGGCATCCTGCAGGTTGGCCCGTCCTTCGCGCAGGGACTTGACCTCCGTGCCTTCGAGCACCAGTCCCGCTTCCAGCGTCTCCTCGATGGTATACTCGTGGCGCGCCTTGCGGTTGGTGGTGACCAGTTTGATGCCTTCACCCATGAGAAAAGGGGGTTGCGCGGCCCGTCGCCGCGGCGATCAGAGGAGCGGTTTCCGTCCCGGCTCGTCGTCTTCGGCGATCTCGACGAGCGGCAGCCCGGGCACCTCGTCCGTGACGCCGTAGAAGAAGAGGTATTCTCGAAAGTTGGTCAGGCTGGCGATGGCCAGGTCGTCGAGGCGAACGCGGAGCTGTTCCAGGTAGAAGTCGTGGAGTTCGGGATAGGTTTCTCGGGTGCGGATCCAAAGGTCGCGGTGTGTGTCGGCGGCGGCCACCACGTCGCGCACGGCACGGGCGAAGGGCACGTCCACCTCGCCCTTGCGCACGGCGAAGAGCCCCCACACCATCGGGTAGTTGGCGAGTTCGTACCATTCCTGGCCGAGGTCCATCGCGTACCGGGACGTCTGGAGGGCCGGCACGTCGGTGCCGGTGAGCAGGGCGGCGTCCTCTTCCGCTTCGAGCAGGACCTGCAGCGTGGGGTTGTCATAGGGGGTGAGGCGGGGTTCGTTGCCGTAGTGTTCCCGCAGGATGATCCGGGCGACGAGCACCTCCTGCACGTACCGGGGGTCGACGGCGAGCGTCCGCAGGGGCCGGTCGAGCTTCGCCTTCGTGACCAGGCGGGCGAAGGGATAGGCCCAGGTGGAGAGCGCCACCGCCGGCAACACGTCGTAGGCGTCGGTCTGCCGGAGCACGTTCAGCGTCGGCAGCAGGGCCACCTCCACCGCACCGGCCCGCAACCAGCGCTCGCAGTCGGCCCGGGTGCCGCGCACCACCTCCACGGGCGCCTCGACGGCGCCGGTCGCAAGGGCCGAGACGAGAAACTCGGCAGCGGGCTCGTTCCAGATCGCCAGTCGCATCGAACCGTATCAAAAAAAAGCACCGCCGGAGCGCGGCCACCGGCGGCAGGCACGCGGGCAGGTCGTGCCCCGGAGCCTAGCGGCGGCGTTCCCGGATGCGGGCGGACTTGCCGCGCCGCTCTCGCAGGTAGTAGAGCTTGGCCCGGCGAACGCGCCCGTGCCGCACCACCTCGATCTTGGCCAGCTTGGGCGAATAGAGGGGAAAGATCCGCTCGACCCCCACCCCGTTCGAAACCTTGCGCACGGTGAACGTCCGGCGGGCTCCGGATCCCTTGAAAGCGATGACGACGCCCTGGAACTGCTGGATGCGTTCCTTGTCCCCCTCGATCACCCGCACATGGACGTTGACGGTATCACCGGGGGCAAAGTCGGGGATGTCGTCCCGGAGCTGGGTCGCCTCAACCAGTTTCATCATGTCGGTAGCCATGGCGTACCTCCTATCTACAGGCTTTGTTACCGTTTGAGAACGTCATGCCCGCCGCCGGGGCGAGCCGTTATGTGTATCGTGCAGCGCCGCGACGGCGGCTCATGACGAAGGCGGCAGGTCCCGGCGCGGGGGGGCCGGGCGAGCCGTCTCCTCTTCGAGCAGGTCGGGGCGGCGTTCGCGGGTTTTGCGCAGGCGCTCGGCTTCGCGCCAGGCCGCCACCCGGCGATGGTCGCCGGAGCGGAGCACCTCGGGCACCCTCATCCCGCGGAAGGTAGCCGGGCGGGTATAGACCGGTGCGTCGAGCAGCCCGTCCTGGAACGAGTCGGAGAGCGCCGAGGCCGCGTCGCCGAGGACGCCCGGGATCAGCCGCACGATGGCGTCGACCACGACGAGGGCGGGCAGCTCGCCCCCGCTGAGCACATAGTCTCCGATGGAGAGCTCACGCGTGACGAGCGCGTCGCGCACACGCTGATCGACGCCTTTGTAATGCCCGGCCAGCAGCACCAGATGGTGCTTGAGGGACAGGGCATTGGCCGTCGGCTGGTCGAACACGGCTCCGTCGGGGGTGAGATAGATCACCTCGTCGACGGGGTGTCCGGCCGCTTCGGCGTCGGCCTTCAACGCTTCAATACAGGCAAAGATCGGTTCCGGCTTCAGCACCATCCCGCCGCCGCCGCCGAACGGGTAGTCGTCGACGGTGCGGTGCCGGTCGGCGGCATAGTCGCGCAGGTCGTGGACGCGGATGTCCACGAGCCCTTTCTGCCGGGCGCGCCGGAGGATGCTGTGATCGAGTGGTCCCTTCACGATCTCCGGCAGCGCGGTCACAATGTCAATTCTCATCATGCGCAAAACGTGGGACGTGCCGGCGGCGGCCGGGGGCGTGCCCCGTCTTACGCAAAGAGCCCTTCGATGGGCCGCACGACGACCTCGCCGGCGTCGAAGTCGATGGCTGCGATGAAGGCGGGGACGGCCGGCACCATCGCCTCGGCCCCGCCGGGACGCCGTACGAGCAGCACCGGATGGGCCGGCAGTTCGAGCACGTCCTCGACGTGCCCCACGATCCCCTCCTCGCCTTCGGCGACGACGCGAAGCCCGACCAGGTCGCTGTAAAAGAACTCGTCTTCGCCCAGGGGGGGCAGGTCCTCCCGGCTGGCGAAGACGCCCAGGGGGCGGAGGGCCTCGGCCGCCTCGCGCGTATCGACCCCCTCGACCTTGAGCACGACGAGCAGGCCGCGCCGCGTCTGCTGGAAGCGAACCGTCTCGATGCGGTGGGGCACGACCCGCTCCGGCGTGGTGCCCAGGTAGACGGTCGCCAGCGCGGTGAAGCGCTCCGGATCGTCCGTCTCCGGGATCACCTTGACCTCACCCCGGATCCCGTGCGCCCGGTAGACGCGCCCGACGAGCAACAGGTTGTCCGGTTTCATGGGGGTGTGGGCGTCAGGGTCGACGCGGCCCGTTTCCGGCCTCACCGCCGGCGGTCCTTTCAGTCTTTCTTCTCGGCCTCGCCGGCGTCGGCCTCGGCCCCGGTTTCCGCCTTCGGTTCGGCGCCGGTCTCCGTTTCGGCCCCGGGCGCAGCCGCGGGTTCGGTGCTCGCCTCCGCCGTCTCTCCGGCCTCCGCCTCGACGGGCGTTTCGGCCTGGGCCTCGGCGGCGTCGGCTTCAGCCTGGGCCCGGTTGGCGGCCTCCTGGGCGGCCTGGGCTTCGGCGGCAGCCCTGGCCCGCTCCTCGGCGGCCTTGCGCCGGGCCTCCTCGGCTTCGGCCTTGGCCCGCGCCTCGGCTTCGGCACGCTTGCGGGCTTCCTCGGCCTCGCGGGCCTCGACGGCCTTACGCTCGGCCTCCAGGGCCTGCCGGCGACGCTCCTGCGGGGTCAGCTTGACGCGCTGCCGGTCCTTCTCGGCCCGCTCCGTGCGGTGCGCCTCGACGGCCTGCCAGATCTCCTCCTCGGCCACCCCCTTGCGCTTCAGATGGAGTGCCAGCAGGAGCCCCTGGCGGCTGAGGAGGCTCCGGACGGTCTCCGTCGGCTGCGCGCCGCGTTCGAGCCAGTAGAGCACGCGCTCGTCACGCAGCTCGACGGTCGCCGGCTCGGTCAGCGGCCGGTAGCGCCCCAGGTCTTCGATGAACCGGCCGTCGCGCGGGCTGCGCACGTCGGCTGCCACCACGGCATAGATCGGGCGCTTCTTGCGCCCCATTCGGCGTAAACGGAGTTTAACTGCCACGTCTCGTGTGTCTCTATTTTGGGTTCCTGATAACGACTGCTTCCGGTCGCAGGGTCGATCTATCGCCCGCCCAGCAACTGGGACAGGTTGATGGCGCGGCCCTTGCCCATGAGCTTCGTCATGGTCTTCATCATCTTCTTCATCTCGCGGAACTGCTTCAGGAGCTGGTTCACGTCCCGCACCTCCACGCCACTTCCCAGGGCGATGCGCCGGCGCCGGCTCCCGTTGATGATCTCGGGGTGACGGCGCTCCTCGGGCGTCATCGCGTTGATCATGGCCTCGATGTGTTTGAAGGCGTCGTCGTCGATGTCGAGATCCCGGACCTGCCGCCCCACCCCGGGGATCATGCCGATCAGCTCGCGCAGCGAGCCCATCTTCTTGAGCTTCTGCAGCTGGTCCATGAAGTCTTCGAGGTTGAACTCCTCGGACCGGATCTTGCGTTGCAGCTTCTCGGCCTGTTCGGCGTCGAACTGTTCCTGCGCCCGTTCCACGAACGAGACCACGTCGCCCATGCCGAGGATGCGCTGGGCCATGCGGTCCGGGTAGAACGGCGTCAGGGCGTCGAGCTTCTCGCCGGTGGAAGCAAACTTGATCGGCTTGTGGACGACGGAGCGGATCGAGAGGGCCGCCCCGCCGCGGGTGTCGCCGTCGAGCTTGGTGAGCACGACGCCGTCATAGTCGAGCCGCTTGTTGAACTCGAGCGCCGTGTTGACGGCGTCCTGCCCCGTCATGCTGTCGACGACGAAGAGGATCTCGTGCGGCCCGACGGCCCGCTTGATGTCTTCGACCTCCCGCATCATCCGCTCGTCGATGTGCAGGCGGCCGGCCGTGTCGATGATGAGCACGTCGCGGGCGGTGCGCCGGGCCTCGGCGACGGCCTCCCGGGCCACGCGCACGGCATCCTGCACCACGCGGCCCTCCTCCTCCACCGAATAGACCGGCACGTCGATCGTGGCGGCCAGCGTCTTGAGCTGTTCGACGGCCGCCGGGCGGTACACGTCGGCGGCCGCGATCATGGGAGCGCGCCCCTTGCTCTTGAGGTGGGCGGCCAGCTTGGCACAGAACGTCGTCTTGCCGGAGCCCTGCAGGCCCGCCACCAGGATCACGGTGGGGGGCGCAGGCGCGTACGTGATGTCGACGTTCGTCTCGCCGAGGAAGTGGACGAGTTCGTCATAGACGATCTTCACGAGCTGCTGGCCGGGTGAGACCGAGCGAAGCACCTCGGCACCCAGGGCCTTCTCCTTCACCCGCTCGGTGAAGTCGCGGGCCACCTGATAGTTGACATCCGCATCCAGCAGCGCCCGCCGAATCTCGCGCATCGTCTGCGCGACGTTCAGCTCGTTGATGCGCCCCTGGCCGCTGATGCTTTTGAGTGCGCCTTCGAGTTTTTCGCTGAGACTCTCAAACATGGAGGTCTTCGGGTCGCTCGTGAAGTCATGCCGGCAGGTGGCGGAGCCGGGAAGCCGGCCTCCCGATTCACACCTTTGCACAGACAGGTGAAGTTAAACTTTTCCGCGGCTTTTTCCAACGTGATCCGCCGGCTCTTGTGCCGCGTGGCGGGCTTCTCCCGGAGCCTTTCGGGCTAATCCTCGGTATTTTCACGCGCCCGCAGCAGGTCGATCGTCTCGACGGCGTGGCGCAGGTGCGGGATCACGATGGAGCCGCCCACGACGAGGGCGACGTGCAGGGCTTCGTCGAGCTCTTCGTCCGTGAAGCCGGCCCGGACGCACCGGATCAGGTGGTAGTCGACGCAGTCGTTGCAGCGGAGCACCATGGAGGCCACCAGGCCCAGGAGCTCCTTGGTTCGCGCGTCGAGGGCGCCGTCCCGGTAGGCCGCGCTGTCGAGGTTGAAGAACCGTTTGGTGCCCAGATGGTTCTTTTCTTCGAGAATGCGCCGGTTCATGCGTTCCCGGTAGGCCTCAAAGGCGGCCAGCCGGTCCGGCGGTGTCGTTTCACCCATGGCGGTTGCCGGTTTGTGTAGGATGACGTCCTTTGTCCCGACCAAGGAAGCCCTGCGGGCCCGGTTGCGGGCCCTTCGGGCCGGTCTCGACGAGGCCGCCTACGCGGCGCGGTCGCAGGCCATCATCGAGCGGGTGCTGGCCCTGCCGGAACTGCAGCACGCCAGGACGATTCACATCTACTGGCCGCTCGTGACCCGGCGCGAAGTGGATACGCGCCCGCTCATCGCCCACCTGCAGGCCGCCGATAAACAAATCGTGCTGCCCGTCGTTGATACGACAGAGCAACCTGGACGGGGCCGGCCGCGTCTACGGCATGTGCGCTTCACCGGAGCAGGCGCCCTGCGCCCGAACCGGTGGGGCATCGACGAACCGGTCAACGGCGAAAGCGTTCCGCCCGAAGCGCTCGACCTGGTGATCGTCCCGGCCCTGGGCGCCGGTCGTAACGGCTACCGCCTCGGCCACGGCTACGGTTACTACGATGCCTTCCTGGCCGGCCTCACCGTACCGACCGTCTGCCCGGTATACGATGCATGCCTGCTGGAGACGGTCCCGGCCGAACCGCATGACGTACCGGTCTCGGTGATCGTCACCGAGTACGAAACCCTCCGCCCGGCAACGTCGCCGTAACCTCCGGACGCGTGATGCGTCCGATCCGAAACCCGGGCCGTACCACGCTGCCGGATCAACGCAGAGCCCGCCAAGCATGAAGACGCGCACCCACAGACCGCAGCCAGAGCAGGAACACGACGAGGCCACCGGCTCCCTCTCGTTCGAGGAAACGGGTGAAGACAGCCTGGCCGAACTGGAGGAGCTCTCGGAAGAAGAGCTCGAAGCCCTGCTTTTCGAGGAAGAGACCCGCACCAAGGGGCCGTTCAACCTGCCGACCATCGCCGGGCTCTCGCTGATCCTCGTCGGCGTCGGCTACCTCTTCCAGCAACTGGGCCTCTGGAACGGCCTCGACTTCAGCCTGCTGGCCGCGATGCTCCCCTGGCTGGCAGGCATCCTGATCATCCTCCTCGGCTTCGGCGTGCTCTCGTGGAGCCCGGACCGCAAGAAGAAGCGCGCCCGCGCCCGCGCGAAGGCCGCCGCCCGGCAACAGCGCAGCCGCAGCCGGACGGCCTCCACGTCGGAACGCCAGAGCACCCCGTCGCTGACGGAGAAACGCCGCCTCCGGAAATCCCGCAACAAGAAGATCTCGGGGGTCTGTGCCGGCATCGCCGAATACTTCAACATCGATCCGACCCTCGTGCGCATCGCCTTCGTCATCGGTACCATCGCCTCCGGCGGCCCCTTCATCCTGGCCTACATCATCCTGGCGATGATCATGCCGGGACCGGAAAAACCTTCCAAACTGACCCCCGAGGAACGCATCCGTATCATCCGCGACAGTTGACCGACGGACAACCACAGGATATGACTGCGCTCGTCCCCCCACTACTTCCCCTCATCGCACTACTCCAGCAGGAATCCCCGACCCTCCTTGCCGGTGCCGAGCTGGTGGACTGGGTCAAAGCCATCGGCATCTGGGCTTTCCTCTCCGTCCTGTTCATCCTCCTGCAGCGGATCCTGACGGCGCGCATCACGCGTTTTGCGGAGCGCACACGGACGAACATCGACAACGTGCTCGCCAGCATCCTGCAGCGGACGCGGGCCTACTTCCTGATCGGCCTGGCCTTCTATGCGGCCGTGGCGATCGTGCAACTGCCGGAGGTGATCGTCCGCTGGGGCGGGCGTATCGCCTTCGTCCTGCTGATGCTGCAACTCATCCAGTGGGGCAACGGCCTGATCTCGCTCTACGTCGAACGCTACCGGACCCAGAAACTCGACGAGGACCCGGCCGCCGTCACGTCGATGCAGGCGCTGGGCTTCATCGCCCGGCTGGGCCTGTGGACGCTGGTGCTGCTGGTGGCGCTGGACAACTTCGGCGTCGACATCACGGCCCTGGTGGCCAGCGTGGGCATCGCCGGCGTGGCCATCGGCCTGGCCGTGCAGAACATCCTGGGCGACCTGTTCGCCTCGCTCTCGATCGTGCTCGACAAACCCTTCGTGGTGGGCGACTTCATCATCGTCGACAACCACCTGGGCACGGTCGAGTACATCGGCCTGAAATCCACCCGCATCCGCAGCCTGACGGGGGAGCAGCTCGTCTTCTCGAACAGTGACCTGCTCAGCAGCCGCATCCGCAACTTCAAGCGCATGCACGAACGGCGCGTCGTCTTCAGCGTCGGGGTGACCTACCAGACCCCCCGCGAGAAGCTGGAGAAGATCCCGGCGATGATCCAGGAGATCGTGGAAGCGCAGGACATGGTGCGGTTCGACCGGGCCCACTTCAAGGAGTTCGGCCCCTCGTCCCTCAACTTCGAGGTGGTCTACTGGGTGCTCGATCCGGACTACACGCTGTACATGAACATCCAGCAGGCCATCAACCTGGCCCTCTACGAGCGTTTCGCCCGGGAAGGCATCGACTTCGCCTACCCGACGCAGACGCTGTACGTCCACCCCGTGGGGTTGCCCGAGGAGATGGACGGCTCCAGCCGGACCCCGTCCTATGGCAACGGGCACTGACGGAAGGAGCCGGCCCTAGTCCGGGAGCGAGCCGGCCAGGGCGATGTGGAAGCGGCCGGGGTCGAAGTAGGCCTGCACGGCCTCGTTGACCTGTGCCAGCGTGAGGGCTTCGACCTCACCGGGGAAACGGTCCAGATAGCCGACGTCGAAGCCGCGCTCGGCGTTGCGCAGCAAGTTGGCGGCGAGGCCGCCCGTGGTGGCCAGGTCCACCTTGAAGCGGCCGGTGATGGTCGTTTTTTTCTCGTCGAGTTCTTCCCGGGTGACGCCTGCCTCCACGAAGCGACGGACCTCCGCCAGCGTCGCCTCCACCCCCCGCTCGACGTTTTCCCGGCTCAGCGTGACGTCCACCTGCCAGTGGCCCTCGTATTCGGTGGTGACGCCGTAGAGGGTCGAATAGATGCCGTAGGTGAGCCCCATCTCGTCGCGCACGGTGCTCATGAGCCGGGCCGAGAAGTTGCCGCCCAGGATGTAGTTGGCCACGTAGAGCGGAATGAAGGCCGGGTCCTGGCGCCGGACGGGGAGGGGATGCCCCATGCGCACGTCCACGTTTTCCTTGTCCGGCATGGGGACGACGGTGCGGCCCGGCGATGCCGCCCGTCCTCGTTCGGCGAAGGGAGCCTGCACCGCAGCGGGGGTCCAGGCGCCCGGTCCTTCCCGCACGAGCGCTTCGACGGTGCCGGGGTCCACGTCGCCCACGAAGACGATCGTCAGGTCGTTGGCGCCGAAGTGCCGGGCGTGGAAGGCGCGGACGTCGTCGACGGTGAGGGCAGCCAGGCGGGCCAGGTCGTCCGCCGGGTCGGGCCGGTAGTTGGGGTGGGCGCGGGGATAGAGCCGGCGGGCCAGGGCCGCCGATGCCTGCGCGGCCGTGCTTTCCCTCGAGCGTTCCAGCGAGGCGGCCAGGTGGGCCTTTGCCTTTTCGAACTCGCCCGGATCGAACAGGGGTTCGCGCAACTGTTCGGTCAGGATGGGGATCACCTCGGGAAGGTCGTCGCGGAGCGCCCGGCCGGAGAAACGCACCCACAGGCCGTCCGTGTGGAAGTCCAGTTCCACGCCCCGGTTCTCGAGCACCTCGGCGATGGCAAAGCGGTCGCGCCGGCGCGTGCCCTTGTCGAGCAACTGCACGGCCAGGTCCTGCACCAGGTCGGTCCCGGCGGCAAAGTCCGGATACGTTTTGAACGATCCCCGGAAGGAGACGATGGAACGGACGGGCGTGGGCAGGACGAGCAGGCGGGCGGCCCCGGCGGTGCACGTTTCGACGCGTTCGGCCAGCGGCTTGAGCCGGGTCGTGGTTTGCATGAGGCGGGCGGCGGTCCGATCAGGCATCGGCGGTCGGGCTGTCGGGAATCGGGACGTAGCGGCCGACGGTGCGGCGATCCTCGACCAGGTAGGCCTGTGCCACGCGGCGCACGTCCGTCGCGGTGACGCGCTCGATGCGGTCGAGGTAAGTGGTGTAGAGCTTCCAGTCGCCGGCGGCGATGGCCTCGTTGAGCTGGGTTGCCACGGCGTAGGGCCCGTCCCGGCTGAAGGCTTCCCGGGCCCGGAGCTGGTTCTTCGCCCGTGCCAGCTCGGTTTCGGTGAGCCCGTCCCGGCGCACGGTATCCAGCACCTCTTCGATGGCGGCCTCCACGCCCGCGTGCGTCTGGTCCGGAGCCAGCATGGCCAGGATGAAGAAGAGGCCGGGGTCGCGCAGGCGCGAGGCGTTCGCATAGAGGTGCGTCGTCAGACCCCGATCGGTGAGGTGGCGATAGAGCCGGCTGTTCTTGCCGGTTGCGAGGGCCGTCGCCAGCACGTCGAGCGCGTCGGCATCGGGATCCAGAGCGGGCGGCGACTTGAAGGCGACCATCACGGCACCGAGCCGGCCCGCCTGGCGCACGACGATGCAGCGCTCGCCGCGCTGCTCCGGCTCGCGGGTGTATACTTCGGGCACGGGTGCGGGCGCCGGCGGGATGGGCCCGAAGTGGCGATGAACGAGCCGGAGCGCCTCGCTCCGGTCAAAGTCCCCGATGATGCTGACGGTGGCGTTGTCCGGCCAGTAGAAGGTATCGTAGAAATGCCGCAACCCTTCGGCCGAAACGTGCTCGACGTCGCTCCGCCACCCGATGGTCGGATGGTGGTACGGATGCGCCATGAACGCGGTGCTCCAGACGGCGTGGTAGAGCTTGCGCAGGGGCTCGTTCTCTCCCCGGTCCAGCTCGTTCAGAATCACCGTGCGCTCGCTTTCGAGGTCCTCCTCCCGGATCCGGGCGTTGCGCATGCGATCCGCCTCGATCTCGACGGCGAGCGCCAGGTGTTCCCGCGGCAACAGCGCGTAATAGTTGGTCCGGTCGAGCCAGGTGGTGGCGTTGACCTGCGCCCCCACGCGCTGCAGCACGTTGAAGATGGACGTGCCCCGCTCTTTGCTGAACCGCTCGGTGCCCTTGAACATGAGGTGTTCGAGGAAATGGGTGGCTCCCGTCAGTCCCGTGGTTTCGTTCCGGCTGCCCACCCGGTACGTCACCATGAACGTGACGACGGGCGCCGCGGCCTCGGGCAACAGCAAGACGTGCAGGTTGTTCGATCGAAGCCGGTAAGCCTCGATCCCTCCCGACGCCTCGACAAACGCGAACGCCTCGGTCACGTCCTCGGGAAGTACCTGTGCCGTCTCGGAAAGCTGCATGGCTCGAAAGGGTCCGTGGAGCGAAGGGGGAAAATATACTTCACCCGTTCCAAATGTTTCTTCCTGCTCCGGTCGAAAAACACGGGGCCTGCTGGCATCTTTGCGTGCGAGGCGCTTACTTTCCCGATGGCGCGGAGCCGGGCCTTGTTGCAAGGTTTATTGAGCATGAGGGGTTGCCTGCCGCCATTGGCCTGTCTTGTCGTCTTCTTTTCCTTCGCGGCACCGGCTGCTTTTTCCCAGTCGTTGACGGGCGGGGCGCGTGCCGTTGCCATCGGTGGTGCCGCCACGGCCCTGCACGACGACGCCTGGGGCCACGCCAACCCGGCCGTCTGGGCGGTGCGACCGGGCCGGGCCGTGTCGTTCTTCGCCGGTCAGGCCTTTGGCCTGCCCGAACTCCGTCTCGGAGCCGTCCAGTACGTGGAGCCGACCCGCGCGGGGGCGTTCGCGCTGGGAGCGCGCACGTTCGGCTTTGAGGCGTTCCGCGAAACCCACCTCGACCTGGGCTATGCCCGGGGCTTCACGTTCGGCACGACACGGCGGCTGTACGCCGGCCTCCGGCTCCGGTACTACCGTGTCGTGATCGCACGGTACGGCAGCGGCGGAGCCCTGGGCGTCTCGGCCGGCTGGCTCGTGCGCATCCTGCCCACCCTCTACGCCGGCTTTCAGGCGACAAACCTGAACCGCCCGAAGCTGGCCGGTCGCGAGGAGTTCGAACGCACGCTCGCCCTCGGCCTGGGCTATGTGGCGGACGAGCGCCTGCGCGTCCTGGTCGATGTGATCAAGGATGTGCGCTTCCCCCTCTCGGTGCGTGCCGGGCTGGAGCTCGCCCCCGTGCCGGCCCTTGCTCTCCGTGCCGGCGCCACCACCGAGCCGACCCGCTTCACCGCCGGGCTGGGCGTGCGCCTGGGCCGGCTGGCGGCCGACGTGGCGGCCGAGCACCACAGCGTGCTGGGCTGGTCCCCCGCCTTCTCGCTCGGTGTGCTATGGTAAGGCAGCATTTCCACCCGCCACCCCCCCGGGGACCCGTGTGCCCCCGCCGCCCGGCCGTCCGGTGCCTAGGGCTGGCGCTGCTGCTGGTCCCCGTACCCGCCCCGGCCCAGGTCCTTCCGGACACGGCCACCGTGGACGACGTGCTGGAACGCACCCTGGAAGACGTGGACCCCGAAGCGGGAGACCCGGAGCAGCTCGCCGAAACACTCGCCCGGCTCGCCGAACCCCCCCTCGACCCCAACACCGCCTCCGCCGAAGAGCTGGCCTACATCCCGGCCTTTGGCCCGGCCCTCGCGCTCGCCATCGTGCGACACCGTGAACGGTTCGGGCCTTTTCGCACGCTCGCCGCGCTGCAACGGGTGGAAGGGGTGACCGAAACGGTGCTCGCCGCCGCCCGGCCCTACCTGGCGCTCGGCACGTCCCCCACCCGGGATCCCCCCCGGAAGCTTCTCGGCGGGCTTCGCTACGAGATCCTCCAGCGGATCACCCGCCGCCTCGACCTCGGCCGGGGCTTCGACCGCGACACCACGCGCACCACCTACCGGGGCTCCCCCGAACGGCTCTACACACGCTTCCGAGCCCGGAACCGGCGGCTCGGCCTGAACCTCACCCTCGAAAAAGACCCCGGCGAAGCGTTCGAATGGAACCCGGCGACGCGAACCTACGGCTACGACCACGTCTCCGGCCACCTGGCCCTCACCGGCCTCGGCCCGCTGCACACCCTCATCGTGGGTGACTTCACGGCAGACTTCGGGCAGGGGGTGGTGCTCTGGCGCAGTTTCGCCCCCGGCAAAGGCCGGGAGGCGGTGCAGGCCGGCACACGGCTCGGCCCGGGCCTGCGTCCCTATGGCTCGGCCGAGGAAAACCGGTTCTTCCGGGGCCTGGCCGTCGCCGTCCGGCCCGTCCCCTCCCTCACCGTCAGCGGCTTCGTCTCCCGCCGCCGCGTCGACGCCACCGTAGCCCTCCCGGACACGGCTTCGCCCGCCGCCGTGGTGGCAGGCATCTCGACCTCCGGGTTGCACCGCACCCCGACGGAACTGGCCCGTAAGGGAACCCTGCAGGAGACCGTCGCCGGGGGCGACGCCACGCTCCGGCTGGGCCCGGCCCGGCTGGGGGTGACCGGCTACCACGCCACCTTCGACCCGCCGCTACGGCCCGAAGCCGCACCCTACCGGCACTTCGACCTCCGCGGCCGCCGGGCGTCCATGCTCGGGCTGCACGGCCTCGTCCCGCTCGCCGCCGGCCTGACCCTCTTCGGCGAGATGGCCCGGGCTCCCGGCGGCGTGCCCGGCGGCCTCGGCGGGCTGCACGCCCGGCTCTCTGACCGGGCCGCGGTGGTCGCGCTCGCCCGTCACTTCCCGAAAGACTTCGTAAGCCCCTACGGCTTCGCCTTCGGAGAACGCCACGGCGCCACCCGGAACGAAACCGGCTTCTACCTGGGGGTGCAACTCCACCCGCATCGCCACTGGCGGCTCGCCGGCTACGTCGACCAGTACCATTTCCCCTGGCTGCGCTTCGGCGTGCCACGCCCCACGGCCGGCTACGAAGTGCGCCTCGTCGCCGAATACCACCCGCGCTGGTGGTTGTATGCCTACGTGCAGGCCCGCACCGAGACCGACGAAGACGGCGTGCCGGCGACGGACGCGGGCGGTCGCCTCCTCGATGCCGTACGCCCGGCCACCCGCCAGTCGCTCCGCCTCCACGGCGACTACGCCTTCAGCCGCACCCTGCGCCTCCGGGCCCGCGCCGAGGTCACCCGCGCCTTTCTCGCCGGCGGCTCCGCCACGCACGGCGTGCTGCTGTACCAGGACGTGCAATGGCACCTCCACCCACGCCTCCGGCTCGACACACGCCTCGCTTTCTTCGACACCGACGACTTCGAAACCCGCGTGTTTGCCTATGAACACGATCTGCGCTATACTCTCTATGTGCCGGCCTTCTCCGGGCAGGGCCAGCGCTTCTATGTGCTGGCCACCCTCCTCCCTGCCAGCCATTTCTCCATACAGATCAAATACGCCGCCACCCACTTCGAAAACGTGGAGACGGTGGGAACAGGACTCGACGAAACGACTGGAAACCGTCTCCGCGAACTCCGCTTCCAGATTCACTGGAGATTTTAAGAACTCCCCCGGTACTTCCGTCCGTCTTACCGGTCGATACTTTGTTTGAACAAATCAATGAGCGCAGTTGTCCGGCGCCTCCATACTCGCCTAAAAAAGCTCCCATTATTAATGAAAGAAAAGCATCGTCCCCATATCCTGATCGTAGAGGACAACCTGGATACGATCAAGCTCCTGGATTACCAGCTCCGGGCCTATTTCCAGATCACCCTGGCCATGCGGATCGACGAAGCGCTCCAGCTGGCAGACCGGCACCGGTTCGACCTCTTCCTGCTCGACATCAACCTGGGCGAGCGACGCACCGGAATCGACCTGCTGGAACGCCTGCGCCAGCATGCCGAACACCGCAACACCCCCGCCATCGCCCTGACGGCCTATGCCCTGCCCGGCGACCGGGAACGCTTCCTGGAGGAGGGCTTTGAAGCCTACGTCAGCAAACCCTTCCTGCGCGACGACCTCATCAACACGATCCGGCATGTCCTCGCCGCCACGGCCTGACAATCCCCTCCGCCCCCGCTGCTTCCGGCCCGCGTGCTGCCCCCTGCTCGCCTTGATGCTGCTCGGGCTCACGGCCTGCTTTCCCGACCGCACCTACGAGGTGCGCGGGCGCATCGCAGGGTTTACGGACGACCCGCGCACGGTCCTGATCGAACACGAGGCAATCCCGGGCTACATGGACGCCATGGTGATGCCGTTCACGGTGGCCGAGGCCGAGACCACCGCCCTGGCCGGCCTGGGCACCGGGGATGCCGTCGCCTTCACGCTCCACGTCGCACCCCGGCGCTCGTGGATCACCGGCCTGAGACGACTTCCAGACGAGGCGGTCGCCGCGCACCCGGCGGCGAGGCAAAGCACGACTCCCCGGCCCGCCACCGCCCCCACACTCGTCCAACCCGGCGACCCCGCCCCCCCCTTCACCCTGGTCGACCAGGCCGGACAACCCCTCCGCCTCGACGACTACCGGGGCCGGGCGCTGCTCCTGACCTTCATCTATACCCGATGCCCGCTCCCGGACTACTGCCCGCTCATGAGCCGGCACTTCCAGGCCCTGCAACCGCACCTGCGCGAGCGGTTCGGCGACCGGGCCCAGCTCCTCAGCATCAGCTTCGACACGGCGTATGACACCCCGAGTGTCCTCCGGGAATACGCCGGGCGCTACACCAGGGACCTGTCGAACTGGCGCTTCGCCACCGGCCCCGCCGACGAGATCCACACCCTGGCAACGGCCTACGGTGTCTTCTTCACCCCGGAGGAAGGATCGACCACCTTCGCCCACAACCTGACCACAGTGCTCATCGGCCCGGACGGCCGCGTACACCGGATCTGGCGCGGCAACCGCTGGCAGCCCGAGGACGTACTCCCCACGATCGGGCGGCTGCTGGGAAAGATGAACTGACGCGGGCCTATTCCTCCTGCGGGCACAACCGCTCAACGGCCCGCCGGGCCCGCTCGTCGTCGCTCCGGGAGAGCAACTCAAGGGCACGCTGCCCGGCCGCCGTATGTGGTTCTTCTTCCGCGATGCGAATCAGGACCGGAATAGCGGTGTCGTCTGCGGACAGATAGGCTCCCGCCGGGGTATTCAGCAGATTCCGGACGACCTGGTACGCCCGCTCGGCGGCGAGCGCCTCCGTCACACCGGCCTCGACCCGTACCGCTATCTCACCGAGATCCACGACTTCGGCTTCGAAGGCGGCTTCGAGCTCCTCCTCCAGGCGTTCCATCGCCGCTTCGAGTTCCTCCTCCAGGCGTTCCATCGCCGCCTCGAGCTCCTCCTCCAGGCGTTCCTGTTCCTCCTCCGACCACGTCGAACCATCCGGATCGAACGCCTTCAGGCGTTTGCTTGCCGCCTCGAACGCCCTCAAACGATCCGGCTCCGGCCCGGCGTACCCGTGCGCAGAGGTGCCGGAATCGACGGGGCGCCCGCGTTCCCCGCCCACGATGCCGTTCGGTTTCACCGGCGCCCGGACAGGGTCGGGCGGCGCAGCAGGTGAAGGATTGCCTACGTGACCGAACCCTTTGCCCTCATCCGGGGCAGCAGGCGATACCGGCGCGGCGGGCAACACCGGAGCGACGGGCGATACCGGCACGGCGGGGGTCTTCGGGGGTACGGGAGCAACCGGAGGAACCGGGCGTTCGGGTGCCGGAGGTGCTTCCGACGCCCGGACGACCGGGTAGTTGTCCGCCGTCGTTGCGGGCGGCGACCCTGGCGCGCTGTTTTCCCAGGGGGTAAAAGCCGCCAGCGGGATCAGCACCAGGAGCGCCGCCACGACGGTGAGCGTGCCCGTGCGGCGTCTCACGACCCGGCCCGGACGTGGATCGAGGATCGCGCGGATGCGTGTTTCGAGACGAGACGGCCGCGCCATCCAGGCCGCACCGGCCGGCGCCGGCCGCAGGCACCGGTAGGCCCGGGCGATCTCGACGAGGTGCACGGCATAGGAGGAAGGCCGTGTGCCGGCGACGAGCACCACGTCGTCGCAGGCTTGCTCCTGCTCCCGGCGGAGCCGTCCGGCGGCGATCCAGACCAGCGGGTTGAACCAGTAGAGCGCACAGGCCAGGCCGGCGAGGGCCTGTGTCAGGCAGTCGAAGCGCCGGACGTGGGCCAGTTCATGCACCAGTACACAATGCCGGCGGCCGGCGCTCCAGGTTTCGGCCCCGTCGGGCAGCAACACCACCGGTCGCCACACCCCCCAGGTCACCGGCATCGCCGTGAAGGGACTCTGAAGCAGGCACACGCGGCGTCGAAGCCGGAGCCGGCGCCGTACCTCGTCGAGCTCGTGCTGCCAGGCCGCCGCGCTCACCGGACGGGCCCGGCGGGTGAGGCGGCGGGCCGCCAGCCAGCCCGCCCCGAAGCGCCCGAACACGAGCAGCAGCCCCCCCAGCCATCCCGCCAGGAGCCATGGGACCGGTGTGGGCCACCCCCGCTGCGGGCTTCCCGGCCTACCGTTCTCCCATGGGCCGGCCGGCGCCCCCGGCACCGAAAGCAACGCGGCGGCGTCGACCGGCGCCGCCGACAACAGCCGGTCCACGGCCCCGGTCGACGCCCTCGAAACGCTTCCCGGCATGACGAAAACCGCGGACGGGGTCGCCGGCACCCCCCGGGGCAGGTGCCATGCCGGCAACACCATGGAGAGCACCGGCAATACGAGCAGGCCGATGAACGCCGTCGCCCACACCAGATGCCGGAGCGCAGCGGCACGGTGGCGCAGCACCGCCGCCGTCCCCCAGGCCAGCCCCAGCACCAGCACCGACCGGACGGCCAGCTCCATCCCCCATCGCAGCACGTCCCCCCGGCCGCCGAGATCCCCGGCTGCCTGTAGCCATTCCTGCATGATCAGCGCCCCTCCTTCCTGGCCGCTTCGATGAGCCGGGCAATCCGCTCCAGATCCTCCTCCGAAAGTTCCTGCGCCTCCAGATCCAGCAACGCCGCCACCGCCTGGCTGACGGATCCCCCGAAAAACGTGGACAAGACATGCCGCAGCGCCGACACTTTGGCTTTCTCTCGCGGCACCACCGGCCGGTACACGTAGCGCGGACCGGCCTGCTCGTGCGTCACGTGCCCCTTCTCCTCAAGGATCCGCAACAGAGCCCGGACGGCCGAATAGCTGGGCGGGTCCGCGAGGCTTTCCATCACCTCCGCCGCCGTAGCCTGGCCCAGGCGGTAGAGGATGTCCATGATCTGGCGCTCCCGCCGGCTCAGATCGAAATGCTGTGGATCGCCCATGGCTCGTGACGTGCAGACCTGCCAGCCCGCTACGCATACCCGGCAGGAGGGTTACACCCGGCTGCTGCTTTTTCAGCACACCCCGCTCTCCCGCACGGGTTCCCGCGATGCCGGGAGCCGGTTCAAAAAGCACCTCCCGGCCGCACGCCGGGTCAATTGGTACAGATCGACTTGAGGATACGGCGACGCCTGGAAAGTTTTTCCTTCCAGACCTCTTCGGAGATCTCGTCATCTCCCATGAAATACGACCAGTGGCTTCCCGCCTCCTCAACGGCAAGATACGGGTCCTCGACGCGGGCCACCCGTTTCAGGAGGGGCGACATCCCCATCTGATGAATGAACGTGATCTGGCAGCTCCCGTCGCCCGCGGTTTCTTTGATCGAGAGCCAGTTGTCCCCACAGACGTGACAGGTATAGAAATAGGATTCCTGCTGGCCCCCGTCCAGGATCAAATCGTCCCCCTCTACCTGCACCTCCACCGGGATCATGCTTTCCGAAGCGCAGGTCTTGCAGATCAGCTTTTCCATGAGGCCCCACTCCGTCGATGATCAAACGGCTGCTTCTCGTTGAACAAGAGGCACACCGGGATGTTCGCCGCGTGACGTGGTTTTCATCCGAATTCGAGCCGGAACCGGGCCGGTCAGCGATAGACCACGCGCCAGCGCCGGTCCTCGACGCGATAGGCCGCAGCGACACGCAATTCGAGGTCGAGCACATAGAAGAAGCGGAACTGCAGCCCGAGCCCCGCCCCGACGGACGACACCCGATCCGCCGGGCGTGCGACGTCGTGCAGGGTTTCGGCGAAACCGAAGGCGTAGAGGGCTTTGAAATAGAACGGCAGGAGAAACAACCCGTTGTCGATGAACCAGAGGGGCTGCACGTATTCGCCGCCGTACTTGACGAACGTCCCGCGTCCCAGGAACACGTCCTCGTGACCGCGCGGCATGAACGCCTCCAGGTCGAAGATCCCGCCCCGGTTCTGGTCGAGCACGGTGGCGTGCAGCCGCAGTCCTCCGTTGATGCTTTTCAGCCAGGGCAGATACAGGTGTGCCTGCCCGACGTGGGCCGCCCGGGCCGGCCCGTCTTCGACGGCCACGTCGCGCTCGGCGAAGCCCCCCAGCACGAGCCCCTGATGCGGCACCAGGTCGCGAATGTTCCGGCGGAGGCGGTAGACGAAGCTCAGCGCCGGGCTCACCGTGTACCGTCCCGTGAAGCCGGTGAGGTAGCGGCCGTTCCGGTCGAAGAGGCGTTCCTGCCGGTAGCCCCCCTGCACCGAGAGGAGCAGGCTCGTGCGGTGCACGTTCGATTCCAGCGTCAGCGGAAAAGAGAACGTCAGGTCGCCCCCGCGTTCTTCACGTCCCAGGCGCACCGTCTCCACGGTCTGCCCCTCCGCGTCGACGACGTTCGCCCGCACGGTTTCGGGGCGACGGAACAGGCGCAGCATCGGATACACCGGCAGCAGGCTCGTGCGCACGGCCAGGCTGCCCCAGACCCGCTCTTTCTGGAAGAACCCTTCGGCGCCGAAGGTCCAGCGTTGCAGCGGGTCGGTGCCGTGCAGCATCAGGCCGTAGCCGGGTCCCAGCCGGGTGTCGCCGGGACGGTCCGCCGGCGCATCGAGGCGGAAGGTGGGCAGGAGCATGCGGGGGCGCAGGTGCGCCAGCGACCGGTACGGCCGCGGCTCCGCCAGCGGCATCGAAGGAGCCGGGGGTTCCCGGAGCCATGCCTCCCAGTCCACCCGGTCGAAGAAGCGGGTTGCTTCGGGCGGGACGACCTGCCCGGCTTCAAAGGTGAAGGGGATCCGGACGAGGTCGTAGCGCTCGTGTTCGTAGTGGATGAAGGCCAGCGTGCGGCCGTCCGGTGAGAGGGCCGGCTCCATGGCCCCGTAGCGTGCGTTCGTCATCCGCCGCACCTGGCCGGTCCGCACTTCGAGCGCATACACGTTGGCGATGCCGCCGCGGTCGGCCGTGAAGAGGAGGTAGCGCCCGTCGGCACTCCAGGCGGCATCATAGACCGAGGCACCGGCGAACCCCACCCACGGCGCGAGCGTGACCCGGCCGCCGGCATCCAGCGTCGCGCGGAAGAGGCCCTGGTGTCCCTCGAGGTTGACGATGACAGCCACCTCCTTCCCGTCCGGGGAAGGATGGAGCGAGACGAAGCGGGCCCGGGTCCAGTCCGCAACCGGCTCGAAGGACGAGGGGCCGGTGAGGCGAACCCAGCGGTTGTACTGCCCCTCGTTGCGCAGGGCCCACACGCCGCCGTCCGGTGCCGCCGCCGGCGTCATGACGCGCCCGCCCCGCGTCAGGCGCGTGACGCGGCCCGTCGCCAGCTCCAGGCGGAACACCTCGGCGACGCGCCGGATGGGCACGAGGGGATCGGGCTCGTACCGGGCAAAGAGGAGGGCGGAGGAGTCGGCGTCGAAGCTGAAGAAGCGGTCCTCCGGCAGCGCCTGCACCGAGAGGAGCGTGCGCCGTCCCGTGCGGGCGTCGATGCGGTAGAGGCCGGCCGTGACGTCGTAGCCGAAGACGTAGGCGACGAGCGTGTGCGCGTCGAGCCAGCGGGGCCGGTGGTGCATGACGCCCCGCGCCCCGGCGATGCGGGTGGGGACCGTGACCGGCCCGAGCGCCGCCACCCGCCGCACCTCCCCGGCCCGCAGCGAGTCCTGGAGTGCTTTCCGCAGGGAGCGCGGCCAGGTGCGCGCGCCGTACCAGAGGTTGACCCCGTAGCCCAGCAGCGGGAACCGGTAGTGCAGCCGGGTAGCCCGGGGAAAGAAGTCGGTCTTCCCTTGCTCGTGAAGGAACCGGAAGAGGTACGCCCCGCCCAGGTAATGCCGGTCGAAGGGGAACGTGTAGGCGGACCGTTCGAGCATCTGGGCCAGGCTCCAGGGTCGATCCGACATGAGCGCCGCCCGGTACACCATGGTGAAGAAGGCATGGTTGAGCCGGCCGGCCCGACCTTCCTCCAGGCTGCTCTCGTACAGCACCGCCGCCCCCTCGGCGATGCCCGGCGGGATCGTCAGGTTGAGCGTGCGGGAAAGGTCGGGGGAAAGCCACCGGACGACCTCCCCCACCCCGAAGCCTTCCTGGAAGTCGGCATGCACCGCATGGACCAGCTCGTGCGGCGCCACCGTCTGGATCCACGAACGATAGCGGGGAGAGAGCACCGCCCCCTTGATGCTGACGGCCTCGATCTCCTGCTTGAACGGCAGCGGCGTGACATAGCCGTTCGAGCGATCGTTGAACCGGTTGATCACCACCGGCATCCGCAGGCGGCTCCGGGCCCCGACCAGGGCCTGCACTGCCGGCAGGTTCGCCTCCAGCCGGGCCGCCGTCTCCCGCGCCTCGGCCCCGGCCCCTTCCTCATAGATGACTTCGAAATGCGGCGTCTCCAGCACGAAGTACCGCGCCTCGGGAGGACGATAAACCACGTTGTAGACGAATCCCTGCGCCTGCACGGTCCTCCCACCCGGCGCGATCAGCGCCCACATGCCGAGGGCAAGACCCAGGAGACGCTGGTAACCCGAACGATGAACCCGCATGATAGCAGACCGGAACCGGCAAGACGACGTCATCCGGGGGCACGGGCCCCGGGACCGCGGGAAAGAAACGGCGCGGGCGACAAAGAAAAAAGGCGTTCAGAGATTCTCCTGAACGCCTGTAGCGGAGGGGGTGGGATTCGAACCCACGGTGCCCTGCAAAGGGCACAACGGTTTTCGAGACCGCCCCGTTCAACCACTCCGGCACCCCTCCGAAGCCGGGGCCAGTAACGACAATCTACGCTTTCGGGTTTCTCCCGGGCAAACGCCCCGCCCCGTGACGGCCGGATTTGCCGCTTTTTTGCACAAACTACCGCATGGGAGGCGTCGCCCTCACTCGCCTTTGAGCGCATCGAGACCCAGGCGGGCTTCGAGCTCCTTGCGCCGGCTCCGGCTGACGCTGAGCTTCTTGCCGCTTTTGAGGCGCACGGCATAGTCGCCGCCGGGGTTGTAGAACAGGGTTTCCACCAGATCCAGGCGCACGATGGCGCTGCGGTGGATGCGCATGAACCGTGCAGGGTCGAGCCGTTCCTCCAGGGTCTGCATGCGCTCGCGGATGACGTAGCGGTCCTTGCCGACGTGCAACTCGGCGTACGTGCCGCTGGCGGTGATGCACTCGATCTCCTCGACGGGGATGACGCGCACCTGCCCGCGCATGTCCACGGCGATGCGTTCGAGGTAGTCCGGCCGGGGCGGGCGGGGAGGGTCCGGCGCAGGGTTGAAGAGGCGTGCCAGGCGGGTCCGGATCGTCTCGACGTCCCGCAGGAGCACGGCACGGCGGGCCCGCTCGAAAGCCTGTTCGAAGCGCTCGTCGTCGAAGGGTTTGAGCAGGTAGTCGAGGGCGGCCAGTTCGAACGCCTTCACGGCATACTGGTCGAAGGCCGTCACAAAGATGACGGCGGGCATGTGCTCCGGCCCCACCTCCTGCACCACCTCCACGCCGGTGAGGCCGGGCATCTGGACGTCGAGGAAGACGAGGTCGGGCTTGAGCGTGCGGATGGCCTCGACGGCTTTCCGGCCGCTGTCTGCCGTGCCGGCGATCTCCACGTCGTCCCGGGCGGCCAGCAGGTCTTCGAGGCGCTGCCGGGCCAGCGGTTCATCGTCGACGATCAGCACCCGAAGCTTCGTTTCCGGCGTCATTGGCGGCTCACGCGGTTTCGGTGACGGCGGTGTAGAGGTCGCTGCGGGTATGGTAAGGGATACGCACGAGCACCCGCAACCCGCCCGTTTCGGGCTGTTCCAGGCGCAGTTCCTGTGCTTCCCCGTACAGACTCCGGAGGCGCTCGCGCGTGTTCCGCAGCCCCACCCCCTCGCCGACGACCTCGAAGCCGTTGCCCGAGACAGCCGGCAGGCCGGGGCCGTTGTCGCTCACCGACACGTAGAGATAGCCCCCGCGCCGCCATGCGGCAATCTCGATCCGCCCGGTCTCCTCGATCCGGCTGACACCGTGCTTGATGGCGTTCTCCACGAGCGGCTGCAGGACCAGGCTGGGCACCAGCGCCTCGAGCGTCTCCGGCTGGATGTCCCGGACGACCTCCAGCCGGTCCTGAAACCGGATCCGCTCGATATCCAGATAGCGTTCGAGGAAGTCGAGTTCTTCCTGCAGGGTTACCTCCTGTTCGCCGGTGCGTTCCAGCGTGTAGCGCAGCAGCTCGCTCAGGCGGACGATCATGCGCCGCACGCCCTTCGGGTCGCGTTCGACGAGGGAGGAGACGGCATGCAGGGTGTTGAACAGAAAGTGCGGGTTGACCTGCATGCGCAGGGCCTGCAGGTGCGCCTCGGCGAGCTGGGCCTTGAGCCGGGCGGCCTGGGTGCGGAGCATCGCCGCCTCGGCCTGCCGCTCCTGGTACCGCACGAAGTAGTCGCGGGCGATGCCAGCGGCCAGCACCGTCAGGTAGACGATCAGCTCGTCCAGAAAACGCAGCCCCAGCAGGCTCTTCATGAGCGAGTAATCGACGGATTCGTGGCGCACCAGGGCAAAGTAGGTTTTCAGCCCGATGAAGTCGAACAGCGCGGCCACCGCCACGGCCATGATGGCGTGCAACGCCAGGCGACGCAGCCAGTTGTCCCGTTCGAGCCCGAAGCGATGGATGAACCAGAAGATGAGGGGCGTGAAGACCGCCCACAGGCCAAACTCCAGCAGGGTCTGGAGGACCTGCCCGGCCCGTAACCCCTCCTGCGGCCCGCGCGGGTCGATGGCCCGGCGGCCGATGGTCAAGGCGGCGATCAACGTCCAGAACAGCAGGATCAGGCCCGCCTCGACCCACGGACGCCAGGTGCGGCGGCCGGTCCGGGAGGACGTTGCTTCGTGTGCATCCAACATGCCGGGACCGAATATTGTGCTTTGCATCGAAGTATTAAACGCTTCACACGCCCCCGGTTCAAGGGGTATGCCGTCACCGGCACCAGACGATCCACCAGATGCACCATCCTGCATTGGCCGGTCTCGCCCGCAACACGGGTGTGGCTGCGTGCCATGCGCCGGCTTCGCCCCGTGCCGTCCGCCGTGTGGCGTCTCGGCGCACCGTACTGGCCGGCTGCAGGCTCGTGCAGTTCACACCACGGGCGTGCAGCTCACGATCCGGCCCGAACCTGCGCGCCGCTCGGCCTTATTAAGCCCGGAATAGGGGCCGGGACATACCCTCGCCGGCATCACGTGTTTACCTCGCCAAAAAACCAGGTCTTCATGCATCAGATCCGTCCGCCTTATCGCCTCATCGGTCCGGTTATGATGTTCTGCCTGCTGCTGGCGGCCTGCGGCGGGGACGAGGACTCCGACCGTCCCGGCTTCGACGACCGTGGCCCGATCCCGTCCGTCGAAGTCATTCAGGCCCGCCTGGGCGCGCTTCCACTGGAGGAACGCCTGAGCGGCATCGTACGGGCGGACAACCAGGTGGCCATCCATCCCGAGATCTCGGCCCCCATCGTGCGGGTCGTTGCCCAGAACGGGGATCGGGTAGAGGCCGGCCAGCCCCTGGTCTACCTGCGGGACACCCCGTTCCGCGAGCAGCTACGGCAGGCCGAAGCCGCCCTGGAGGTGGCCCGCGCGGATGCCCGGCGCACCGAGGCCGCGCTCCGTGAGCTCGAAGCCCGGCTGGAACGCACCCGCCAGCTCGTCGAAAAGCAATACCAGAGCCGGCAGGAGCTGGAAGCCCTCCAGGCCCAGGTGGAGGCGGCCCGGGCCGCTCACGAACAGGCGCTGGCCCGCATCGCCCAGGCCGAGGCCTCGGTCGGGGAGCAGCAGGAAGCCCTCCGGCGCACCGTCGTGCGGGCCCCCATCAGCGGGCAGGTCGGACAACGCAACGCCGAGGTGGGCATGCGCGTCGATCCCGGCACCCGTCTCTTCACCATCGGCAACTTCGACCGCGTCCGCGTCGAGGTGGCCATTCCGGACGAGGTGATCCACCACATCGAGGTGGGCCAGACGGCCCTCATCACCCTGAACCGGGATCGTTCCGAAGTGATCGAGGCGGCCGTCTCCCGTATCTCTCCCTTCCTGGAGGAAGGCAGCTTCAGCGCCGGTGCCGAGATCGACGTCCCCAACGAGGACGGCCTGCTGCGCCCCGGCATGTTCGTGACGGTGGACATCCTCTACGGGGAAAGCGAGCAGGCCACGCTCCTGCCGGCCAGTGCCCTCTACGAGGACCCCACGACGGGCGCCCTGGGCGTGTTCGTGGCCCCGTCCCTTCGCACCGAGACGCCCCTCGAACCGCCGGAGACGTACGACGAGCGTAATCCGCCGCCGCTGACCGAACCGACCCCGATGCAGTTCCAGGAAGTGACGGTGCTGGCCCGGGGGCGCGGCCTCGTGGGCGTCAGCGGCGTGCCCCCCGGCGCGTGGGTCGTGAGTGTCGGGCAGCACCTGCTCTCCGGGCGCGGGCAGGGGCAGATCATGGCCCGGGCCCGCCCGCAGACCTGGGAACGCCTCCTGGCCCTGCAATCCCTCCAGGACCAGGACCTGCTCCGCCAGTTCATGGAGAAGCACCAGCGCCTGGCCCGCGACATCTTCAACGATGCCACCCCGGCCGCCTCCGGGGACCCCACCGCCGCGCCCGCCGCCGTCGTCTCGTCCCCGCCCCCCCGCTCCTGACCCGATTCCGGTGATCCCATGGCTTCCCTGACCAACCTCTCGATCCGCCGCCCCGTGGCCACGGCCATGTTCTACCTGGTCGTGATCACCCTGGGCATCGTCGGCTTCCTCTACCTGCCGGTCGACCTCCTGCCCCCCATCGAGTTCACCCGGATGACCGTCTACACGCGGTATCCGAACGTGGGACCGGAGGAGATCGAGCAGATCATCACCGACCCTATCGAGAATGCCGTCTCGGGCCTGCCCAACCTGGAGCGCATCAGCTCCCGCTCGCAGGAGGGCGTCAGCTTCGTCAGCCTGGAGTTCGCCCGGGGCACGAGCCTGGACGAGGCCGCCAACGACCTGCGGGCGGCCCTGGACCGCATCCGGGACGACCTGCCCCCGGAAGCCGAACCGCCCGGCATCTGGAAGTTCGATCCGAACAACATCTCCATCGTGACGCTGGCGGTCGAATCGCGCCGGAACCTGGAGGAGCTGACCCGCATCCTGGAACGCGACCTGGCCCAGCGCTTCGAGCAGATCCCCGGCGTGGGCACCATCGAGGTGCGCGGCGGCATCTACCGCGAGATTCAGGTCAACCTGGAGCGGGACCGCCTGCAGGCCAGCGGCCTCACCCCCTCCGACGTGCAGCAGGCCCTGGCCCGAGAAAACATGACGCTCCCCGGCGGCAACGTCAAAGAAGGGGTGCGCGACCTCTACGTGCGCTCGCGCGGGGAGTTCACCTCCCTCGACCAGATCCGCAACACCATCATCACGACCGTGGGCGAGAAGCCCGTCCGCGTGCGCGACGTGGCCGAGGTCGTCGACGGCTACGAGGACATCGACCGCCTCACCGAGCTCAACGGCATGCCCGTCATCCTGCTCAACATCCAGAAGCAGAGCGGGGCCAACACCGTCACCGTGGCCGAGGCCATCCAGCGCGAGGTGGACCGCATCAACGCCGAGCGCAACGACCTGCGCATTCACGTCATCAGCGACCAGAGCACCTTCATCCGGCAGAGCATCTCGAACGTGCAGTCGTCGGCCATCTGGGGCGGGCTGCTGGCCATCCTGGTGCTCTACCTGTTCCTGCGCAACGGCTCCTCGACCTTCATCATCGCCCTGGCCATTCCCATCTCGGTCATCGCCACCTTCGGGCTGCTCTACTTCGGCGGCATGACGCTCAACCAGATGACCTTCGGCGGGCTGGCGCTGGGCATCGGGCTGATGGTGGACAATGCCATCGTGGTGCTCGAAAACATCGTGCGACACCGCGAAGAGAAGGGCGCCACGCTGATGGAGGCGGCCCGCATCGGCACCCGCGAGGTGGCCGGCGCCATCGTCGCCTCGACGCTGACCACGTGCGTGATCTTCCTCCCGCTGGTGTTCATGCGCTCGACGACGGGCGACCTGTTCCAGGCGCTGGCCGTGGTGGTGGTCTTCGCGCTGGGCTGCTCGCTGCTGGTGGCGCTGACGCTCGTCCCCGTGCTGGCAAGCCGCTTCCTGACCGTCTCCCCCCGCCCCGGCAAGGAGAAGGCGCCGGCACACCGCTCCCGCTTCCGGCGTCTCTTCGAGGCCCTGGAGCACCGCTATTCGCATGCGCTGAAGACGGCCGTGGCCCACCGCTACGTGGTGCTGGGCTGCACCGGCGTCCTGCTCCTGGGTACGGTGCTGGCCTGGCCCCTCATCCCCGTCGAGCTGGCCCCGCCGGTCGACGCCGACGAGATCGGCATCGACCTGGAGATGGCCCAGGGGACGAACATTGCCGTGGTGAAGGAATACCTGGACGAGCTGGAGCGGGTCGTGCGCCCCCTGCTGCCGGAAGACGACGTGGTGAACGTCGTGACAGAGGTGCGGGGCGGGGATGCCGAGATTGAGATCCGCCTCAAGCCGGCGGGTGAGCGTCGCATCGACAGCGCCGTGCTGGCCGAGCAGATCCGCCGGCAGGTCGACGGCCTCATCCCCGGCGCCGAGTTACGTGTGGATGCCGGCTCTGCCCTCTGGATCCTCCGCCGCATCTTCAGCTCGGGCGACGGCACCGAGGCCGTGCAGGTGGAGCTGCGCGGCTACGACCTCGAACAGGCCGACGCCCTGGCCCGGCAGATCCAGCAACGCATGGAAACCCTCGAAGGCGTCACGGGGGTGCGCCTGAGCCGCCGGGAAGGCCGGCCCGAGGAAAACATCGTGTTCGACCGGGAGAAAATCGCCAGCCTGGGCCTGACGGTGCAGGAGGTGGCCCGGGCCATCCAGACGAGCATCGGGGGCAGCCGCGCCGGGCAGTTCCGTGCCGGCGGCGACGAGTTCCCCATCACCGTGCGTTTCCGCCCGAAGGACCGGCTCACCCTGCTCGACCTCGACGACATCGCCGTGCGCACGCCGGCCGGGGCCCTCGTGCCGGTGGCCTCGCTCGTCCGGAACGAGCGGGGCCGTGCCCCCACCACCATCCAGCGCATCAACGGCCAGCGCGTCACCTACATCTCGGCCAACCTGGCGCCGGGGGTGGCCCTCGGCGACGCCGTCGAGCGCATCCGGCAGGAGCTGGCCCGGATCCCGCTGCCCGACGGCTTCTCGATCACCTTCGGCGGCGAGTACGAGGAGCAGCAGAAAGCCGAACGGGACTTCCTCATCGCCATCCTCATGGCCCTCGTGCTCATCTACATGGTCATGGCCGGCCAGTTCGAGCGGTTCCTCGACCCCCTCATCGTGATGTGCTCCGTGCCCGTGGCCATCGTGGGGGTGGTGCCGGCCCTGCTCCTGACGGGCACCACACTCAACATGCAGAGTGTCATGGGGATGGTGATGCTCGTCGGCATCGTCGTCAACAACGCCATCGTGCTGGTGGACTACATCAACCTGTTGCGCCGCGAGCACGGGCTGGACGTCCTGCCGGCCGTCGTGGAGGCGGGGCGGCTGCGCCTGCGGCCGATCCTGATGACGACGCTGACGACGACGCTCGGGCTCCTGCCGCTGGCCCTGGGCTTTGGGGCCGGCGCCGAGTTGCAGGCCCCGCTGGCCCGCGTGGTCATCGGAGGCCTGCTGGCCTCTACGCTCATCACGCTCGTGCTCATCCCGGTCGTCTACGTGGGTGCCACGGCCGCGGCGGCCCGCGCCCGCGCCTTCGTCCTCAACCTGCGCGGCGCCTCCCTCGACCCCGCCACACGCCCGTCGTCCTGACCGGCTCCGCCGGCCGGGATCAACCGAGCATCTCGCGCAGGACCGTCTCGGCGGCGGCCAGGGCCTCGTCGAGCGCCTCGGGGTTGCGCCCGCCGGCCGTGGCCAGCGTGGGCCGCCCGCCCCCGCCCCCGCCGACGCGCTTCGCCAGGGCCCCGACGAGCTTGCCGGCCTGAAGGCCCCGCGCCACGAGGTCGTCGCTCACGGTGGCGACCAGGTACACCTTCCCGCCCTCGGGATCGACCGTGCCCAGCACCCCGACGGCTCCGCCGCCGAGCCGGTCCCGGAGCGTCTCGCCGAGCGCACGCAGCGTGCTCATGTCCGCCGGCTCGACGCGGCCCGAGACCAGGCGCACGTCGCCCAGCCGCCTCGCCTGCCCGATGAAGGCATCGAGCCCGGCCGCCAGCCGCGCCTGCTTCGCCTCTTCGAGGGCCTTCTCCAGCCGCTTCTTCTCTTCGATCAGGTCGGCCACCTCTTCGTCGGCCGGGCGCTGGAGCGTCTTGAACTGCCCGCGCACCCGCTCGAGCTCGTCCAGCTCGCGGTCGAGGTAGCGGAGTGCATCGAGCCCGGCGACGGCCTCCACGCGCCGGACGCCGGCGGCCACCGAACCCTCGGACACGAAGCGGAACAGCCCGATCTCGCCCGTGGCGTCGACGTGGATGCCGCCGCACAGCTCGACCGAGAAGTCCGGGTCGAACGTGATGACGCGGACACGGTCGCCGTACTTTTCGCCGAAGAGGGCCATCGCGCCACGGTCGAGGGCCTCCTTGAGCGGCACGTCACGCTCCTCCAGCTTCGCCACGTTGCGCTGGATGACCTCGTTGACGCGCCGCTCGACGGCCCGCAACTCCTCGGGCGTGACGCGCTCGAAGTGGCTGAAGTCGAACCGGAGGTGGTCCGGCGCCACGAGCGAGCCCTTCTGCTTGACGTGCGGGCCGAGGACCTCGCGCAGGGCCGCGTGCATGAGGTGTGTGGCCGTGTGGTGCTTCTTGATGCGGGCCAGCCGCGCCACGTCCACCTCGGCCGTGACGGGGGCGTCCAGCGCGCGCGGGAGCCGGTCGACGTAGTGGATGATGTGGCCGGCCCGCTTCTGCGTGTCGAGCACGCGGACCTCCTCGTCCCCGACGCGGAGCACACCGGTGTCCCCCACCTGACCGCCGCTCTCGGCGTAGAACGGCGTCGCATCGAGCAGCAGTTCGTACTGCGGCCCCTCCTCCGTCTCCACGGTGCGGACGGCCCGGATGCGGGCGCCTTCGAGGCGGCTCTGGTCGTACCCGACGAACACGGAGTCCTCGCCGTCGCTGACGTGCTCCCATTCGCCGGCGCGGCTCTGGTCTACCTTGAACGCCGCCGCGGCGCGGGCGCGGTCCTTCTGCTCCTGCATCAGCTCCTGATACCGCTGCATGTCCACCCCGAGCCGTTCCTCGCGGGCCATGAGCTGGGTCAGGTCGACCGGGAAGCCGTAGGTGTCGTGCAGGAGGAAGGCGACCTCGCCGGGGATACGCCGCGCGGCCGCCGTGGCGGCGAAGGCCTCGATGAGGGCATCGCGGCTGCCGGCGTTCACATAGGCTTTCTGGAGCAGGTCGAGCGTGGCCCGGTCGGCCTCGAGGCGTTCGCGTACCGAGGCGGCCTGCCCGTCGGAGGCCGTGGCGAAGGCGTGGATGTAGGGGGTGAGGCGCTCGAAGAAGGCCAGGCCGGTACCGAGCGTTTCCAGGAAGCTCTCCTCTTCGGCCCGGATGACCCGTTCGATGTACGCCCGCTCCCGCGCGAGTTCGGGGAACGTGTCGCCCATCTTGGCTTCGAGCGGGGCCACGAGGCGGTAGAGGAACGGCTCGTGCAGGCCCAGGGTCTGGTAGCCGTAGCGCACGGCACGACGGAGGATGCGACGGATGACGTAGCCGCGCCCGGCGTTGCCCGGCACCACCCCGTCGGCGATGGCGAAGGCGATGGCGCGGATGTGGTCGGCGATGACGCGCATCGCCACGCGGACCTTCTCCCGCTCGGCCGGCTCCGCGTCGATGTCGTGGTAGCCCCGGATCTCCGCCCGCGGGCTGGCCTCGGCGATGGCCTGCAGGATGGGCGCGAACAGGTCGGTGTCATACGTGCTGCCACCCGTCTCCTGCAGCACCGCCACGATGCGTTCGAAGCCCATGCCGGTATCGACGTGCCGGTCCTTGAGGGGTTCGAGCCGGTCGTCGCCGAGGGCGTTGTACTGGATGAAGACCAGGTTCCAGATCTCCATCACGCGCGGGTCGTCCCGGTTGACCAGCTCACGACCGGGGATCCGCGCCCGTTCCTCGTCCGGCCGGAGGTCGATGTGGACCTCCGAGCAGGGGCCGCAGGGGCCGGTGTCGCCCATCATCCAGAAGTTGTCCTTCGAGCTGCCGAAGAGGATATGGTCGTGGGCGATGGGCGTCTCGCTGCGCCAGAAGGCGGCGGCCTCCTCGTCGGGTTCGAGCCCGAGCCGATCGTCGCCGGCGTGGACCGTCGCATAGAGACGGTCCGGGTCGAGGCCCCACACGTCCACGAGCAGCTCCCAGGCCCACCGGATGGCTTCCTTCTTGAAGTAGTCGCCGAAGCTCCAGTTGCCCAGCATCTCGAAGAAGGTGTGGTGGTACGTATCGTACCCGACTTCCTCAAGGTCGTTGTGCTTGCCCGAGACGCGGAGACACTTCTGCGTATCGACGGCCCGCCGGTACGGGCGCGTCCCGGTCCCCAGAAAGACGTCCTTGAACTGGTTCATCCCGGCGTTGGTGAAGAGCAACGTCGGGTCGTTCTGCGGCACCAGGGAAGCACTCGGGACGACGGTATGGCCCCGCTCCTCGAAAAATCTCAAAAATTCCGCGCGAATTTGCTCGGAGGTTTTCTTCTGGCTCATAGGGAGGGAAAGGGAATGCAGGAGAAGGAAGGGACCGACGAGATCCCGGCGCCGTAAACGCCTCAGCCGGGGGGGAGGTGCCCCGCGCGCCCGTGATTTGCCCTTGAATTGCCCCGGGGACCCGGTTCCGCCCTCAGAGCTCGACCCGGAGTCCTTCGTAGGCGACGGTGCAGGCGATGCCGTGGGGTTCCAGCAGGGCCCGTGCCTGCTCCTGCATGGCGTCGAGCGCCTCGTCGGTGCGGCCCGGGTCGTGGTGAAAGGGGATGAAGTGCTTCACGCGGGCAGCCCGGGCCAGCTCGCAGGCCTGCCTGAGCGTCGAGTGCCCCCAGCCCCACCGGGCCGGCATCTCCGCTGCCAGGTACTGGGCATCGTGGACGAGCACGTCGGCCTCCCGGCAGAAGGCGACCACCTCGGCCTGCCTTGCCTCGACGGGCGGCGGCGGGCTCAGCTCGTGGTCCGGAATGAAGACCAGGCTGCGTCCGCCGTGCGTGACGCGGTAGCCGAAGGCCCCGCCGGGATGGGTGACCGCCAGACGCGCCACCGAGAAGCCATGATCCGCCAGATACCCCAGCGGATCGGTGTCCACCCGGATGACCGGCGCCACCACGTCGGCGGCCTGCAACGGAAAATGATACCCGTCGAGCAGGCTCATCAGCGACCAGGGCCTTCCATCCTTTTCATAGCTGAGCAGGTGGACGGGGCTCTCGGAACGGTACAGCAGGGGAAAGAACGGAAAACCGGCGATATGGTCCGAGTGCAGGTGGGTGAGCAAAAAAAAGACCTCGCGGCCCGAGCCGGCCAGCGCCGCCCCCAGCTGGATCACCCCGGTGCCGGCATCGAGCACCAGCACCCGGTCGCCCACCTCCACGCTCACACACGACGTATTCCCGCCGTACCGGCACGTGTGGCGACCGGGACTCGGCACCGATCCGCGTACCCCCCAGAACCTGATGACCATCGCTATCCCTTCTCAGGGCAGGGCCGTCCCGCCCGTACCCAGCACAACCCAGGTGAAGATACCCAGAAACGACAGAATGCCGGCGATGAGCCCGACCATGAAAGCGTTGTACGAGATACGAAGCAGGGCAAACTTGCGCTGGAGCACCAGCCCCAGACCGTAGATGTCCCGGATCATGCTCTGGTACAACTCATCGGTGTCCTGCATCAGATCGGTCATGGCCGCCACATAATCGTCCCGCGAGAGGTTGACGAAGTGCCCGAAGAACAGGATGTTGGCCCGGCGGGCGCGCACGTCCTCGAGCGAGATGACCCCGCTGGTGACGCGGGGACGGGCCGCGAGGACGGCATAGATGATCGAGACCAGACAGCACAGCAGAAAGATGGCCGTCGGGATGAGCAGCCAGGGATTGGCGTCGATCTTCGGGGAGATGGAGGCGATCAGGATGGAGATGATCAACCCGTTGATGCTGATCATGATGTTCGCCTTCGTATCGGCCAGGGCGCTGAGGTCCATGTGGGTCCGATACGACGTGCGGAACATCGTCTCGATGCCCCGCTCGGTGCCAAGCTTCCCCTTTTTCTTCTTTTTCTTCTTCTTCGGCTTCGCATCCTCGTCTTCACCGGCAGGCAGGGACCCGCCTCCGGTACCGGACGAGGTGCCCGGCACGGGAACGGCATCGCCCGAAACGGGGGTCGTCGCCGGTCGCTGAGACGGCGCAACGCCCGCTTCGGTATGTTCTTCGGATGAGGCCATACTCGTCGAGTGGCATCGGATCGGAGCGACGGGACATCACACCCCGAAACCCCGCCGTGGAAAACGGATAAACGGGTTTTCGGGCCGCCCGTTGGTTCCGCCAAAATACGAAGCGTTTCGCTCTTTCGCGTGCCCGGCAGGGTGAAACCGGCGAAACGCTCCGAAGCCCCCTGCCTTCCCTCATTCTCCATGTTCCACATCGTCTCCTTCCATCCTGCATTTTCTCGCGCCGGTGCCTGGCTGCTGTGCCTGGGGCTGGCCTGTGCTCGCCCGGCCGTGCCCCCGGACGCCCCGCCGCCGTACGCCTTCGACCGCCCCGCCACCGCCTTCGAACTGCCCCGCGCGCTGTATGAAATCTCCGGCCTGACCCTCCTCGACGGCCACCACCTCGGGGCCGTACAGGACGAGGACGGCCGGCTCTACCTCCTCGACGCCGCCACGGGCAAGGTCGTGCGCGACGAGAAGTTCGCCGGCGACGGGGATTACGAGGGGGTCGAACGGGTGGACCGCCGCGTGTTCGTCCTCCGCAGCGACGGCACCCTCTTTGAGATCGAAGACTGGCAGGCGAAAGACTACGACGCGAAGAAACACCGGACCGGTCTTCCGAAAGGGTGCGACGCGGAGGGCCTGGCCCACGACCCGGCACGGCACCGGCTCCTCATCGCGTGCAAAGAGAACCCGGGCAACGACCTGCACGGGCACCGGGCCGTCTATGCGTTCGACCTGGAAACGGAGCGCCTGCGCGAGACGCCCGTGTACACGATCCCGCTCCGGGCCGTGGCGGAACGGTTGCCGGAAAGCAACGCGCTCAACCGCACGCTCCGCCGGCTGCTCTCGCCCCTGGTCGACCTGAGCGACTTCAAGCCGTCGGGCCTGGCGGTCCACCCGATCACCGGGCGGGTCTACGTGCTCTCGTCCGTGCGCCGGGTGCTCGCCGTGCTCGAGCCGGACGGCACCCTGCATGCCGTGTGGCCCCTGCCCGGGGACCGCCTGCCGCAGCCCGAAGGCATCGCCTTCACACCCGAAGGCGACCTCTTCCTGGCCAGCGAAGGACGCGGCGGCAAAGCCACGCTCCTCCGCTTTACGTACCTTCCCGGGAACGACGGCTGACCTCGCCGGGCCACCGCGTGTACACGTACCCGCTTCCTGCCCTGCCCTCCGCTCATCCCCTTCAAGGCGCATGACCACGACCTCCCGCCCGCTCCTCCGGTACCTCGTGCTACTCGTGCTGCCGCTCCTGCTGGCCGCCTGCGCCTCGACCGGCCCGTACGTGGCCGCGCCGTACCGGGGCTGGGACACGCTGGCCCCGCCTCCGGCCTCGGCCCTCCGCTACCGGGCCTTCCTCATCGGCGACGCCGGGGCCGCCACGCCCGAGACACCCGTCCTCCGCCTGCTCCGCGCCCGGCTCGACACCACCGGACCGAACGCCGCCGTCGTCTTCCTCGGCGACAACGCCTACTGCTGCGGCCTGCCCGACTCGGGCGACGCCCGCCGGGCCACGGCCGAGGCCCGCCTCCGCGCCCAGATCGACGCCGTGCGCGACTTCGCGGGGCGCGTCGTCTTCATCCCCGGCAACCACGACTGGAACCACGGCCACCCCGGCGGGGCCGAAGCCCTCCGGCGGCAGGAAGCCTTCATCGAAGCCCACCTGCCCCACAAAGGCAACGTCTTCCTCCCCGACGACGGCTTCCCCGGCCCCGTCGAGGTCAAACTGGCCGACCGGCTCTACCTCCTGGCCCTCGACACCGAATGGTGGCTCTATCCCCACGACAAACCCTACGGCGACGCGGGCGACTACGACATCGAGGAGGACGAGGACTTCTTCCTGGAACTCCACGAGCGCATCCGGGAACGGGACGACGACGACCTGCTCATCGTGGGCCATCACCCCCTCTTCTCGAACGGGCGCCACGCCGGCCGCTTCCCCCTGAAGCAGCACCTCTTCCCGCTCACGATGAAGTTCGAGCACGCCTACCTCCCCCTGCCCGTGCTCGGCTCCCTCGTGCCGTTCTACATCCGCACCTTCGGAGGCCGGCAGGACCTGGCCCATCCCCGGTATGCGACACTCCGCCGGGCGCTCCTCCGCCTGTTCGAGACGCACGACGACGGCGTGCTCATCTACGCCGCCGGGCATGAGCACAACCTCCAGTACTTCACCCACCGGGACCAGCACCACCTCATCAGCGGGTCGGGTTCACGGGCGCCGGACTACGCCGCACGCGGCGGCGAGGCCGTCTTCACCCACGCCGCGCCCGGCTTCATGGTCGTCGACTATTTCGAGGATGGTTCCGTGTGGATGGAGGTATGGGAACCAACCGGAGACGGAAACGAGGGGCGGGTCGTCTTCCGCACCCGCCTCAGCGGCCCCCGCGATGCGTTCGCCGGAGCGACCGAGACACCCCCACCGGCTACGACGCCCGCGGACTATGCCGACAGCACCGTCGTCGTGGCCGCCCGTCCGGACCTCGCCGCCGGCCCGATCAAACGGTTCTTTCTGGGAACCGAGCACCGCCCGGCCTGGACGACGCCGGTCCGCGCCCCCGTGCTCGACGTCGGCCGGGCCAGAGGCGGGCTGACGCCCCTCCGGCGCGGCGGCGGCCTGCAGACGACCTCCCTGCGCCTCCGTGGCGGCGACGGCCACACGTACGTCCTCCGCTCCATCACGAAGGATCCGAAGCGTTCGCTCCCACCGGCCCTCCGCGGCACCGTCGCCGACGACGTGCTCGACGACCAGGTCGCCATCCTCCATCCCTACGGCGCCTTCATCATCCCGCCCCTGGCCGAAGCCGCCGGCGTCTACCACACCAACCCCGAACTGGTCTATGTGCCGGACGACCCGCGCCTGGGCCGCTTCCGCAACCTCGTGGCCGGCCAGCTCATGATGCTCGAAGAGCGACCGGACGACGACATGTCCGACCTGCCCGGCTTCGGCGGTGCCCGCGACGTCATCGGCTCGCCGAAGCTCTTCGACGAGGTCAACGGCGACAACGACCACCGCGTCGATGCCACCTTCTTCGCCCGCACCCGCCTCTTCGACATGTACCTCAGCGACTGGGACCGCCACCGCGACCAGTGGCGCTGGGCCGCCTTCGAGCCCTACGAACTCGATCCCTCCCTCACGGGCGACGAGCGCAAGCGGGGCAAAGTCTACCGTCCCATCCCCCGCGACCGCGACTGGGCCTTCAACAAGATGGACGGCCTCTTCCCCTCCCTCCTCGAAACGAAATACTTCGAGCCCAAATTCCAGGACTTCGAACACGACTACGGCTACCTCAAGGGGCTGAACCTGGCCGGGCTGGAACTCGACCGCCGCTTCACCGCCTCCCTGACCCGGTCCGACTGGATCGCCATCGGGCGGGACCTGCAGGCCCGCCTGACCGACGAGGCCATCGAACGGGCCCTCGCGCGGTGGCCCGAACCCATCCGTGCCCTCTACGAGGACGAGTTCACCGAAAAGCTCCGTGCCCGGCGCGACCGGCTGCCCGAGGTGGCCGAACGCTACTATGAGATCCTGGCCGAGGTGGTGGACGTCGTCGGCAGCCACAAGCACGAACGCTTCGAGGTGCGGCGCCTGAACGACCGCGAGACGGAGGTCGTCGTCTACAAGACGAAAAAGGACGGCACGGTCGTCCGGCCCCTCTTCCGGCGGACGTTCTTGGCGGACGAGACGCGGGAGATCCGCCTCTACGGCCTCGGCGGCAACGACCACGTGGAGGTGACAGGGCCGGCCCGGCGCGGCCCCCGCGTCATCGCCGTGGGCGGGCCGGGACAGGACACCCTGATCGACCGTTCCCATATCCCCGTCTGGTTCTACGACACGACGACCGGCGCCGCCTTCGAGCCCGGCCCGAAGACCCGTGTCATCGTCTCCGACGACGCAACCGTCAACACGTACGACCCGCGCGCCTTCCGCTTCGACACGGCCGCCCCACGCCTCTTCTTCGGCAGCAACAAAGACGACGGCCTCTTCGTCGGCGGGGGCGTGCAGGTGATTCGTCACGGCTTCCGGAAGGAGCCGTATGCCCGGCGGCACGTGCTCGTGGGCAACTTCGCCGCCGCCACACAGGCGTTCAACCTGGTCTACGAAGGACGCTTCACCGACACCTTCGGCCCCCTCGACACCGGACTGGACGCCCGCGTGCTCTCCCCCAACAGCATCCGCAACTTCCTCGGCCTCGGCAACCGGACCCGTCCCGACGACGACCGGACGTTCTCCTTCTACCAGGCCCGGCTGGCCCAGGTGCGCCTGATGCCGTCGCTCCGCCACCGGACCGCGGGCGGCGCCCTGGAGGCCTTCCTCGGCCCCACGCTCGAGTTCACGAAGGTCCGCCGCGACGAGGACCGCTTCATCGGGCAACCGCAGGCCGGGATCTCCCCGAAGTCGTTCTCCGACCAGTGGTTCGCCGGCGTCGAAACGGGCCTGACTCTCACGCAGACGGACAGCGACCTCAACCCGCGCCAGGGCTTCCGCTGGACGAACACGCTCGACCTGAACCTGGGCTTCGAGAACACGAGCGACACCTATGCCCGGCTCACCTCGGCGTTCGCCTTCTACGTCTCCCCGTCCATCTCACCCCAGATGACGCTGGCCGCCCGCGTGGGCGTGGCCCACAACCTCGGCGACTTCCCCTTCTACCAGGCCAACACACTCGGCGGCAAGGACAACCTGCGCGGCTACCGCAGCACCCGCTTCGCCGGGCGCACCAGCTTCTTCCAGAACCTCGAACTCCGCCTGGAACTGTTCGACTTCTCCACGTACGTGGCCCGGGGGCAGGCAGGCCTGCTGGCCTTCCTCGACAACGGCCGCGTCTGGACCGAGGCCGACGACGACCGGGACGTCTCACAGGCGTTCTTCGACGGCTACCACCAGGGCTACGGCGCGGGCCTCTGGGCCGATGTCTTCGACCTGTTCGTCCTCACCGCCACGCTCGACGCCTCCCCGGAGGACGTGCTCTTCACCCTCCGTTTCGGCTTTCTGTTCTGAGGAGCCGGATCGACGAACCCTCCCTCACCCGAGTAAACAGCGGCAGGGGCCGTTGGGCCGCGTAGCGCGGCCTCAGGCGGGCGGACGCAGCCGGAAGAACGCCTGCCGGTGGATCCACCGTCCCCGCCGCTTCTCGGCGACGACGGCGGCGCCGAGCCGGTCGAACAGCTCCCGCCAGCCGGCGGCGGTGCGGAAGTGCAGGTGCGCCTCCTGCGCCCGCATCCGCCCGCCCGAGCGCAGGCGGTTCGCCCACCGGTCGAGGAAGGCCAGGCGGCGGCGCTCCGGCTCCGTCTCGTACACCGACTCGGCGACGATCACGCCGCGCCGGGACACCCGCAGGGCCTCGCGCAGCACCGCCTCCGGGTCGGCGCAGTGATGGAGGACGAAGTACAGGATCGTCACGTCGAACGCCCTGTCGGCGAAGGGCAGGCGCCGGCCGTCGTAGACGGTGTGGGGCAGCCGGGTGCGGTTCATGTCCACGACGTCGGCCAGGTGGACGCGGGCCCCGAGCCGGTGGGCCGCCACCTCCCCCACGTACCCCTCGCTCGCGCCCAGGTCGAGCACCGACCCCACGGGAGCCGGGATCAGGTCGCGGATGGCTTCGAACTTGCGGCGGGCCCGATGGCGCTGGAGCCGCTGCAGCAAGGGATCGGCATACCGGACGGCCGCCAGCACGGCCCATCCGCCCCAGCCCAGGACGACGAACGGCCAGTACGGCCCGTCCACGTAGAGGAGGTACGTCCCGATGGACGCCACGCCCAGCCACAGCCAGTGCCAGGACGGGCGCGGCGCCAGCATCGACACCGCCAGCAGCCCCAGCAGGTACCACGGATGCACGGTCGTGGCGCAGACGAAGAACGCACCCAGGGTCCACACGAACGCCCGGCGGAGCGACCAGCGTTCCCATCCGTCCAGAGCGTAGAGGAGCGGCAGGGCGGCAATGAAGACCATCTGGAAGAAGGGACCGAGCGTCTTGCTCCAGTCCTCCCCCGTAAACACGAGGAAGAGCTTCTTCACCCCGTAGTAGAGCCCCGCGTTGAACTCGAAGTAGCGGACGTAGAGGTCCAGCGAGGCCGCCACATGGCCCGGGATGGCCGGGTCGAAGTAGGGCGCCACGAGCACCGCCGAGACGAGTACCGGGGGCCACACGGCACGCCACCGGAAACGCCGCCAGAGGAACGGCAGGAGCACGAACGGATAGAGCTTCACCCAGCCGGCGCACGTCAGGGCCGCGGCGGCTGCGGAGCCCCGCCGGCGCCGTGCCAGCCAGAGGGCCAGCACGAGGAAGAACAGCATGACGGCCTCCGTGTGGACCTGCCCGGCCGTCTCGATGACCACGAGCGGGTTCCACGCATAGAGGATCATCCGCCGGGCGGGAACCATGCGAGCCAGCAGCAGCATCGCCCCGACCTCCATGCCGGCCAGCAGCACCTTCAGGACGTAATAGCTCACCTCCCACCCGAAGCCGTAGAACAGCCCGGCCACGGCAAAGAAAACCTGCGAGAGCGGCGGGTAGACGGAGTAGAAGCGGGACGAGTTGAGCCACTCGTAGATCGGCTCATCGTGGAACCCGGCCAGGGCGGGATCCTCCGGCACATACCGGTACGGGTTGATGCCTTCGACCTGGAGGAGGCCGTCCCACACGTACCGGTAGGCGTCGTCGGAGAGGAGCGGGGGCAGCCAGAGCACGGCCAGGCGCAGGGCGATGCCGAGCAGCAGCACCGTCCGCATGCGGTAGCCGCCCCGGCGCCAGAGCAGCACCATCAGCCCCCCGGCCACGAAGGCCGCCGCCACGAAGCCGTACCACCAGGCCCGCACCCCGGCACAGACCGACATCGCCAGCACGGCCAGCACGAGCAGCGCCGGCAGCCCCACCTTGCCTCGATCGTTCAGCACCGGCACGACTCGGATAGTGCGTCTCTGGGTGGAAGAATCGAAGGTTCTCGTTTCACGTTACACGTTGTGCGTTTCAGGCTCTCAAATCCTTCCAGGAACGTGCAATGCGAAAGCCCCGACGCCCCTCACCGGTCCGGGCGAAGGAAGATCATTCCGATGCGGCGGCCGCTCTGTTCGTAGCGTACCTCATCGGCCAGTTGTTCGATGAGAAAGAGGCCGCGCCCGCTGTCCTCGAGCAGGTTCTCCTTCTGCAACGGGTCCACAACGTCTTCCCGGTCGAAGCCCGGCCCCTGATCTTCGACCCACACCTCGATGCGGTCCGGTTCGGCGCTGAGTTCGACCGTCACCTTCTTGTCCGGGTCGAGGCGATTACCGTGCTCGATGGCATTCGTAAAAGCTTCGCTCGTCAGCAGCACGACGCGGTAGACGAAGTCCTCATCGGACTCATGACCCCGGACGAATTCCTCGGCCAGTTGTATGATACGCTCAAGCTGGAAATGCTCGCTGGCCATGACCACGCGGAGCCGGTCGGGTACGGGATCATCACTGGGAAACATAAGATGCTCGGCAGGTTGTCGGCGGCCTGAAGGGACGGGACCCGGTACGCAATTAAGGACACGGCGTGAAATACGCAACACGGCACAGGGATTTCCGTCCTGCTACCGGATCACGGCGGCTTTGCGCAAGACGGGGGCGTGCCCCGGCGCCTCGACGCGGACGAGGTAGATACCGGAGGGGACGGGACGGCCGCCGTCGTCGTTGAGATCCCAGGCGACACCGCCGTCCCCGTCGGTCTCTTCGAGCAGGCGGATGAAGCCACCCTGCACCGACAGGATACGCACGGTGGCCTCGGGCGGCAATCCGGCGATCATGACGCGAGGCGGGTGGCGCCCCGCTTCGTACGGGTTCGGGAAAACGTAGACGCCGGCCAGGTCTTCGGCCGCCACCGTCAGGCGCACGGTGGTGCCCTCCGGGGCCAGGGTATTGCCCGTGAGGCTCCGCATACGAAGCACCTCGACGGACGTTGCCAGGCCCGTCGCCCCGAGAACACGTCCTTCCACACGCAACGTCACCCGGTCGGGCCTGGCGGCGTCGAAGCGGGCTTCGGCAACGTGGCCGGCGGGTCGCAGGCGGTAGTTGGCCGCGTCGGCGGCAAAGGCCGGGTCGAGCGCCTCGCTAAAGACGAGCGCCACACGGGCGGGGTCGAGCAGTTCGAACGCGGTGACGATGAGCGTGCCGTAGGCCGGTTCGGGAAAGGCCACGGCCGCGGCGGTCTGCCCGACCGGCGTCCCTTCGGCGTCGCGCACGCCCGTCCACCGGAGCGTGTCGGCCGGCGGCGGGGTGTCGAAGCGGAGAAGGACGGAGCGCCCTCCTTTCCCCGCGAGCAGCCCCGCCGGTTCCCCCCCCCTGTCGAGGCGAAACTGACCGGGGAGCAGGCCGGGAGCCAGCGGCTCGGTAAACGCCAGCTCGACCGTCGCGGGGCCGGGGTACGTGACGGCCGCCACGATGGCCGGCGCATGCGGGCGGACGAGCCGCACCGGCGAAAGAGGTGAGGCGGTGCCGCCGAACCAGGCCCGGAGTGCATAGGAGCGCGGGGCCTCCGTCTCATCCACCCAGGCACCGCGGGTCGTCGTCCCGATCGGATCCAGCGCCGCGCCGGGCGGGCCGGCCAGGACCGTCACCGAGTCGGCGCCGGGAGCGTGCCAGGCCAGGCGTACCTGCCGGGCATCGAGGGCGAAAGCATCCACCCATTGCGGGGGCGGCGTGTGCTCCACCGCCGGATCCGGTATGAAACGGTGCAGCCGGCCGTCCGCCCCGGCGGCGACGAGTTCGGGCCGGCCGTCCCCGTCGAAGTCGGCCGCCACCGTCTGGATGCTGCGCAGGCCGGAGGGGGCGGCGGGATCGCCCCCTCCCCGATGGAAGCGCAGCTGCGGCCCCGCCGCGTCGAACGCGAGGACGTAGAGATCCGGCGGGTGCACGACGACGAGTTCGTCCCGCCCGTCGCCGTCGAAGTCGGCGGCGTTGAGCGAGCCGTGGCGCGAGAGCGGGGTGCCGGCCAGCGCGAAACGGTGACGGAGCGCGAACGCATCCTCCCCCGTGTTCTCCCACACGAAGACCAGGCCGGCGTCCGGCTCTCGCTCTCCGTCCCGGGTGACCTGCGTCCAGTTCTGGGTGTAGGTGACGAATTCGGGCCGGCCGTCCCCGTCGAAGTCGCCCCGGGCGAAGCGGCTGCCGGCGTTGTACCGGTTCGTCTCGTGCGTCCAGGCCACGCGGAAGGTGTTGTCGCCGTCGTGCTCGTAGAGGATCCAGTCGCCGTCGCTGTCGCCCACGAGCAGGTCGAGCCGGCCGTCCCCGTCGAAGTCGTCGATGAGGGCCTCGGGTTCCTGGAACTCGTTCCGGTCGAGCTCGGAGCCCGTCACACCCGTGGGGTTTTCCAGCCGGGCGACCTCCGCAAAGCCGCTCCCGTCGTGTTCGAGGAGGCGCCACTGCCGGGTGTTGTGGACGAGGATCTCGCCGCGCCCGTCGCCGTCGAGGTCGGTGAGGCGGGCGCCGAAGGCCGCCTCCGGGTCGAAGGGGTTGGCCAGGCCGGTGGTGTCGAGGAAGGCGGTGGTGGACGGATAGGCGCGGGCGGCGGTCTGTTCGAGCACGAGCGTGGCCCCGCCGACCTGGGTGAGCAGTTCGAGGAGCCCGTCGCCGTCGGCGTCGCCCGTGTCCCGGGGAAAGACGCCGGCGATCAGGTGAAAGGCGGGGCGGAAGCCCGTTCCGTCCCACTCATAGACGGCGAGCGTGTCGCCCAGCCAGCCATCTTCGTACCGGTTCAGGACGATCTCCCGGAGGCCGTCTCCGTCGAAGTCGGTGGCGTGCGGAAGCAGGAAGCCGTGCGGGACGGCGAGCGTCTCTTCGTCGAAGAGGGCCGCATGGAGGGTGCGGGCGGGCAGGACGAGCGTGTCGGTGTGCGTCGTGAGGAGGCCGGCGGCGTTCGTGGCGACCAGGCGCACGACGACGGGGCCGCCCGTGCCGGAAGCATCTGTCCAGACGAGCCCGTGCCGCCGCCCGCGCCGCCCGGAGGCGACCCGGTGGGTGTTCCCCGCGTGGTCAACCTCGAGGGACACGGTGGTGAGGTCGTCCGTCTCCACATCGACCTGCAGGCCGTGCGCCCCGGCGACCAGGGCCCGCTCCAGCAAATGGACGGTGATCCGGGGCGGGGACCGGTCGACGTAGACGCGCCGCCGGTCCTCGATCGTTTTGCCCGTGCGCAGGCGGGTCGCCAGGCGCAGGGTATAGGGTCCCTCGGGCAGCCGGCCGGCCTCCCACAGGGCCAGCGTGTCGCGCCAGACCTGACGCCGCACCTCCGTCACCACGGGCATCCAGGTGTCGCCGGGATCGCCGGCACCGGCCGCCACCTCGACCGAATAGGCCAGGAAGGCGGGATCGACGGCGGTTCCGAGGACCGGCACGACGCCGGCGGCCACACCGTCATCCTGGGCGGGGGAAAGCACCTCGGTACGGGCGGGAAGGGCGTTCAGCAGCGCGGCGGCGACGTCGAGCAGACCGGCAGCCGTGCGGTGGTCCCATCCGGGCGCCTCGATGTCGCGGGCCGAGGCGGTGAGGATGCTGCGCACGGCGGCGGGGGTGAGACCGGGCTCGAGCGAGCGCAGCAAGGCGGCCGTGGCGGCGACCATCGGAGCCGCCATCGACGAGCCGCTGCGCCGCCCGTAGAGCGCCGCGACCGCTTCCGGGTCCGGCGTCTCCGGCGGGGGCAGCAGGGTGGTATAGACGAACGAGCCGGGCGCGCCCAGATCGATCCCGACGCCGTGGGTGCCCCGGGCCGCGAGGCCGCGCCCGTCGGCATCGAACCAAGCCACCGAGATCACCTCGGGATAGTCGGACGGGTAATGGGGCCCGTCACCGCCGGCGTTGCCGGCCGATGCCACCACCACGACGCCCCGGTCGACGGCATAGCGGATGGCCTCGTGCATCAGGGGAGAAGCCACCGCATCGCCGAAGGAGAGGTTGACCACATCGAGGCCGTTATCGGCGGCATAGACGAGGGCGGCGGCGATGTCGTCGTCGTCCCCGGCCCCGTCGGCGCCGAAGGCGCGGAGCGGCACCAGGCGCACCCCCGGCGCCACCCCGGCGATGCCGACACCGTTGTCCCGGGCGGCGACCAGCACACCGGCCACGGAGGTGCCGTGCCCGCGTCCCCCGCCGGGCAGGTTGTCCTCGTCGGGGAACGGATCGCGCGTGTGGTAATCGCCGGCTTCCACGTTGCCGGGCCGGTCGAGGAAGTCATAGCCGTAGAGGTCGTCCACATAGCCGTTGCCGTCGTCATCGAGCCCGTTGAAGTCGGAGGCGTTGGCACGGCCATTGCTATCGAGATCCTCGCCGGGATGGATCGCGATCTGCCCGGCCAGGTCGGGGTGTTCGAAGAAGACGCCGGTGTCGATCAGCCCGATGCGCACCTCGGGTCGTCCGGTGGTGACGTTCCAGGCCTCCAGGGCCCGGATGACGGCGAGGTGGCCGAGGCTGTCGGCCAGGGGATCGCCGGCCCGGAGGGGCACCACGTCCGGGCGGAGGCCGTCGAGCCGGTAACGCCGGTTGGGCTGTACGTAGGCCACGCCGGGCTGCGCCGCCCAGCGGGCACGAACCGCCTCGAAGGCGGCGGAGTCGGGCACGGCGAGCACGTAGGCCGGAAACGCCCCGGCCTGCTTGCCCGCCCCGCGACGGGCGACCACCGGCTGCACCGCGAGGACGCCTTCAAACAGCGGGGCCAGCGCCCCGTCCTTCGCCGCCCCGCCTTCCATGGCGGCAACGAGATCGGCTCCGGCCTCGTCGGCCAGGCGCACGATCACCTCCACCTGCCCGTACACGACCAGCGGAAAAGCAAAAAGCACCAGAGTGGCAACGCGCTTCATGCCACAAGAGGACCAGAGGAAAAGAATGCCATCATCCTGCAGAGATTGCACCGGAGGAGGCCGGTATCAGCCGCACCGGCCCTTGGACGACCAACCCGCCTTTTCGTTCGAAGCCCCTCTGCAACGCACCGGCGCCACACCTCAACCGGCTACACGTCCCGGCTTCAAAAAACAAGCTTCTGTGCCGATGACCTGAACGGTACGCGTCGTCCTTTCATGCATGTTGGTATGCCCTTCAAGGTGTTGCGGGTTATGTGCGCGCTGTTTCGCCTGCTGTTCCCGGCCCTGCCGCTCTTCCTGTTGACCGGCATCCGCCCGGATACGATCCCTTCGAAGCAGGGGTGTCCGGATACCCCGGCCCGCCTGGCCTACACCTTCCGGATGGACACCACGTCGGCGTCCGTCTTCGTACGCGGCAGGCTGGAAACCCCACCCTGCACCCCGCTGCGCTTTCGCCATCCCGCCCGCCTCGGCCCCTATCCCCTGCAACTGATCACGGACGTCTCGTTCCGCGACGAGCGAAGGGAACTGCATCCGGTCTCAGACGGGCCGGGCACCTGGATCCTGCAGGATGTCCACGGCACGCTACACTTCTCCTACCGGGTGCGCACCGATCGCGACGCGCACGCCCTGCCCGAGGACAACGTCTGGCAATCGGTGATGCCGTACGCCGACTCCTCCCGGCTCTATCTGACACGGTATGCCTTCCTGTGGCCCGAAGGCATTCCCCTCCACCCCGCCATCTCCCTGACCTGGGACGTCCCGGAAGAATGGACTGTGGTGACCCCCTGGTCCAGCGACCGGCGCAGCGTCGAGGCACCCGGACTGTATGCGCTGCTGAAGAACTATTTCGTCGCGTTCCGTACCGGGGACGTACAAACCCGGCGCATCGGCCAGACCAACGTCACGCTGGCCTGGACGGGGCCCGGCACCCTGGCGGAACCGGTGGCGAACCAGATGATGCAGGTTATCCGGACCGTCCTGGACCTGGAGCCGGGCGGCTTCGGCACCCACCTGACGTTCCTGCTGCACGACACGTCCCGCCGGGGTATCATGACCGGCGGAACGGCGGGGGCCTCTTCCATACAACTCCAGTTTCCGCACGGCCTGCCGCTCACCCGGATGTGGCCCTACGCCGGCGAGCACATCCTGCGTATCATGGCCCACGAGCTGATCCATACCTGGACCTACGCCCGCGAACAGGCCCTGCCCCACCCCGCCCCGCTCCCGGTGGAATGGGATACCCCGATGTGCTGGATGCGTGAAGGGGTGACCGAATACCTGGCCCACCTCGCCCTGCTCGATGCCGGCCTGCTCACCCCCGAAGCCCTGAGCCGGAACCTGCAACGCATGACCCGGCTCGCCCGGGGACAGGACCCGGAAGGTGCCTGGACGCTGCAAGATGCCTGCGAGCAATACTACGACAACCCGGCGGCCTTCTACTATACCTACTACGAAGGCATGCGCTTCGCTTTCTACCTCGACATGGCCCTCCGGCAGCACTCGAACGGACACAAGACCCTGCGCGGCTTCATGCAGGCGTTCATTCCGCTCCATCGCGGGGTGGAAAAGAGCTTTCCCCGTTTCCGCTCCGCCTGGCAGGCCTATGCGCCGGCCCCCATCGACAGCGTGGAGGGCCTGCTGGCCCGGCAGGGAAACACCGACCTGACGCCCTATCTCCGCGCCCCCTTCGCCCTCCCGGCTCCCGAAAGCACGCCCGAGCAGCCCTGAACGACGACTCAGCCCGCGCCCCCGAGCAGGGCGGCCAGCTCACCGGCCAGGCGGCGACGGTCGAAGCGACGCACGTAGGCCCGATCCGGCGCGGGCAGCGAACCGGCCCGCCAGCGTTCGTACAGCCCTTCGAGCGCATCGGCGACGGCCTCCACGTCGTCCGGCCCGGTGACGACGGCGGCCCCGTAGGGCGCCAGCGCTTCCCGGACGGCCCCTTCGGGCACGAGCGCCAGGATGGGCTTCTGCGCGCCGAAATACTCGTAGAGCTTGCTCGTCGAGATGCCTTCGGCGCCGGGGCGGCGCCCCACCGTCATCCACAGCACATCGGCCGCCCGGAGGTGGCGCACAGCCTCCCGGTGCGGCAGATAGCCCGTATAGTGCACCAGGTCATCCAGCCCCAGCGCGGTCGCAAGAGCCCGGGAAGCCCCGGGCACCAGCCCGACGAAGACGGCCTCGACGTGCGGGCGCACCCCGGGCCGGCGAGCCAGCAGCAGCGCCAGCGCCTGCAGGAAGGCGTCGGGAGTCTGCGCGTCGTAGAAGATGCCGCTGTAGACGAGCCGCATCCGCGTGCCGTCCCGGGGCACGGGGGGCACGTCGAAATCCGCAGGGTCGAAGCCCTGCGGCAGCACGGTAACGGACGGGGTGAAGCCGGGTCGGGTGTTCCGGGCCAGGAGGGCATCACGGATGTACGTGTTGATCGTGGTCGCGTGACGGCTCGCCCGGAGCACCCGGTGTTCGAGGCGGCGGTGCAGGGCCCGGTGCAGGGGGGTCGGGTAGACGTGGCGCGGGTTGCCCACCCAGTCGTCCCGAAAGTCGGTGATGAGCGGCAGCCCGCTCCACCGGGCCAGGTGCACGGCGACCAGGTGGGCCGTGTACGGCGGGGCCGAGGAGAAGATCGCGTCGAACGTGCCGGCCCGGAGCAGCCGGCGCCCCGCCCGTCCGGCGTGCGGCCACCACCCCACCTTGTTGTCTGGTATGAAGGCAAACTGGCTCAGCCCGGCCCACCACCGCCGTGCCCGTTCCGCCGGCAACGCCACCGTCCGGCCCCTTCCGAAAAGCCGGGTCGGATCCCAGGACGCGGTGCGCACGACCTCAGTGCCCGCCGCTTCGACGTCCGCCAGCAGCGACGCATCATAGGCAAAATAGCCGCCCGGCGCCGCCGTGAGCACGGTGGGCCGCCAGCCGTGCTCCGGCAGGTACTTGACGAACTTCGCCACCCGCTGCACTCCGCTGAGCCCCATCGGAGGGAAATAGTATGCAACCACGAGCACACGGCGCTCGTCAGCAGAACGACCGGGCGCGACGAAACGTTGATGTGTCGAGACGTTCATACGCTCCTGCACGGCGCTATCCGACCGGAACGATCGCAGCCGTCAAGCCCTGGCGATACGATGGAAAGAAAGGAACCGGTTTTTCCCTCGAAGGTGGACCGCTGGCTGATCGCGGTCCTGGTGCTTTCCTACGGGCTGGGCATGGCCGCGTGCCTGGCGGCGCTTGCCAGCGAGAGCGGCACCGGAGACCGGGTCCTGGCGGCCGGCGCCCTGCTGGTGCTCCTGGCCACCCTCTCGCTCATCGTCCCCTGCCGCTACCGGCTGGCCGCCGACGCCCTCCTGATCCGCAGCGGGGTGATCCGCTACCGGGTGCCTTACGACGCCATCGTACGGGTACGGCCCACGAGAAACCCGCTGGCGAGCCCGGCGCTCTCGCTCGACCGTCTCCGCATCGACTACCGGGCCGGCAACCGTCGCCGCTTCGTCCTGATCTCGCCCCGCCACCGGCAAAGCTTTCTGCACGAGCTGGCCACCCGCGTGCCCGGCCTCACCCTCGACGACCGCGGCCACCTCACCCGCCACGACGCCCTCATCGAAACGTCGTGACCTCCTCCAGCGCCTTCCGCGCAATGCCGGGCACCACGGCATCGTCCGCCGGATAGCCGACCACGAGCAGGAGAAACGGGTGTTCGTTCTCGGGTCGTTTCAGGAGCTCATTGAGAAAGCGCATCGGGCTCGGCGTATGCGTGAGGGTCGCCAGCCCGGCCAGATGCAACCCCGTGATGAGCATCCCCACGGCAATACCGACCGATTCCTGCACGTAGTAGTTCTTCTCTTTCGAGCCGTCCGGCGATACCCGGTAGCGCTCGGCAAAGACCGCGATGAGGTACGGGGCCGTTTCGAGGAAAGGCTTGTGCTCGTCGGTGCCGAGCGGGGCCAGCGCTTCCAGCCAGGCCCTGGGCGCGCGTTCCCGGTAGAAGGCCCGTTCTTCCTCCTCGGCCGCCGCGCGGATCTCGCGCTTGAGTTCCGGATCCGAGACGACGACGAAGTGCCAAGGTTGCCGGTTGGCCCCGCTCGGCGCTGTAGCCGCCGCCCGCAGGCACGCCTCGATGACTGCGCGCGGCACGGGCCGGTCCGAAAACTGCCGCACGGTGCGCCGCCGCTGCATCGCCTCGTAAAACGCCGTCGCCCGCTGGAGCATCTCGGCCTCGGAGTACGACGGAAATTCCCTCAGGGGAACGAAGACAGGTTCATGCATAGACTTCCGGATATTAAACGGGTCATAGCCATTGAAGGCGTCGGTGGGCAGCGCGATGTAGCCGCACCCTTCACGGGTGCACCCCCTGACCCACAGGAGAGCCCGGACCGACGGGACGCGTTGCGCGGTGGGTCCGGTTCGCTAAGGGCAGCCATGACCTCCACCATGGGTTGAAACCGATGTTGAAAGATAGGCCGGGGCAGGCCCGCATGCCACGGGTCCCGTCCGTTTCCGGACCCGCCGCGAACGCCTCCGGTGCCACGAAACGTTCAATACCCTCCTCTTTTCCGCGAAGAAGCCGTACCTTTCCAACGTGATGCACCCGCAACCGATGCCGGTCGATGCCTACGTGGCGCTGGGAGCCAACCTGGGCGACCGCCTGCAGCAGCTACGCACGGCCGTGGCCCGGCTCGACGCCGACGCGGGCATCCGCGTCGTGGCGGCCTCGCCCCTCTACGAGGGCCCGGCCCACACCCTCACCCCCGGCGAGAAACAACCGCCCTACCTCAACGCCGTCGTCCACCTGCGGACGCGGCACCTGCCCGAGGCCCTGCTGGACGTCCTGCTGGCGCTCGAACACCGGGCGGGCCGGGATCGCCGGGCAGGCCGCTGGGCCCCCCGCCCCCTCGACCTGGACCTGCTCGTCTACGACGCCCTCACCTGCTCAACCCCCACCCTCACCCTGCCGCATCCCCGCCTGGGCAACCGCCGCTTCGTCCTCCGGCCCCTGGCCGACCTCGCCCCGAACCTGTACGTTCCCCCGCCGTATGATACGACGGTCCGGATCCTGCTCGACCGTTGCCCGGACCCGACCCCGCTCGTCCGCCTCCCCCAGCCCCTTTGGACGGGCGAGCTTCCGCCTCCCTGACCGAACCCCACCCGCCCCCATGGAACCCGAGATCACCCCCGGTCCACAGGCTCCTGCACCGCCGGTGACACCCCACGAGGACCTGCGCTACCTCGTCATCGAAGGGGTCATCGGGGCCGGTAAGACCACGCTGGCCCGCCTGCTCGCCGAACGCTTCAACGCCCGGCTCGTCCTCGAAGCCTTCGACGAAAACCCGTTCCTCGCCCGCTTCTACGAAGACCGCCGCCGCTGGGCCTTTCACACCCAGCTCAGCTTCCTGGCCAGCCGCTTCCGCCAGCAGCAGAACCTGCTCAAGCGCGACCTCTTCCAGCAACTCGTCATCAGCGACTACAGCTTCGACAAGGACCGCATCTTCGCCCACCTCAACCTCGAAGGCGACGAGCGACGGCTCTACGACACCCTCTTCACCCTGATGCAGCCCGTCGTCCCGACGCCGGACCTGGTCGTCTACCTCCAGTGCACGACCGAGCGCCTCCTGCAGAACATCGCCCGGCGCGGCCGCCCCTATGAAAAAGACATGGACCCCGACTATATCGACACCCTCAACCGGGCCTACAACCACTACTTCTACCATTACACCAAAAGCCCGCTGCTGATCATCCATGCCTCCCACATCGATTTCGTCAGGAATCCGGACGAACTGGAGGAACTTGTCCGGCAGATCATGACGATAAAACATCCCGGTACGACCTACTTCAACCCGACGCCCTCCGGCTCGCTTCACCTGTAAGGTCCCATCGTGCTCAAGCTGTTGTTCAACACGGTCCTGCTCGTCCTCCTGTTCTACCTCGTGCTCCGGTACGCCCGCAACCTGATCCGTGCCGCCCTGCACGACGGCCGGCCACCGCGCGAGATGCCGCCGCCTCCCGACCCGCCCTCCTACGGCCCGCGAGCCTACGAGCGGCAACGCATGGCCCCTCGGGCCCGATCCACCCCGCCCCACCTCGACATCGAAGACGCCCGGTGGGAAGACCTCCCCTGACCGCGGGCGTGCGTTCCCTCAGCGGCCCAGCACCACCCCGAGCCGCACCATCAGAAAGCGCATGTTGTTGTCCTCGGTGCGGTCGATATCCCGGTTGAAAGCGGGTTTCTCGAAAGAAGTCGCAAGAAACGTGAAAGCCGGTTCGGCAAACACCTGCAGGCGGGATGAAAGGATGACCCCGACCCCGACAGCCCCCTCCAGGCCCAGGGTGGTTTCGGATTCCCCCGGGAGCGTCAGGTGCTCGCCGGCAGCGGAAACCGTGAGACGGTCGAGCGTGCGCCGGTAAAGCCCGAAACCGGCGGCAACGTAGGGAGCGAACCGGTCGCTCGCCTCCAGATTGGCTTTCAGGCGGAAGGTGCCCGACAGCACGGCCAGGCCCCCGCCGTCGAGACGGAGATCCAGGCCCAGTACACCGGCATCGGCCAGAAACTCGTCCTTTTCGAGTGGAAACCGCCGGTAGTCCACCCCGATGACGGCTTCTGCCTGCCCGAAAACCCGGAAACCGACACCGGCCCCGGCCTGCAAACCGGTTTCCCAGAAATCTACAAAGCTGTTCGGCCCGACGGGCGATGCCGATCCGGCATGCCCGTAAAACCGAACGGCCGGCTGGGCCGCCGCCGGCACGATAAGACCAAGCCACAGGAACAGGGCGGCCGGCACACGTCGCAAGACCGTCGATGTGTTCATGGCACGAAGGCCGGCTCCTTCCCACCGCTGCCGGTCGGAAAGAAATCGGCGGGACAGATTCTCGGGCAAACGCGCGGCAGGACTACGGGAAAGGTACCCCGGCGGAACCCGGGATTCAATGCCCTGCGGATCCTGAAGACGACGGCGGCATACGGAAAGGGAATCGTGGACACGGGACCGGCAGACGATGGGTCATACACATCACCACCACCACCACGTGCACGACACGCCGCCGGGCGGAGGACAGCGGCTCGGCTGGTCCATTGCCCTGAACCTGCTCATCACAGTGGCGGAGGTCATCGGGGGCATCGTCTCGGGCAGCCTGGCCCTGCTCTCGGACGCCCTGCACAACTTCAGCGATACGGCCTCGCTGGGCGTAGCCTACGGGGCACGACGCCTGTCCGGGCGGGCCGCCAACCAGCGCAAGACGTTCGGGTACCGGCGGGCCGAGATTCTCGGTGCCTTCGTCAACCTGATCACGCTGGTGCTCATCGCCCTTTTTCTGATCCAGGAAGCCGTGCGCCGGATGCTCGACCCGCAGCCCGTCGACGGGCCGGTGATGCTCGCGGTGGCGGTAATCGGGCTGGGGGCCAACGTGGCCACGGCGCTGCTGCTCCACCGCGACGCCCGGCACAGCCTCAACGTCAAGAGCGCCTACCTGCACATCCTCACCGACGCCGTCTCGTCGGTCGGGGTCGTCCTCGGCGGCGTGCTGATCCTCTGGCTCGACGTCTACCTGGTCGACCCCATCCTGACGCTGCTCATCTCGGTGTACATCCTCTATCACAGCTACCACCTGCTGCGTCGCACCACCGACATCCTGATGGAGGGAGCCCCGCCCCGCCTCGACCTCGACGAGGTCATCCGCGCCGTGCAGGCCATCGACGGTGTGCTGGACATGCACCACCTGCACGTGTGGCAACTGGACGAAAACCACCCGGCCCTCGAAGCCCACATCGTCATCGAAAAGGAGGACCTGGCACGGATGGAAACCATCAAGCAACGCATCAAGGACCTGCTGCAAGAGCGCTTCGGCATCGGCCACTCGACGCTGGAGTTCGAGTTCGTACCCTGTGGCCAGGATCCGGCCCCCCCGTGCTTCGAGAAAGCAACGGCCCGATGACGTTTCTCACGGAGATTCGACAATCCGGCGTCGAGGACCAGGCAGCGGGACGCGTATATTCGGCTGTCGTCCGCAGTGTGTGCATGCCGCCCCAACCGGATCGCGTCATGCGCGAACGGGATGACGCCCTCGTGCTCCTTCCCCACCCGTCCACCGGCCTGCCGTGACCGCCACGTTCACCGAACGCCTGCTTCAGATTCAGGCCCGCAAAAAGTCGGTCCTCTGCGTGGGGCTCGACCCCGACCCGGCGCGCATGCCGCCCCACCTGTTCGCCGGCGCGACCCCTGCCGCGGCCGTCGTCGCCTTCAACACCGCTCTCATCGAGGCCACGGCCGCCGTGGCGTGTGCCTACAAGCTCAACCTCGCCTTCTACGAGGCCCTCGGAGCCGAAGGCTGGCGCGCCCTGGAAGCCACGTGCCGCCAGCTTCCGGACGACGTGCTCGTCATTGCCGACGGCAAACGGGGAGACATCGGCAATTCGGCGCGCTTCTATGCCCGGTCGGTCTTCGAGCAACTGGGCTGCGACGCCTGCACCGTGACGCCCTACATGGGCCACGACGCCGTGCAGCCCTTCCTGGCCTATCCGGGCAAAGCCGCCTTCGTGCTCGCCCGCACCTCGAACCCCGGCGCAGCGGACTTCCAGGAGCGCGACTGCCGGGGCGAGCCGCTTTACCTGTACGTGGCCCGGCAGGTGGCCGCCTGGGCCGCCGAAGCCCCCGGCGACGGTGGGCTCGTCGCCGGCGCCACCAGCGCGGCGGCCCTGCGCACCCTTCGCGAGGCCTGCCCGGACCTGCCGCTGCTCATCCCCGGCGTAGGTGCCCAGGGCGGCGATGCCCGCGCGGTGATGCAGGCGGCCGGCCGCGGCCCCGTTCTGATCAACAGCAGCCGGCAGATCCTCTACGCCGCCGGCGGCACGGACTTCGCCGAAGCCGCCGCCCGCGAAGCCGAACGCCTCCGGCAAACCCTCGAAGAGGCCCGGGGGCGAGCATGACCGCCCCCGGCCACAGGCACGCGGGTGCCGGCCCGCACACGCACGGCCTGCCTCACCGTGCAACACCCCGCCCCGGTGCATGCCCCCCCGGCCCATCGGACTGGTATTTTCCCGCACGATTGTAGATTTTCCTTTTTTCACCCCTCAGTCCCGCAACGCTCCCATGCCTGCACCGAATCCCTGGCGTCCGGATGACGGCGTCGTCTGGATCTCCGAGTCCCTGCACGAAGTGGTGGACCTGCTCGGCACCGAGCTCGGGCAGGCCGTCGAAAACCAGTACGGCCCGGCATTGCTCGACGACATCGAGGTGCTGCACCGCCTGTGCCGCCGTGCCACGAACGAGGACGACCCGGCCCCCCGTGCCGAGGCCGAGGCCCGCATTGCCGCCCTGGACCTGGACCGGATCGTCGAGCTCCTGCGTTCCTACACCGCCTTCTTTCACCTGCTCAACCAGGCCGAACAGCAGGAAATCATCCGCATCAACCGGGAACGGGCACGGCAGGCCACCCCGGAACACCCCCGTGCCGACGCCATCGACGAGGCCCTCTTCCATCTTCGCACGCGGGGCCTCCCGGCGGAGGAGGCGCTGGCGGTACTCGGCCGCCTCGACATCCAGCCCACGATGACGGCCCATCCCACCGAGGCGCGGCGCCGGAGCATCCTGTACAAACAGCAAAGCCTGGCCACCCTGCTCACGCAGCGTCGCCGCCAGTGCGAGACGACGCCCGTCGAAGCCGAACAGGCCCGCCTCGACGTCCACAACCAGATCGCCCTCCTGCTGGCTACCGACGAGGTCCGTGCCGAGCGCGTCAGCGTCGAGAACGAGGTGGAACATGGCCTCTACTTTCTGAGCAACACGATCTGGGAGACGGTGCCCCGGATCTATGCCGACGTGCGCCGGGCCTTCGAACAGTACTACGGTATCACCCCCGAGCTACCCGCCTTCCTCCGCTTCCGCTCCTGGATCGGCAGCGACCGGGACGGCAACCCGAACGTCACGCCCGAGGTGACGCGATGGACCGTCCGGCGGCTGCGACAGGTGGCGCTCCGGCTCCACTACGAGGCGCTGCGCCACCTGCGCCGCGAGCTCAGCCTTTCCGAGCGACAGATCCGCATCCCCGAGGCCCTGACCGCCTCACTCGCCGAAGACGCCGCCGAGATCACGCTCGACCCGGCCTGGGCACGGCAGTTTCAGTACGAGCCGTACCGCCTCAAAATCAGCTACATGATGACACGGGTGGCGACCCTGCTCGAGGCCGCACGCACCGGCGAGGAAACACCGGCCCCGCCCGTCTACGACAGCACCCGCTATCTCCAGGACCTGCTGCTGCTCCGGCGCTGTCTCGAAGCCACCGGCTTCGGCGAACTGGCGCGGGACGGCCAGCTCGGCCGGTTGCTGGCCCGAACCCGCACCTTCGGCTTCCACATGGCCGCCCTCGACATCCGGCAGCACAGCCGGGTGCACGAGGAAGCGGTGGCGGCCCTGCTCCGCATCGCCGGCGTGACCGGGGACTACGCCGCCCTCACCGAGGCGGAGCGGCTCGAACTGCTCACCCGGGAACTGCACAACCCCCGTCCCCTGCGCCCCCACGGCGCCCCCCTGCCCGAAACGGCCCGGATGGTCATCGAAACGTTCGAGGTCGCCCGCGAGATGGCCGCGCAGGAACCGGCCGCCCTCGGCAGCCTCATCGTCAGCATGACCCACGCCGTGAGCGACCTGCTGGAGGTCATGCTCCTGGCCAAAGAGGTCGGCCTCTGGCGTCTGGAAGGCGACACCGTCACCTGCCCGCTCGACATCGTCCCCCTCTTCGAAACCATCGAAGACCTGGAGACGGCCCACCTGTTCATGGAAACCCTCTTCGAGCATCCCGTCTACCGGAAGCACCTGGCCGCCCGCGGTCACTTCCAGGAGATCATGCTCGGCTACTCGGACTCGAACAAGGACGGCGGCTTCTGGATGGCCAACTGGGCACTGCACAAGGCGCAGGAACGCCTGGGACGCGTCTGCCGGGATTACGGGGTCGACTTCCGGCTCTTCCACGGGCGCGGCGGCACCGTCGGGCGGGGTGGCGGGCGGGCCAACCGGGCCATCCTGGCCATGCCCCCCGTCTCGCACAACGGCCGCATCCGCTTCACGGAGCAGGGCGAGGTCATCTCCTTCCGCTACGCCCTCCCCGAGATCGCCCATCGCCACCTGGAGCAGATCGTCAACGCGATGCTGCTGGCCACGGTCCCCGGCGGGCCGCGGGAAGCACCGGCCACGGCGGAAGACACCCGACGCCCGGCTTCCCGCGTCACCTCCGACGCCCCGGAAGCACGGCTCATGGAAGAACTGGCCGACCGCGCCATGCAGGCCTACCGCGACCTCATCCACGACGAACAGCTCTGGACCTGGTACACCCGCATCACCCCCATCGCCCAGATCAGCCGCCTGCCCATCGCCTCCCGGCCCGTCTCCCGCAAATCCGCCGACGAGGTCGACTTCGAGGGACTGCGCGCCATCCCCTGGGTCTTCGCCTGGACGCAGACGCGCTACATCGTCCCCGGATGGTATGGCCTGGGACGTGCCCTGGCCGAAGCCCTCGACGCCGGAAGCGCCCCCCTCGACATCCTCCGCCGCATGTACCGGGAATGGCCCTTCTTCCGCGCCGTCATCGACAACGCCCAGCTGGAGATGGCCCGGGCCCGCCTGGAGATCGCCCGCCACTACGCCCGCCTGGCCGACGACATCCACAAACCCTTCCACGACATCATCGCCACCGACTTCCACCGTGCCCGCACGGCCGTGCTCCAGATCACCGGCCAGGCGGAACTGCTCGACATCAGCCGCGCCGTGCAGCAGTCCATCGTCCTGCGCAACCCGTATACGGACGTGCTCAACCTGTTGCAGATCGAACTGATGAAGCGTGAGCGGGCCGCCCGCCCCGCAGAACGTGAGGCACTCCGGCAGGCCCTCTTCCTGAGCATCAACGGCATCGCCGCCGCCATGCAAAGCACCGGCTGACGCGGGGCGTGGCGGGCACCCGCCGCTGCAACCGGGAACGGATCATCACGGATTTGAGGACATCCCACCTCACGGGCCCCGAAGGCATCAAGGCGCAAAAGACGCGACAGGCCCCCGGTCTTCAACGGGCAATGTGCCATCCCTTCCCGGCACACGGGCGTTCCCGGACGGGAGCGGGGATCATTCCGGCCCCGTGTCGGTGCCCGCTCCGGGCAGGGTGTGCCACGTCGTATCCAGGCGGTCGATGCGTTCGACCACCCCGACGATGGTCGCATCCGTAGGGGTCAGGTTCGGGTGAAAGGGGATGGCGGCCTCGCTGGAGGTGACGTAGAGGACCACGTCGCCCACCCCGGCGTCGGCCGTGTCCAGCATGACGATCGGGTCGCCGAGCGCGTCGCCGCCGAAGGTCAGGGGCTGGGCAAAGAGCAGGCGCCGCCCTTCGAGGGTGGGATACTTGCGGGTGGCCCAGACGGTACCGATGACGCGGGCGAGGTTCATGCGACGGGTTCGGCTTCGGTCACCCCGGCGGTCGCGGGCACGTCGAGCTTGTCCACGATGGCTGTGATGACGGCGTCGACGGGCTTGTTGCGGGTCAGCTCGGTCTGACGGGCGCTCGACCCGGTGGCGAACAGCACGATCTCCCCCACGCCGGCCCCGACGCTGTCCACGGCGACGACGAAGCTGTCCTTGAGCGTGTAGTCCAGATCGACCTCCTGCACGATCTGCAGCTTCATGCCGACGAGCTGTTCGTCCTTGCGGGTGGCCCAGACGGTACCGACAACTTTTCCGAGCGTCATGATTCGGCCGGATGATAGGCAGCGGGTAGCGGATGCCGGAAGAGAACGACGGGCGGCGTCTTCAAGATTCGATGATGGTACACGTGCCCGTCTCGTAGGCCTCGTAGAGCGCGGCGGTTGCCTCCGCCTTGAAGTCGTCCGGCGTCCGGTGGCGTTCCTGGAGGAGGGCCACGCCCACGTAGACCTTGCCGTCGAAGCCGGCGGCATCGAGCCGTTCCTGGAGGCCGAGGGCCCAGGATTCGACGTCGTCGAGGGGTTCACGGTAGAAGACGCCGTACATCAGCTCGCCGAAGCGCTCGATGCGTGCGGTGGGGACGGCCTCGTGCAGCTGCCCCTTCAGGGCGACTTCGGCCTGTTCGATGTCGCCTTCGGAGGCCGCCCGGAGGCGCTCACCGCCTTCGAGATAAACCAGGGCCAGCACCAGCGGGTGCCGGCGCATACGGGCCTGTGCCATCTCCTCGGCGATGATCTCGCGACGCGGGCGCGGCGCCGAGGCCGGAACCGACGGCGGCAGGCGGCCGTCGAGGAGGACGCCGAGCAAGTCGGCACTCCGGAGCAACAGGGCCTGTGCGCGGGGCGTCTCGAAGACGCGCTCGTCCATGGCGTCGGCCAGGAGAAAGAAGGCGTTCGGGCGCGTGACGTGTCCCGTGGCGCCGCCCTGCACGGGAGCCACGGCCACACGCCGCACGGCGATGGGCTCGCGGTAGTACCCGAGGCTCTTGGCCGGCAGGTCACTCTCGTGCACCCGGCGTACCCACACCGGGGCCTCGCCCGCAGGCAGCAGCGGGATGCGTGTCGAGAAGCTGCCGGGACCGCGGGCATAGCCGTTCCGGCTGACGATCGCGACGATATGGTAGCGGAGGGCGATTTCCTCCTGCCGAAGCAGGCAGACCGTGGTGGCCTTCAGCGCCGACCGGAGGGCATGGAGCACGGGCAACAGCACGTCTTCCTCGTACCCGTCCGCCGCCGCCTCCACGGCCACGTAGCGTTCGGGATCCTTCTTGCGCACCTCGATCACCATGTCCTCCTCCGCTTCGGCCTCGATGCCACGGTCGTCCGTCGCCGGCGTCCCGCCCGTCCCGGGCACGGCTTCCGCGGCTCGCTCCTGCTCCGGAGGCTCGCCGCCCCGGGCTCCGGGCATCCCGGCGTGTTCCGGCGTGGCCGCGGGCATCACATCCGGCACCCCGGCTTCCTGCTGCAGGTGCGGCCCCGGGCGCGCCTCCGACGCCTTGGGCCGGATCTCCAGAATTCCGAGCGCCTTGAGCTCGTCGTCCCCCTCCCGGGCCGGTGGCGCATACTGCACCTTCATCCGGCGATGACGACGACGCAGCAGCGCCACGAAGGCCAGGAGTGCCCCCAGCACCAGCCCCCCGGCAATCACAAACAGCAACGGCTCCTTCAACACGACGGCAAGAACGACAGCCACAATGGCCAGGATGAACATAAGGATACGAATCATATGGAGAGGCACCGGGGCCGTGGGCAAAACGGGACTGCGCGAAAGCCGATTATCTCCAAATCTGCGCCAATCTACCAGCACACATTACGAAAGTCAACAAAAACGCGCTGTTGCCGCCTGTTTGCGACAATTTTTCCGCAGACCCGGCAAGCCTTTTCGCTTCACCCCTGCCGGTGCAGCAGGGGTTCCTCCCGCCGCGGGACCCCGGTGACTATCGTGGCAACGTTCTCCGGAAGGCGGACGGCCGGCAACGTGAGCCCCGGTGCCTCACCCGGCGGGAGGGGGTTGGGCTCGGCCCACAGCGGCCCGCGCGGCGTGCGCATCAGCACGTGGTCGCCGGCTCGCCCGAGCACGTACGACCGGTTGAGCGGGACCTTGCCAAAGGGCGTATCGAGCACGTACTTCGGGATGGCAAAGCCGGTCGTCCGGCCCTGCAGCGCTTCCATGAGGGCCATGCCCCGCTCGATGGAGGTGCGGAAATGGGCCGTCCCGCCGATGAGCTGGGCCTGGTAGAGGTAGTAGGGCCGCACCCGCATCCGGACGAGCCCCTCACACAGGGCCTTCATCGTGGTCACGTCGTCGTTGATGCCGCGCAGGAGCACCGTCTGATTGCCGACGGGGACACCGGCCCGGAGCAGCCGGTCGACGGCCTCGGCCGCATCGTCCGTGAGTTCCTTCGGGTGGTTGAAATGCGTGTTCACCCACACCGGATGGTACTTCTCGAGCACGGCGCAGAGCGCGGGGGTGATGCGATAGGGCAGTGTCACCGGCAGCCGGGTACCCAGCCGTAAAATCTCGACGTGTGGGATGGCCCGGAGCGCCCCCAGCAGCTCGTCCAGGTGGGCGTCGTTGAAGGTCAGCGGGTCGCCGCCGGTCAGGAGCACGTCCCGGATCTCGGGGTGGGCGGCGATGTAGTCGATGGCGGCCCGGTGCTCGGCCCGGCGCATCATGTATTCGGCGTCCCCCACCATGCGCTTGCGCAGGCAGTACCGGCAATAGATGGCACACTCGGCCGTAACGCAGAAGGCCACCCGGTCCGGATAGTTGTGGATGAGGTTTTTCACGGGGGAGTGGGCCACCTCTTCGAGCGGGTCGACGACGCCGACGAGGTCCGGGGCCAGCTCGTTCATGCGGGGCACCATCTGCCGCCGGATGGGGCAATCCGGGTCGTCCGGGTCCATGAGCGCGGCATAGTACGGTGTGATGTTCCACCGGAAGACGTCCCGGGTCGCCTCGATGGCGGCCAGTTCGTCCGGCACGGGGTTGATGTAGCGCCGCAGCGTCGGCTCGTCGTGCACGCGATGCTGCATCTGCCAGCGCCAGTCGCGCCACTGCGGGTGATGACGGTCAGGGTTCACGATTGTGCGGAGGAAGGTGGGGAGGTCTGGAGGATGGCGTCCAAACGCCTTCAATCTTCAACCCGCAATCCGATGCGACTTCGTGGCCTGCGTGCCCGAACGCGCCGCGCTCATCCGGCCCGGCGGCGGGTGGCCAGAGGCAGGCCGAGCCGGCGGAAGCCCCGGGCCAGCACGTCGGCCAGGAAGTCGGGATAGGTACGTCCCGTGAGTTCGGCCAGGATGGCGAAGGTGCCGTCCGGTGCGAAGGTGGGCAGCGGGTTGATCTCCAGAAACCACGGCCGGCCCGTCGCATCGACGCGGAAGTCGAGCCGGGCGAAGTCGCGGCACTGGAGCTTTGCGTAGACCCGCAGGGCCAGGCGCTGCAGTTCCTTCTCGAGTGCCGGGGAGAGCGTTCCTTCGAGCGCGTAGTCCCAGGTGCGTCCGGGCAGGCCCCGCCGTTCCAGCGCGTGCAGCCCGATGCGGGTGGTGGTCTCGACGGCCCGTTGCAGCACGGGCAGGGCTTCGGGCGGATCGTTCCCGACGACGGCGACCGTGAACTCGCCGCCCCCCTCGATGAACGGCTCGACCAGGGCGTCCTGATCGTACGCAGACACGATCCGATCCACCTGTGCCCGGAGGGCCTCCACGGTGTCGACCCGGCTCTCGGCCGTGATCCCCTTCGAGGAGCCTTCGTACCGGGGTTTGACGAAGAGCGGGAACGGCCCGGGCAGGTCGTCCGCGTCGACGTCACCCGCCGAGGCATAGATGCGGTACGGCGGCGTGGGCACCCCGGCGGCGACGGCCAGGTCCTTCGTCCAGGCCTTGTCCAGGCTGAGCGAGAGCGTCAGCGCATCGGAACCCAGGCAGGGGATGCCGGCCATCTCCAGCAGGATGGGGGCATAAGCTTCCCGGTTGCGGCTGCGCGCCCCCTCGGCGATGTTGACGGCCGCGTCCAGCTCGAGCGTGTCGAGCCGCCGGAGCAGGTCGAACGCAGTGCCGACCGGGACGGGCACATACCCGAGTGCCCGGACCGCCGCCGCCAGCGCCTCGACGGTCTCCGGCGGCTCGTTCTCGGCGTCGGCGTCGGGCGCCTCACCCGGCACCCACGGATAGTCTTCGAAAAGGTCGTATACCAGCCCGATGCGCATGTCTTCTTTCGCTACGCCTGCGTCGACAACAGGCCAAACTACGACGCCGGACCGCCGCCGCCCACCTACGCCGGCAAAATCCACCCGGTTTTCGAAGGCTCCGTGGAAACGCCGTAGACGATGCCCGGCTGCCGTATCTTTCCCGGCGACGGACACCAACGGAACGGAGGTACACCCATGCGAACCATGCTGCTGCTCATCCCGCTGCTGGCCCTCCCGGCCTGCGAATCGCCGGCACCCTTCCCGCAGGGCGAGCTCGTCGACCTGACCCATCCCTTCGACGCCGAAACCATCTACTGGCCTACCGCCTCCGGCTTCACGAAGACGACCGACTTCGAGGGCTACACCGACGCCGGGTACTACTATGCGGCGTACTCGTTCTGCACCGCCGAGCACGGCGGCACCCACCTGGACGCCCCCGTGCACTTCGCCGAAGGGCGCCAGGCGACGGACGAGATCCCGCTCGACCGCCTGATGGGCCCGGCCGTCGTCGTGGACGTGACGGCACAGGCCGCCGCCGACCGCGACTACCGCGTCACGGTGGCCGACTTCGAGGCCTGGGAAGCCCGGCACGGCCGCCTGCCCGACGGCGTCATCGTGCTGCTGCGTACCGGCTTCGGGCAGTACTGGCCCGACCGCGTGCGCTACATGGGCACCGATGCCCGCGGCCCCGAAGCCGTCGCCGACCTCCACTTCCCCGGCCTGCATCCCGAAGCGGCCGCCTGGCTCGTCGAAAACCGGTCGGTCCACGCCGTCGGCATCGACACCCCCAGCATCGACTACGGGCAATCGAAGCTGTTCGAAACCCACCAGACCCTCTTTGCGGAGAACATCCCGGCCTTTGAGAACGTGGCCAACCTGGACCGCCTGCCGGAAACGGGCGCCTACGTCATTGCCCTGCCGATGAAGATCCGGGGAGGCAGCGGGGGGCCGCTGCGCATCGTGGCCATCGTGCCGGCGGGCTGAGAAGCGCCGGTCAGCGGCCGCCCGTCGTATCCGGCGGCACGGCGACCGGCGCGGGGCCGGGCGGAACCGCGGCCGACGTGTCCGCCGGGGGAGCCATGGCCGTGTCGGCCGGCACGTCTTCTCCGGCCGGCGGCACCTCGAGGGGACCTTCCCGCAGGACGATGTTGCCGTTTTCCGTCTTCAGCGTGACGGTGGCCGCACCGGTACCCAGGCGTCCCTGAAAGTGCCCTCCGGCTCCCTGCGGATCGAGTCGCCGGTCGGCGAAGGTGAGGCCGTCCACGCGGATCTCACCGGCGCTGGTGCCGGCCTCGATGCGGGCCGAGACGGCCGCCGGCAGGGCCAGCGTAACGTTGCCGTTGACGGTCGTCAGGCGTACGGACTCCCCGGCGGGCAGGCGGTTCATGCCGACGGCCACGTTGCCGTTGGCGGTCTGCACCGTCACCCCGGCGCCGGCACCGGTGATGCGGACGTTGCCGTTCTCATTCGTCACCGTGATCGGCCCTTCCAGCCCGTCCAGGGAAACGTTGCCGCTCCGGAGGAGGATGTGGAGGGTCGCGCCGCGCGGTACGGTGCCTTCGACGTCCACGCGGCTGAGCTCGGCACGGTCCGCGCGGAGCAGATACCGGTACGTCTGTGCATCGCCGCTCTCCTCGATGCGGATGCGCTCCAGGTTGCGGCGTGCGGCCCCGGCATCGTCGCCCCGGGCGCGCTTCGTGAAGGTGAAGCGGGCCACCGCATCGACCGACGCCGTGAGGACAACGTCGCCGGCGAAACCGTCCAGCACGAGCGTCCGGGCACCGGGGGCCACGGCCCGGCTGACGGCCTCCTGTACCTCCGCCGAGCCGAGCACCAGGCTCCCCTCCTCGGTCTGCCGGACGTCCGCCCCCTGCTGGCAACCCGCCAGCAGAACCACCGCCCCGGCGAGCAGGCCCCCGGTCCATACACAAAAAATGCGGGTCATCGACGACATGGTCTTCCTCCGGCATCCGGTCATGACGGCATGCCTCAATGCAGTGCGACGTTTTTGATGAAGCGACGAACGGAAAAATAGGAGCCGAGCCAGCCGAGGAGCACCCCCAGCACCAGCACGACCAGCGCCAGCAGCACCGGCACCACCCCGCCGACCTCGAGGGCGGGCAGGTAACGCTTCATCAGGGAATAGAGCCCGCCGAGGACGAGCAGGGCCAGCAGCGCTGCCAGCACCCCCTGCGCCACCCCCTCGACGATGAACGGCTTGCGGATGAAGGCATCGGTAGCCCCGACGAGCTTCATCGTGCGAATGAGCAGGCGCCGGGCATAGATCGTCAGCCGGATCGTGTTGGCGACCAGGAAGATGGAGGCCAGCACCACGAGCGTGCCCAGCGAAAGACCGATGAGGGTAAGCAACCGGAGGTTCTGCTGTACCTTGACCAGCAGGGGCTGGTTGAAGACCACATCGTCCACCCGGTTCCACGAGGCAAACTCCTCGACGAGCGCCGCCAGGCTGTCCGGGTTGGCATAATCCGACTCGACGCGCACCTTGATGGAGGCCGGCAGGAACGGCTCGTCGAAGAACACCTCGGCCCCTTCACCGAACTCGCGCCGGAAGATCGCCTCCGCCTCGGCACGGGAGACGTATTCGGCCTCGGCGACACCCGGCGTGGCGGCCGCCCGCTCGTGGAGCGCCTGCGCCATCGTCTCGTCCACGTCTTCCAGAAAAATCTCGAGCTCGCCGACCCGCTGCCGGAGCCACTGGGAGACGATCTGGGCCTCGTAGCTGAGAAACATGAACAGCCCGATCAGCACGAGGGCGACGGCCATCGCGCTGGTGGCGGCCACGGAAGCGAAACGAGCGCGCCGCAGCCCGGCCAGGCCTTCACGTACGCTGTAGGGCAAAAGCGGCATGGCGGATCCCAGAGACAAGAGACTCCTGTGCCGGGCATCCACGAAAGACACGGGGCGGAAGTTCCGTTCCGGCCGGCTCCCGCTTCAGCCGCCCGGCGAAAGCCCCGGCCCGTCGATCCCGGCATCATCCAGCGCCTTGCGCATCAGGGTGGCCGTGTGGTGCCGGTACCCGAGCGCGACGTAGAACGGCAGGGCCTCCGGCCGGCTGTCGAGAAAGACGGCTCCCAGCCCGTGCCGACGGGCGAACTGCTCGGCGTAGGCCAGCAGGCTCCGGCCAATGCCACGGCCCCGGACGTGTTCGGCGACGACCAGGTCGTCGACGTGCAGGTGCGGTCCCCGGGCCATGGTTTCCACCGGTCGCATCCCCAGCACCCCCACCACTTTTCCCGACGCGAAGGCGCCGACCAGCCGGTATCCCTGCACACGCCGTTGCCGGTCCAGCCGCTCGCGGAACAGCTCCCAGGTCAGGTGGGTGCGCAGCCGGCGCAACACGTCAAACGCCTCCTGCAGATCCGGCTCCTCGAGCAACCGGATCGCAACCTCCCCGGTGCGGTCATGCATCTCCGTCCCCCTTTCAATCGACGGGATCGATCACGCCGCAGGGCCCCGAACGGGCCTTGAGGCAGTGCAAGATAGCGTCGCCTCAGGCAGGCAAGCAATCCCGATCGCGTACGGACAACCCACCTTGCTGTGGCCGGGTCACGGCGCAGCTCACGGTTCCGGGAACGTCCAGCCGTTGTGGTAGGTGGGCCGGAGGAAGGCGTTGGCCTCTGGATCGTTCCGGAAGGTGCCACGGGCGGCGTCCCAGTAGAGCTTGCGCCCCGTCCGGAACGCGATGTTGCCCATGTGCGCGTTGACGGCCGCGACGCTGCCCGTCTCGACGCCGCACTTCAGGCGGGCGGGATCGTTCGCCTGCATGGCCTCGACGAAGTTCCGGGCATGGAAGGCCAGGTAGTCCCCCCGGCGCGGCTGTTCGGGCAGGGCCTCCATCTTGTAGACGCGGCGGCCGTCCCGCTCTTCGGTCTCCGGCAGGACCTCCCAGCCGCCCCGGTTGAGGACCAGCGTGCCCAGGTTACCGATGAAGGCGATGCCTTCGGTGCGCCCGTAGTTGCCGCCGTCGATGCCGGTGGCGTGTTCCCAGAGCATGTTGAACCCGTCGTACTCGAAGACGGCCTGCAGCGTGTCCGGCGTCTCGGAGGCGTCGTCCGGGTAGGCGAACTTGCCACCGGAGGCCATCACGGAGACGGGAGCCGTGGCCTGCATGGCATAGAGGGCGATGTCGATCTCGTGGACGCCCCAGTCGGTCATGAGGCCGCCGGCATAGTCCCAGAACCAGCGGAAGTTGAAGTGGAAACGGTTGGGGTTGAAGGGGCGTGCGGGGGCGGGACCGAGCCACATCGCGTAGTCCACCCCCAGCGGCGGGTCGCCGTCCGGCTGCACGGGGACGGGCCTCATCCAGCCCTGGTAGGCCCACACCTTCACGAGCCGGATCCGGCCGAGGGCGCCGGAGCGGACCATCGCGATGGCGTCTTCGTAGTGGGTGCCGCTGCGCTGCCATTGCCCCACCTGCACGATCCGGCCGGTCCGTGCGACGGCGGCCACCATCGCCCGGCACTCGTCGATGGAGTTGGCCAGCGGCTTCTCGACGTAGGCGTGCTTGCCGGCCTCGACGGCGTCGACGAGCATCCGGCAATGCCAGTGGTCCGGCGTGGCGATGATGACGGCGTCGACGTCCGGGTTCTCCAGCAGGGCACGGTAGTCGCCATAGAGGGCCGGAGGGGCTCCGCGGAGCGCTTCCAGCTCGGCCGCCCGGCGCTCCAGCACGTTCCGGTCCACGTCGCAGAGGGCGATGCACTCGACCTCGGGAATCCCCAGGTGCGCGCGCAGGTTCGTCCAGCCCATGCCGTTGCAGCCGATGACCCCGACGTTGATGCGGTCGGACGGAGCGGCCCGGCGCTTCCGGGCGACGGCTTCATCGGGCATCCACCCGGCCAGGCCGGCTCCGGCCAGGGCCAGCGTGCCGTGGTGCAGAAAGTCGCGGCGGGTCTGTTTCATGACATCCTTCTTTTGCCGGGTTGAGACGGGCCGTCCGGACAGGGTGGTTCTTTCCGAACCGGACCAAATAAGTCAATTGGATGGATATGCGCAACCGGGGCCGGCGCCATGTGCCATGCCGGCGGTCATGCGCAAGCCCCGGATACAGGCATACAGGCCCCCCCGTTTCTCGCGCCGGGCACCGATCATGACAACCGCACGGGCCGGCCGGTGCGGGCCGAGCGGAGCAGGGCCTCCAGGACGACCGTGTTGGCGCGCGTCTCGGCCAGGGTCACCTCGGGCGGACGGCCGTCGAGCACGGCAGCGGCCAGGTCCTCGACCTCGCCCAGGTACAGGTCGTCCGGGTCGTCGACGAGGACGGGTTCGGGCACGTCCACGTCGGGGCCGTAGCGCCGCATCGGCTCCTCCGGCCGCGGCTTGAAGGCGCGGGGCGCCTCGAGCAGCCCGTCACGGCCCACGAACGCCATCTCCATGCGGAAGCGCGAGCGGAAGCCGCAATCGAAGACGGCCAGGACGTCCCCGGGAAAACGCATCTGCCCGGTGAAGGAGACGTCGACGCCGGTGGGGCCGAGGACCTGCCAGGCAAAGACCGCTTCCGGCTCGGCGCCGACGACGTGGCGGGTAAAACTGACCGGATAGCAGCCCAGGTCCCACAGGCTGCCGCCTCCCCACTCGGGCCGCCAGCGCACGTCGTTCGGGCGGTCGAGGACGAACGTGAAGGCGCCGCGGACGAGGTGCAACTCGCCCAGGGCACCGCCGGCGATCAGCTCGCGGATACGCCGCGTGCGGGGGTGATGCCGGTACATGAACGCCTCGGCCACGACCACCCCGGCCTCGTCGGCGGCCCGTGCCACGGCGTCGACGTCCGCCGGCGTCAGGGCCATCGGCTTCTCGCACAGCACGTGCTTGCCGGCGGCCACCGCGCGGAGCGTCCAGGGCACGTGCAGGTGGTTCGGCAGCGGCACGTAGACCACGTCGATGTCCGGGTCGGCGAGCAGGTCCTCGTAGGAGCCATAGGCCTTCGGCAGGTCCCACGTCCGTGCAAAAGCGGCGGCCCGTTCGGCGTCACGGCTGGCGACGGCTACCGGCTCGTTGCGCGGCGAAAGGCGCAGGGGCGGGATCAGCGACCGGTTGATCCGGGCCGTGCCGAGGAGTCCCCAGCGTAGCTTCCTCGCCACGGATGTGCGCGGTGCTTCAGGCATCGCTCGTCATGATGAAGAGCGGGTTGTGGTAGAACGTCTTGTACCGGGGACGTAGCCGCTCCGTGTTGTAGTATTTTTCCACGTCGACCACCTTGGCCGGTCCCTGGATCACGTCGATGGGGACGCTGTCGTAGTCGCCGTGGCGGATGCTGACGAGGCGACCCGAGGTGTTCTCGAGCACGAGGTCGAGCGCCAGGTTGCCGAAGGCCATCGGCACGATGGAATCGAGCGCGTCGGGCGGCCCGCTGCGGACGAGGTAGCCCAGGCGCTGGTTGATCACGTTGATGCGGCGTCCCTGGTTGAAGTCCGCCGAGCGTTCTTTCAGCAGCGCCGACACCTTGTCCCCGATGCCGCCGAGCTTGCGGTGGCCGAACTGATCCTTTTCGTGGCTTTCGAAGAGCATCTCGTCCTGCCCGGCCAGCCGGGCTCCTTCGGAGACGAGCACCACCGAGTACCGGCTCGGATGGCGGTTGCGGTCGTAGACGAGCAGTTCGAGCAGCCGGTCGAGTTCGAACGGATACTCGGGGATGACGCAGCGGTCGGCGGCCCCGGCCATGGTCGGAAGCAGGGCTGTGAAGCCGGCATACCGGCCGAAGACCTCGATGACGAGGAAGCGTTCGTGCGAGCCGGCCGAGGTGCGGAGCTGGTGCGTCAGCTCGATGGTGCGCGTGACACACGTCCCGAAGCCGATGCAATAGTCGGTCCCGGGCACGTCGTTGTCCATCGTCTTGGGGATGGCCACGATCTTCACGCCCTGCCGGTGCAGGTGCAGCGCATAGCTGAGCGTGTCGTCCCCGCCGATGGGGATCAGGTAGTCGATGCCGAGAAACTCCAGGTTCTCGAGCACCGTGGGCGTGACGTCGTTGACCTCGGCCGTGTACCGGTCCCGCAGGTGCACGGGCACGACGGCACGGGGCAGGTGACTCGGCCGGGTGCGTGAGGTGTGCAGGAACGTGCCGCCCGTCCGCCCGGCCCGGTTGACCAGGTCCTCGGTCAGCACCTGCACGTTGTTCGAGTTGTCGGCATCCTTGTCCGGGATCAGGTCGACGAGGCCGGCCCATCCGCGCCGGATGCCGAGAACGCGGTAGCCTTCGCGCAGGGCACGGATGGTGACGGCGCGGATGGCAGGGTTGAGGCCCGGCACGTCTCCTCCCCCGGTGAGGATGCCGATGGTTCCTCTGTAGGCCATGGTTATGCCAGTGTTCCGGTTCGACCGTCGTCAGGCAACATCAAAATAGGAAACACGACATTCCGGCGCACCGGGCCGGAGGGGCGGCTCGCATTCGCCCCGGGATGCCGGAGCGCCCCCGCCCTCAGCGGAGGAGACGGCGGGCTTCGTGCAGCACGGCGGCGACAAAGGCCTCGAAGTCATCGCCGGGCTGCCAGCGGACCGTCGGGGTCCGGCCGCGGTGGACATAGAGCCAGTGCGCCAGGAGGCGGACTTCATCGACCTCCTCTTTGAGATACCGTTCGGGACGCGGGCTGCCGGGATCGAAGTGCCGGGCAAGCCGGGCGCGGAGCCGGATCACGTCGTCCGCCCCCGGGGGCAGGGGCAGGGTGAGCGTGGCGACGAGACGGCCGAAGCGCACGCACAGGAGCCGGGCAGTGGGCGGCGCCCCGGGCCCGGGGTCGTCCGCCTCCGGCGGGCCGGGCAACACCATCACGGCATGGTGATCCAGGACGGCGGCGGCGACGGCCTGCTGACGGTCGAGCAGGCGGGCCAGCATATCCCGGGCGTCCCGGAGGGCGGCGGCCTGCTCAAAGTCGAGGTTGGCGGCGGCCGCCCGCATGTCGGCCTCCAGGCGTTCGAGCACGGTGCGATCCCTGCCGGTGAGAAAGTCGCGCACGCGCTGCACTTCGGCCGCATAGGCTCCGGCGGCGTCGCCGCCCTCACACGGCCCGTCACACCGGCCCATGGCAGCGTACAGGCACCGGTGCCCGCGGGCGAACGTATCGTCGTCGCATTCGCGGAGCCGGTAGTAGCGCTGAATGAGTTCGACGACCTGTTCGGCCTCGCGCCGTCCCCCCAGCGGGCCGAAGTACTCGGCCCCGTCATCGGCGAGAAAGGCCTGCCAGCGGACGCGCGGGAAGGGCTCGGTCACGTCGAGCCGGATGAAGGGACGGTTGCGGTAGCGGCGCTGGGCCCGGTTGAAGCGGGGCCGGTGGGCTTTGATGAGTTTCGATTCGAGCAGGAGGGCCGCCAGCTCCGAGCCCGTCTCTTCCCACGCCACGTCACGCACCCCGGCGACCATCTGCCGGATGTGCTCGGCGTGCGACTCGATGCCCGTAAAGTAGCTGCGCACCCGGTCGCGCAGGCTTTTGGCCTTGCCGATGTAGAGGATCGTTCCCTGCCCGTCCTTCATGAAGTAGACGCCGGGGCGGCGGGGCAGGCGCGGCACCACCTCTTCCCGAAGGCGTTGCAGGTGCCCGGGCCCGGCCTCGAGATGAACGTACGTTTTGTTCTGAAAGGCGAGCAGCTCGTCGAGCGTCTCGAGGCCGGCCTGAAAGCCGAGTTGCGACAGCAGGCGCAGGAGCACCTGGGCGGTCAGTTCGGCGTCGCCGAGGGCGCGATGCCGCCCGTTCGGAGAGAGGCCGTAGAAGGCGGCGATGCTGCCGAGGCTCTTCGAGCGCAGCCCCCGGAGCAGCCGCCGGGCCAGGCGCAGGGTGCACAGCCCCGGGTTGGTGAGGGCGGGCCGACCGAGACGGGCCAGCTCGGCGTCGAGGAAGCCGCGGTCGAACGGAAGGTTGTGCGCCACGAAGACGCCGTCGCCCAGGAAGTCGAGGTAGCCGGGCAACACCTCCCCGGGCGGGGGCTCTCCATAGAGCATGGCCGTCGAGATGCCCGTCAGCGCGGTGATGCGGCGCGGCACGGCCCGGCCCGGGTTGACAAGCCGGGTAAACCGGTCCACCACCACGCCTCCGACGACCTTCACGGCGGCGATCTCGATCACCCGATGTCGCCCGGGGTCGATCCCGGTGGTCTCGACGTCGGTCACGACGAAGGGGATCTCTGCGAGGCGCATGGTGTGCCGTCGGGATGTGGGGCCCCGGCCGTGCCCGGGCCGCCGGTGGCCTCCCGGCGCCCGCACGCCGGAAAAACCCGTGTTTCGATCAAGGACGCCGGAGGGGATGACAGCGTAGCGACACCCGGCCAACGACCGGCCCCGAAACGACGTTCCCACGCCGGCGCGACCGGTGCGGGGCGTGCTCAAAAAAAGAAGGGGGCATGGCAGCCCCCCTCTCCGTTTTTCAGGCCGGCAACCCGCTCAGAACCCCACCTGCACGGCTGCCCGGAAGTTGAAGACATCTTGCCGCTCGATGGTCTCCTGGCCGATCTGGTCGGGCTGGTCGGTCAGGACATAGACGCCGACGTCTTTTTCCACGGCCACCGGCGCGTCCAGCAGGATGTCGCCATCCAGGATGATCTTCACGTTGTTACGCAGCCGGTAGGTCAGCATGGGGGTCACTTCCTGGATGACGCGCCTCCCCATCCGATCTCCCCCGAGATTGTCCAGGCTGACCAGGGCATAGCGCAGGCCGAAGCCGACCTGGGCCAGGTCGTAGGTACCCTGGGCGAAGAAGGCGGTGGCCGCCACGTCGCCGTAGTCGTTCTCATACTGGCCGTGGGTGACCTGCCCCTGCAGCCAGAGTTGCCCGTCCTCGGTGGGGAAGCCCATGGACACGTCGGCCCCGGCGATGAGCAGGGTCCCGGCCTCCAGCGGCCGCTGGCCGACGAAGGCGTTCCAGCCGCCCTGCAGCAGGATGGGTTTTTCCTTGTTCCACACGTTGAGGGCGGTGGAGTGCCCGGCGACGACGTCCCGGTGGTAGGTAAGGTTGGCCCCGATCCGTACCTCCGCCGTCTCACCCGCGAGCCGGGGAGCCAGCCGGAAAAGGTCATGCCCCCGGTTCGGTCCCAGTTGCAGGCGGGCCGTCAGGAAGGGGAAGCCGAACTCCTCCGGCAGGTACCGGTTGGGGATGCTCCGGCCCAGCCCGCTCTGCACGGCCAGGACCAGCGAGACGTTCTCCCCCGGATAGGCATGGAGGGCCCCGCCGTAGTCCCGCATCAGGCCGAGAAAGTCGTGGACGATGGAGCGATCCACGAAGGGCATCTCGGCCGAATAGGTCAGGCCTTCGAGGCCGGCGGGTACCTTGAACTGCCCCAGCCGGACGTACACCTTCTCCAGGCCGGGGAACGGAATGTCCGCATAGAAATCCTGCAGGATCTGCGGCATGCCCCAGAAGCCCGAGCGGGAGACCGGTATTTCGGCTTCCGGCCCCGTCAGGCCCAGTTCGACCCGGTAGCGGATGCCCTCATAGGTTCCCTGCACATACAGGCGCGACCGCGTGAGGAAGTGAAACACCCGCAGGCTTTCCCGGAAGGGATCGTCGACCTTCTGCATGAGCCAGTCGGGCCGCAGGAAGCCGTGGATTTCGGGCCCTTCGTTCTCGTCGTCCGTTTCCTGGCCGAAGGCCGGCACGGTCCACAGCAGGGCCACCAGTACCAGAAGCCAGCTCAGTCGTCGTGTACGCATGGATGTAGCCTCCTTATCTCGATTTTTCGTTTTTCAGGGAGTCCGCCGGTACAGCGACCAGATCGAAGCGGACAACGATCTGATCCTGCACCCGGATGAGGCCCAGCAGGGCACGGGGCGGATCGACGCCGTAGTCGCTCATGCGCAGGGGATAGCCGCCCCGGGCACGATAGCGCCCCGCCCCCGCCGGCCAGGCCGTGACCGTCAGGGTGATGTCGTTTTCCACGCCGGCTATGCGGAGCCGCCCGTCGACCCGCAACGCGACGGTGCTGTCTCTGCGCGGCCCGACGACCTCTGCCTCCTCCAGCTCGAAGACGATTTCGGGATGGGTCTCGGCCTTGAGCGCCTCGTAGAGGTCGGCGTTCATGCGGTCCTTGCCGCAGTCGAACTGCCGTACCGGCACCACCAGACGCGCCACGTGGCGCTGTATCCCCCGGGAGGCCCCCCGCTTCGCCGGGCTTCCCGAGAGGACGTTCCCACCGGCCAGCACCCCTTCCCCGGCAAAGGACCGGGCCTCGCAGGCAAAACGGTTGACGCTGGTCTGCCCTTCGATCCAGAGCCGGCTCTCCTCGGCCAGCACAACCCGCTGCTGCGCCCCGGTCTCTCCGGCCAGGGCCAGCATGCAGGCGGCAATGAGCAGCAGCTTTCCGGGGTAGATGTCACGCGGTGCTTGCATGGCCGAGCGGGCGGTTGGATGCAGGTTCGAGGACACGGTCTTCCCGGTCAGAGAGTCCCGGCCGGCGCCGCCACGACGTCGAAGCGCACCGTCACATCCTCACCGGTCTTGATGGTGCCGAGCATGAGCGAGGGCGGCTTCACGTCGAAGATTTTCATGGAGAAGGCCGTGCGGCCGGCGAAGCGATAGCGCCCGTCTTCGAGGACCTGCCCGGTGACCGCCATCTCCAGGGGCTGTTCGACGCCGGCCACCGTGAGGCGCCCCTTCGTCTCCAGCACGAACGTGCCGGCGACCTCACCGGGGCGGGCGGTGGCCTGATCCAGCACATACCGGATCTCGGGATGGTCCTCCGCCTTGAGGGCCTTCCACAGGTTCCCGTTCATCTTGTCTTTCTTGCAGTCGATGCCTGCCACGGGCACGACGACCTCGGCCCCCGCGAGCCCCGCTTCAAGGCCGGCGGCTCCGTCCGGCACCCTCAAGGTACCGGTCAGGGTTGTGGCCTCACACGTCCAGTCGTGCAGCGTCGAGGTACCGTCGATCCAGAGGCGGCTCTCGGCCGTCAGGGTGTAGACCCCGGGGAGGCTCCATCCGAGCCCCAGCAACCCGGCGAGCACCGCCACATACAGCGCATAGCGTTTCATGAGTCCCTCCTTCTTTTCGTCACGCGCGGGGAACGGGGCTTCCGGCCCGGCCGCGCGGTCAGCGTCTGTGGGAACGATAACCTGAGGGAAAAGAAACGCACGCGGGAACAGCTCCGGTGACAGTCGTTCCCCGCACCCGGTGTAGGGAAAACACGACCGGCAAACGTAGGTACATCCGATCACAACCGGGTGAGGGATTCCCCTACACCGGGTCCACGATACGGCAGAGCGAAGGGAGAAGAAAGGCCAGGGGCGGACCGGGTGCTCAACGCGGGCGTTCCTCGCGGCGCTCGAGCACGGCCAGCGTGAGGCGGCTGATGCAGACGAGACGACCCGCCTCCTCGTAGATGTGCGTCTCCCAGACCTGCGTGCGACGTCCCAGATGCAGGGGGCGGGCCCGCCCCGTCACGATGCCCGAGCGTACGGCCCGGACGTGGTTGGCGTTCACCTCCAGCCCCACACAGTAATGGCGTTCCGGTGCCACGCAGAAGTTGGCCGCCGCACTCCCGAGCGTCTCGGCAAGCACCACCGAAGCGCCACCGTGCAAGAGGCCGAAGGGCTGCCGCGTCCGGTGGTCCACCGGCATCGTCGCCTCCACAAAATCGGCACCGACCTCGACGAAGGTGATGCCGAGGTGCTCCATCATGGTACCCGCCTTCAGGGCGTTGAGCTGTTCGAGCGTCGGGCGGACCACCCAGATCTCGGACGGCGACGGCGTCATCGGACCCTGCCTCCAGGCTGCTGAAGCGGCAACAGTGGACCCGCCCCGCCTTCACCGGCGCGGCATCCGGCGCAGGTCGCGCCCCAGCTCGTTGTCCTCGACCTTCCAGGCGTCCGGATCTCCGGGCAGGTCCGGGGTAAGCTGGGCCTGAACCCGCTGGGCCGCCTCGCGCACCTTTTCCCCAACCTCCTGACCGGCCGAGACAAGCTGCGCCTCCAGGCTGGAGAGTTGCTCCTCCATGGCCCGGAGCTGCTGCTCGATGCGGCGCCGTTCGGCACGAAGCCGGGCAGCAATCTTCTCGCGCGAGGCACGGCCCGAATCCGGCGCAAACAGGATGCCGGCAGCCACCCCCCCCGCAAAGGCCAGCAGGGCCGTGCAGATCAGATCACGGTTCGTATACATCGCTCTCTGGGAAAATAGGCGGACGCGTTTCGGGGTTATACGATGGACCGCGGCACGGTTCCGTTCCTTCCCGGCACCCCACGCGGGCGGAGCCGGCCCACACGCTCCCGGTTCGTACCCCGCGCAACTGAGAAAACGGGAACGTATCTTGCGACCGGCTCCGGTCGATGTGCTTCTTGCTTCTTCGGTACATGCGTTTTCCTGTCACGACAAGAGGGTTCCGTCCTGCCGGGCGTACGGGATACGGCCCACCGGTGCCGTGGCTGGTGCTCACGGTGCTGGTGGTAGGCGGGTGTGCCTCATCGGCCCCGCGCACGCCCCTCCCGGCGGATACCACGCCGCTGCCGGCCGAGGTGGTCGAGCAGCGCCTCCGGGCCGAGGTGGCAACCTGGATCGGCACCCCGCACCGGTGGGGCGGTGCCTCCCGCGCGGGCGTCGACTGTTCCGGGCTCGTGCACGTCCTCTTCGGCGAGCTTTTCGCACTCCGGCTGCCGCGCACCACCGAGGCCCAGGCCCGTACGGGCACACCCGTACGACCGGAGGCGCTCCGGGCCGGCGACCTCGTCTTTTTTCAGATCGACAAGCGCACCCGGCACGTGGGCATCTACCTGTGCTGCGGCGAGTTCGCCCATGCCTCCAGCAGCCTGGGCGTCACCATTTCCCACCTCGACGAACCCTACTGGCAACGCGCCTTCCGTGCGGCCCGCCGCGTGCTGCCGGCAACCACCGCGCCCCCGCCGGCAGACCGCCCCCCGGCGCCGCGCCCCGGCTGGTAAGCCCCGCACCGCCTTTTTTTGAAGGCACGGGATCCCAGACCGCTGCTCGCGCGTGAAAGGGCTTCGCGGATGGACGCCCGCCGGCCCGTTCCACAGTCGTCTTCGCCTACATCGCGATAGTCTCCGCTCGCCGCAGCCTTCCCGGAAGGCCGTGGCGTTCGCATTTTTTGTACCTCCATCAGATGAAGCCACGTCTCCCCTCGACACCCCTATGAAAAAGCCTGACACCGTATACCTGACGCCGGAAGGCCTGCAGAAGCTGAAAGACGAGTTGCAGTTCCTTCGCACCAAGGAGCGTGCACGCATCGCCCGGGCCATCGCCGAAGCCCGCGGCCAGGGTGACCTCTCGGAAAATGCCGAGTACGACGCCGCCAAAGAAGCCCAGGGACACCTGGAAGCCCGTATCGCCAAGCTCGAGGAGACCATCTCGAATGCCCGCGTCGTGGACGAGCAAACCATCGACACGACCCGGGCCTACATCCTCTCGAAGGTGCGGGTGAAGAACCTCAAAACCGGCACCGAACAGACCTATACGCTGACCTCGGCCCAGGAAGCCGACCTGTCCCAGAACAAAATCTCCGTCAGCAGCCCCATCGGGAAGGGCCTGCTGGGACGCACCGTCGGAGAAGTCGTGGAGATCAAAGTGCCGGCCGGAAAGGTACAACTCGAGATCGTCGAGATCACCCGGTAGCGGTTCCATACCGCCCGGCGTGCGTCTTCGGTCCGTCTGCTGCCTTCCATGGCCCGGTCCTCCCGTCAACGCCTCTCCCCGCTGCACCGGCTCCTTCGCGGCATCGTGCGGGGGCTCCTCGTCGCACTGGCGGGCTACTTCGGCCTGTGCACCCTGGCCCTGCTCCTGTACAACGTCGTCGATCCCCCCACGACGGGCGTGCAACTCCAGCGCCGGGTGGCCTCCTGGTTCTCGGAACAGCCGTACGAGAAACACTACAGGCCGGTCCCGCTCGAACGCATCGCCGACGTGCTGGAGCACGCCGTCATTGCCGCTGAGGACGGCCGCTTCTTCGAACACCACGGGATCGACTGGCAGGCGGTGCGCGAAGCCGTCGAAGACAACCGGCGCCGGGGCCGAACCTGGCGCGGCGGCTCGACGATCACACAGCAGCTCGTCAAGAACCTGTTCATGACCACCCACAGCTCGTACCTGCGCAAAGCGCTCGAGGTGCCACTGGCCTACCTGGCCGAGTTGCTGCTTTCGAAGGAACGGATCCTCGAGCTCTACCTGAACGTGATCGAGTGGGGGGACGGCATCTACGGCGCCGAGGCCGCCGCCCGGCATTACTACGGCATCGGGGCGGACCGGCTCTCCCGGCACCAGGCCGCCGCCCTGGCCGCCGTCATCCCCAACCCCCGCCACCGCCACCCGGACCGCATGGGCTGGTACCGCGACGTCATCCTCCGCCGCATGCAGCAGATGGGATACTGAGCACACCGGCGGGGAGTCACCTCCGGACCCAGGCCACAACGCGTTGACCGCCAACGACACCCCCTGCCCGGTCCGGGGTTCAGATGACACAGCCACAAACTCCCTATCTTTCCCCGGGCTGTCACGCTCGAGCGATCGGCAACCCGGCGGAACAGCATCCGACACCCGGAACCAGGCACCTGAAATCCCATGCGGATCGACCTGCGAAGCGACACGGTGACGCAGCCCACCGAAGGCATGCGCCGGGCCATGTACGAGGCGGAGGTGGGAGATGACGTCTTCGGCGAGGATCCCACGGTGCGGCGGCTCGAAGAGACGGTCGCGGCGTTGCTCGGTAAAGAGGCCGCGCTCTTCGTTCCCTCCGGCACCATGGGCAACCAGCTCGCCCTCAAGGTGCACACCCGCCCCGGCGACGAGGTGATCCTGGAACGCACGTGCCACATCTTCAACTACGAGTCGGGGGCGCCGGGACTGCTCTCCGGCGTCGTCCTGCACCCCCTCGACGGGGAAGGCGGCATCCTGACGGGCGAGCAGGTGGCCGCCGCCGTGCGGCCCGGCTACTACTGGATGGCCCGCTCGCGGCTCGTCTGCCTCGAAAACACCCTCAACCAGGCGGGCGGCACCGTCTACCCGCTGGAGAACGTCGAAGCCATCGCGGCGGTCGTGCGCGGGCACGGCCTGCGCTACCACCTCGACGGCGCCCGGCTCTGGAACGCCACCGCCGCCACCGGCATCCCCGAGCACGTCTACGCCGCACCGTTCGACACCGTAAACGTCTGCTTTTCGAAAGGGCTGGGCGCCCCCGTGGGCTCGGCCCTGGCCGGCCCGAAAGACCTCATCACCGAAGCCCACCGGTACCGGAAAATGTTCGGCGGCGGGATGCGGCAGGCCGGCATCCTGGCCGCGGCGGCCCTCTACGCCCTCGAACACCATCGCCCCCACCTGGCCGAGGACCATGCCAAGGCCCGGCGCCTGGCCGAAGGCCTGGCCGAACTCCCCGGCTTCCGCCTGGACCCCGACCGCGTCCAGACGAATATCGTCCTCTTCGACGTCGACCACGGCGACGCCCTCCGGACCGTCGAGGAACTCAAGGCGGACGGCATCCTGATGGTCCCCTTCGGCCCGGCCACGGTGCGCGCCACCACCCACCGCGACGTGTCGATGGAAGACATCGAGCAGGCCATCGCCCGCATCCACCGGCGTTTCGGAAACTGACCTGCAACTCCGCTCCCCCACACCCAGACACCCAAACACCCAAACACCCAGACACCCAAACACCCAAACACCCAAACACACCTCTCGCTGTCACCCGGTTCGCTCGCCCTCGACCCACTGGACGGCGTGCTGCATCAGTTCGACGGCGGTGTTCAGGTTGAGTTTGTTCTTGATCCGGGCCCGGTAGGACTCCACCGTCTTGATCGAGAGGTGCAGCCGCTCGGCGATCTCCCGCGTGCCCAGCCCGCGCCCGGTCAGCTCGAAGACTTCCAGCTCGCGGTCGCTGAGCACTTCGAGGGGCGACTTCGCCAGCATTTCACGCCCGGCGGCGATGCCCATCAGCAGGCGCTCGTTGACCTCCTCGCTCACGTAGATGCCGCCATTGAGCACGCGGCGAACAGCCTGCACGATCACCTCCCCGGCCTCGAGCTTCATCACGTAGCCGCGTGCACCGGCCCGGATGGCCCGTTCGGCGTAGAGCGACTCGTCGTGGCGCGAGACGACCAGCACCTTGAGCCCGGGTTTGAGGGCCAGCATGTGTTTGATGAGTTCGAGGCCGCTCATGCCCGGCAGCGAGATGTCCACCACGGCCATGTCCGGATCGTGGGTTTCGAGCGCGGCCAGGGCCTCCTCGGCGTCGGCCGCCTGGGCGACCACCTTCAGGTCCGTCTCGCTTTCGATGCTCAGGGCCAGCCCTTTGCGCATCAACGGATGGTCGTCGACGATGAGGATCTTTTTCATGGCTGTTCGGCAGTCGGTTGAGGAAACAGGGGGCGACCGGCGAGGGTGCAGGTGACGACGGTTCCGCCTTCCGGGCCGGAACGGATGTCGAGCACGCCGTCGATGATGCGGGCACGGTATTGCATGATGCGCACGCCCATGCCCCGCTCCTCGCTCGGATGCTCGGGAAAGCCCACGCCATTGTCCTGGATGCGCAGGCGCACCGACCCCGCGCCGGCCGCCAGCACGATGCGCACGTGATCGGCCCGGCCGTGCTTGACGGCGTTGCTGACGGCTTCCTGGGCAATGCGATAGAGATGCAGGGCCACGTCTGCGTCGTAGATGGCGGGGGTACCGACCTCCTCGAAGTGGCAGGTGATGCCGAAGAGCCGTTCGGCATTCCTGGCCAGCCGGCTCAGCGCCACCGCCAGGCCGTGCTCGTCCACGTCCACCGGCACGAGCCCGCGCGAGAGGCTCCGGGCGAACTGGTCGGCCTCCTGGATCGTCCCGGTGACCTCGGCCAGGGTGCCGGCCTGCGGGTGTCCTTCGCGCGCCAGCTGCCGGGCCAGGGTACGGGTGATCAGGCCGACGCCCGTAAGCATCTGGCCGAGGCCGTCGTGCAGGTCCTGCCCGATCCGGCGCCGCTCCTGGTCGCTGATGCGCAGGATCTCCTGTTCGAGCCGGCGCCGCTCCGTGATGTCGCGCACGATGCCGGTGAAGGTGACCTCGCCGTCGAGGCGAACCTCGCTCACGGCCAGCTCCATCGGGAACGTCGTGCCGTCCCGGCGACGGCCGTAGACCTCGCGCCCGATGCCGATGATCTTCTTGTGACCCGTTTCGAGGTAATTGCGGATGTAGCCGTCGTGCTCGCTGCGGTACGGCTCGGGCATGAGCACGTTCACACTCCGGCCGATGATCTCGCCCGCCGCATAGCCGAAGATGCGCTCCGCCGCCCGGTTGAAGGACTGGATGATGCCCCGGCTGTCGATGGTGATGATGCCGTCGACGGTCGTCTCCAGAATGGCCCGGACGCGGGCCTCGCTCTCCCGGAGGGCCTGTTCGGTACGTTTCTGCTCGGTGACGTCCACCACCACCGCCAGCGAGCGGACGACCTGCCCGGCGGCGTTCCGCTCGGCGGTGGCCGAGAGGAGCACCTCCATCGGGGTACCGTCTTTCCGCAGCAAACGATACGCCACGTCCTTGCAAAACCCCTGTTCGAAGAAGTTGGGAAAGTGCTCCTCGACGGCCCGTCGGCGGGAGTCCTCGTCCATGAATGCGGTCAGCGGCCGGCCCACCACCTCCTCCCGCGTGTAACCCATCCGCTCGAGCCAGTAGTCGCTGACACTGACGATGCGCCCGTCTCGATCGATGGAGTGGAGCATGGCCGGCGTCCGGTTGTAGAGCGTGCGGAAGCGTTCGTCCTCGGCCCGGCGCCGCTCGGTGACGTCCGTCCCGGTGCTCAGCACGGCCACGATATGCCCGGCCGCATCCCGCACCGCGACGTTGTTCCAGGCCAGGATCCGCTCCTCGCCCGATGCCGTCTGGACGGGATGCTCGGCATACCCGCCGCTGCCGGCCTCCCCGCCCAGCAGAGCCTCGAAGGCACGCCGGGCCTCTTCGCGGAACCGGGGCGGGATGAAACGCGCGAACCAGTCCCGGCCCACGACCTCCTCCTCCGGCAGGCCGAGCACGTCGCTGCCGTGCCGGTTGAGGCGCAGCACCCGCCCGGCACGGTCGAGCACGAGCAAGACGGCGCCGTCCAGGTCCAGGTACTGCGGGAAGCCGCCCTCCTCCACGGGAGGCAGAATCGAAACGGGAATACGTGACATGAAGCTCGTCGCGTTTGCGGACCGCCCTCACTGCACGGTTCCGGATCAGGGTACGATCCCCGGCCCGATTTTTCCACAGGGCCTCCCCTACCGGTCGTGTAGGGAAAAGCCTTACGCGCCGGGGCCGAAGACCCGCGGAACGAGCAGCAGGGCAAGCACGGTGATCAGGAAGGTGAAAAGGAGGTTGAGCACGAGACCGGCACGGGCCATCTGCGGCATCGACAGCAGGCCACTGCCGTAGACGATGGCGTTCGGCGGGGTCGCCACCGGCAGCATGAACGCACAGCTGGCCGCCAGCGCCGCCGGAACGGCGAAGCGAAGCGGATCCTCTCCGAGCCCGACCGCCACCGAGGCCACCACGGGCAGAAACGCCGCGGCCGTGGCCGTGTTGCTCGTCAGCTCGGTCAGCAGGATCACGACCAGCGTCATCATCAGCACGACGAGCGGGCGCGGCCACGTGCCGATCCCTTCCAGCGCCGCCCCGATCCACGTCGCCAGGCCCGTGTCGTTGATGGCCGCCGCCAGGGTGAGGCCGCCGCCGAAGAGGAGGAGCACGCCCCAGGGCAGGGCCTCGGCGTCCCGCCAGTTCAACAGGAACCGGCGCCCGGAACGGTCGACGGGCAGCACGAAGAGCAGCACGGCGCCGAAGATGGCGATGCCGGTATCGGAGAGGCCCGGCACATACGCGGCCAGCAGCGGGCGGGTCATCCAGAGCAGCGCCGTCAGGATGAACACCGCGAGCACGAGCCGTTCCGGCAACCGCATCGGTCCCTGGCGCCGGCGCTCCTGCTCGACCAGCGCCCGCCCGCCCGGCAGCGACGCCAGCCGCAGTGGAAAGACGAGGCGCGTCAGGACCAGAAAAGCCAGCGGCAGGCCGGTGGCTACCACCGGCACGCCGACGAGCATCCACCGGGCAAAGTCGATCGGACGACCGTACGTCTCGGCCATGAAGGCCGCCAGCAGCGTGTTCGGCGGGGTGCCGATGAGGGTGCCCAGCCCGCCGATGCTACACGCGTAGGCGATGCCGAGCATCAGCGCCACGGCAAACGACCGCCGGGCGGGCGTCCCCGCCTCCACCGGGCCGTCCGACAGCTCGGCAACCGAGCGGCCGATGGGCAACATCATCAGGGCGGTGGCGGTGTTGCTGACCCACATGCTCAGCAGCGCCGAGGCGAGCATGAAGCCGGCAATGAGCCCCCCGGGTCGTGTGCCGACCCGGGCAACGACGCCCAGCGCGATGCGCCGGTGCACCCCCCACCGCTGCAGGCCCTGCGCCAGGATGAACCCGCCGAGAAAGAGGAAGATGAGCGGGTTGGCGTAGGGCGCCGCCGTCGCGTCGAGGTCGGCGATGCCGAGCACCGGGAAAAGGATGAGGGGCAGCAGCGCCGTCACGGCGATGGGCAGGGCTTCGGTCATCCACCAGATGGCCATCAGCACCCCTACGGCGGCCGTCCGCCAGGCCGCCGTGCCGAGCTCCTCCGGAACGCCCGCCAGCAACATCAGCGCAAAGAGCACCGGCCCGGCAACGGCACCGGCGGTCTTCAGGCGTCCCGGCACCGCCTCCGGGCCCTTCCGGAACAGGGTCCACCTCATCGCCCCCCCTCCGCCCGCCTCCGACCGAAACACCCGGACAAACGACTGTTTTTCAACTTCATACCCCGAACGCTATGCGTAACGAACGACCCCCTCCTTCGTCTCACAAAAAAAACACGCGCCGCGCCGGCGATCAAGGCATGGCCGTATGCGGGGCAGCCGGGGTCGGCGGGTGCAACCGCCGGACCCGGGCTACGTTTAAACCCTGCCCGTCGCCGCGCGTGTGATGCAGCCTCTCCCGGATCCATGACGAACGACCGAAACGACACCTTTCCCTTCGAGCGGGTGCTCAGCCTCAGGCCGCTGATCGACTTCTGGCAGGAGGTGGCCGCGGATGCCTCGTCGCCGCGCGCGGCGCTGGGCCGTACCATCCTCGCCATGCTGGACGAGGCGCCCGACCTGCGCGAGCCCATCACCGACCTGGCCCCGCTCGAACGACACATCGAACTGCTGGACCTGATGATGACGGCCGTCTTCCCGATGGCCCTGTGGGAACAGACCCACGCCGCCGCCTTCGTCCCGTTCGACCTGGTCAGCTTCTACGCCACCCCCGCCTTCGCCCGCCTCAAGCTCCTGGAACACCTGCAGGACGACCTGCTCATCAACGGGCAACCCTTCGATCCCGGGGAGATGAACCACATGAAGACGATGCTGGCTTATCACCACATCCTGAACCGGTTCTACGGGATCGACAGCTGCATCGACTTTCCGCTCATCGTCACCACGACGGACGAGCAGACGGGGCTCAAGCGGCACTTCAAGATCAGCACCGACACCCGGTTCATCGACATCGAGACGCGCGCGCCGTTCAAGCCGCTCTCCGAGGAACAGATCCAGCGCCTGCTGGCCGACCCGATGAACCAGAACCTCTGGCAGGAGTGGCTCCCGCCCGAGCAGTTCGTCTTCCACGGCTTCACCATCCTGACGGCCGTGGACGTGACCGTGCAGCAGATCCTGTCATTGCTCAAAGACGACCTGCTCCAGCGCGAGGCCCTCACGTCGGTCGACCGGATCGACACGCTGCAGACGCGGCTGCGGATGCTCCTGCGGGCCCCGCAGCTCCAGGTCGGCCTGATCGGCTTCCTGCGCGACAACGGCGAGGCCATCACCGGCGCCCGCGCCGTCGGGCGCAGCCTGCTCATGAGCGAGGACACCTTGCCGGCCTGCGAGGACCAGTGCCATTCCTATTACGTGCAGGCCCTGAAGATGCGGCAGCCACTCATCGTCACCGACCTGCAAACCTGCGAGGTCTGCACAGGGTTTGAACAACACCTGCGCCAGCAGCACCTGCGCAACCTGGTCATCGCCCCGCTCTGGTACGAGGACCAGTTGCTGGGCCTGCTCGAACTGGCCTCGCCCCGCCCCGGGGCGGTCAACGCCGCCAACGCCGTGGTGCTCGACGAGGTGATCACCCTGCTCGCCACCGCCATGAAGCGTAGTCTCGAAGAGCAGGAAGACCGGATACAGGCCCTCATCAAGAAGCATTACACGGCCATCCACCCCACGGTCGAGTGGCGCTTCCGAAAGGCGGCCCTCACCTACATGCAGCGGCAAGAGACGGGCGAGCACGCCGAGCTGGAGCCCATCGTCTTCCACAACGTCTACCCGCTCTACGGCCTCTCGGACATCCGCGACTCGTCGACGATCCGGAATGCCGCCATCCAGGCGGATCTGATCGAGCAACTCGGCATGGCGCTGGGCATCATCATCGAAGCCAGCACCCACCGCCCCCTTCCGGTCCTCGACGAGCTGGGCTACCGCCTGGGTAAATACATCGACGAGCTGGTTTCGGGCCTGCACTCCGGCGACGAGACGCTCATCTTCAACTTCCTCCGCGACGACGTCGAATCCCTCTTCGACCAGCTCGCCACCATGCACGAGCGCGTACGCGAGCGGATCGAAGCCTACCGCACAGCCCTCGACCCCGGCCTCGGCATCCTCTACCGCCAGCGTAAGGACTTCGAAGAAAGCGTCACCCTCATCAACGAAACCATCTCGGCCTACCTCGATCGGCGCGAGGAACAGGCCCAGCAGATGTTCCCGCACTACTTCGAGAAGTACAAAACGGACGGGGTCGACTACAACATCTACGTTGGTGCCTCGCTCGTCGAGCAACAGCCGTTCGACCGGCTCTACCTGCGCAACCTCCGGCTGTGGCAGCTCATGACGATGTGCGGCGTCGTCTGGGAGCTGAACCGGCTCCATCCGAAGCTGCCGATCCCCCTGGAGACCGCCCACCTGATCCTGGTCCAGGACGTGCCGCTCTCGATCCGCTTCCGGCAGGACGAAAAACGCTTCGACGTGGACGGCGCCTACAACATCCGCTACGAGATCGTCAAGAAACGCATCGACAAGGCCCGCATCCGGGGACGCGACGAACGCCTGACGCAGCCGGGCAAGATCGCCATCGTCTATTCCCAGCCGCGCGAAGCCGAAGAATACCTTCGCTACATCGAATACCTGCAGGCTTCGGGCTACCTGAAGGACCCGGTAGAGCACCTCGAACTGGAAGACCTGCAGGGGGTCTACGGCCTGCATGCGCTGCGCGTCACGGTGGCCGACGGCGAGCCGGAAGCCGAGGTGCTTTACGCCGTCCCGGCCGAGCTGACAACGCCCCTCGAGGCAACGGGAGGGGACGGTGCAGCCCACGAACCCGCCTAGTCCGGTTCGAATGCCGCCGCCACGGCTTCGGGGGTGAGGACGGTCGCCTCGGCCCCGGGCAGCATCTCTTTGGTGACGAGGTAGGAACCCAGCACCAGCGCGTCCATGTGGGTGCGGCGGAAGCACCGGTAGGCGTCTTCGGGCGTACAGACGATGGGCTCGCCCCGGACGTTGAAGCTGGTGTTGACCAGCACCGGGCAGCCCGTCTCGGCGGCGAACGCTTCGAGCAGGCGATAGAACCGGGGGTTCGTGGCCGCATCGACCGTCTGGATGCGGGCCGAGCCGTCGACGTGGGTGACGGCGGGAAGGGGGGCGTCGATGTGGCGCAGCCGTTCGAGCCCTTCTCCTTCGATGCGGGCCCCGCGCACCGGCGCCACGAGCAGCATGTAGGGACTCTCGACGTCGAGGTCGAAGAAGGTGCCTGCCCGCCCGGCGAGGACACTCGGGGCGAAGGGCCGGAAGCTCTCGCGAAACTTGATCTTCAGGTTGACCCGGCGTTGCATGTCACGCCCGCGCGGGTCGGCCAGGATCGAGCGGTTGCCCAGGGCACGGGGACCGAACTCCATCCTTCCCTGAAACCACCCGACGACCTTCTGCGCGGCCAGCAGGGCGGCCACACGGCGGACGAGGTCGTCTTCGCTGGCCAGGTGCTCGTAAGGAACGCCCTCGCGTTCGAGGAAGGCGGCGATGTCGGCATCGGAGAAAGCGGGCCCCAGGCAGGCACCCTGCATGGCATCCGGCACGGCGGGGATGCGGGTACGGCCCAGGTAGTCGTGCCAGGCCATCAGGGCCGCCCCGAGCGCGCCGCCGGCATCCCCGGCGGCCGGCTGGATCCAGAGCTGCTCGAACGGGGTCTCGCGCAGAAGCCGGCCGTTGGCCACACAGTTGAGTGCCACGCCACCGGCCAGGCACAGGTGCTTCATTCCCGTGGCCCGGTGCACGTGACGCGCCAGGCGCAACATCACCTCTTCCGTCACCACCTGGATGGAGCGGGCCAGGTCCATCTCGCGACGGGTCAGCGGCCCTTCGGGCACGCGCCGCGGGCCACCGAAGAGCCGGGCGAACCGCCGCCCCGTCATCCGCAGCCCGTGCGCATACGTGAAATAGTCCATGTTCAGCCGGAACGACCCGTCCTCCTTCAGGTCGATCAGCTCGGAGAGGATCACGTCGACGTAGCGCGGCTCGCCGTAGGGTGCCAGCCCCATCAGCTTGTATTCGCCCGAGTTGACCTTGAAGCCGCAGAAGTAGGTGAAAGCGCTGTAGAGCAACCCCAGCGAGTGGGGAAAGTGGATCTCGGCCAGGATGCGCAGCCGGTTTCCCTCCCCGAAGCCGTAGGACGTCGTGGCCCATTCGCCGACGCCGTCGGCCGTCAGGAAGGCGGCCCGCTCGAACGGGGAAGGATAGAAGGCACTCGCGGCGTGGCTTTCGTGGTGTTCGGGGAAAACAATGGTCCCGTCGTAGTCCAGCTCCCGGGCAATCAGGTCGGGGATCCAGAGTTTCTGCTTGAGCCAGAGCGGCATCGCCCGGATGAAGGAACGCAGCCCCTTCGGCGCCGTGGCGACGTACGTCTCCAGCAGCCGCTCGAATTTGAGGAACGGCTTGTCATAGAAGGCGACGAGGTCGAGGTCCCGGGCGGCCAGACCGGCCTCGCGCAGGCAATAGGCGATGGCATGGCGCGGAAAGGAGGGATCGTGTTTGCGCCGGGTGAAGCGCTCCTCCTGGGCGGCCGCCACGATCCGCCCGTCCTGCACCAGGCAGGCGGCCGCGTCATGGTACCAGCATGAGATGCCGAGGATGTTCAAGGCCGGAGCTCCAGGTCGTCCTGCAGGGCCAAGATAATCAAACCGGTACGACGATACCCGTTCCCGAACGACGACGATCCCGTCTGGTGCGGCGGCACCGTCCCGGCCACCCGTCTAGAAAGACACCTTCACGCCGAGGACGAAACGGTTGCGCACGACCTGCTCGTCCACCACCGGGGCGTCGGTCACCTCCACGTAGGGGCGGTACTGGTCGTCGAAGCGTTCCTGCATCCAGCCGAAGTCGAGCTGGAACTGCTCGTTGACGCGGTAACCGAAGCCGGCAGCGTAGAACAGGCGGTCGCGGTCGACCTCGTCGTCTGCCGTGCGGGGATCGGGCTGGTAGGCAAAACCACCCCGCAGGACGAACGCCCCCAGCGTATAGGCAACCCCGAGGCGGGCGTTGACGACGGCGTCGTAGGCCCGGCGGATCCGGCGGTTCTCGTCGGCGAAAGAGAAACCATCGGCCTCGAGTTCCATCTGCGACCAGTCCACGAACTCGGCATCGGCCGAGAGGGTAAAGCCGGCGTTCTCGACGGTCAGGCCCGCTCCCAGGCGCCAAGGCGTGACGATGTCGTACTCGAAGACACCCGAGCCGGCGTCCTCCCGGGCCTCGTCTCCGTAGACGAACACGTCCCCGTTGTCGAAGAAGGTTTCGAGCAGCGTGTCGAACTCCTCGTCGACGTCGTAGCGGGTAGGCGTCTCGACGGTGAAGCCGACCCGTACCTGGGGTGCCAGGCGGGCCGTCACCCCCGCCCGCACGTTGACGCCGACGAGCTCGGAGCGGAAACGCTCCTCGAAGCGAAGAAAGTCGAAGTCGGTCGTGCCGCCGGTGCCGTCGTTGGCGTTGTCGATGTCCTCTTCTTCGAAGACCCGGAGGAAGTGGTACGTGCCGAAGGGGATGTTGACCGAGAGACCGACCATCACGTCCCGGGCAGCCTCGAACGCCCCGCCGAAGTTGAGCTCACGCATGCTCCCGGTTTCGGTGACACTGCCCACCTGCGCCACGGTCCCCCGCGTGACGGCCGGCACGAAAGGCACCGGGTCGCCCGCCTGCACCAGGTCTGGATCGAGGTCGATGGCGAACGTCTCGAAGGCGATGAAGGAGAGATCCCGGGTAAAGACGGGAAAGAGGCCCTGCTCGTCCTCTTCGAGGGTGAATTCGCCCGGCAGGGGCATGAAGAAATCGGTGATGGAGTTGCTGGGGTTCCGCCCCTCGAAGAGCAGGTCGCGTTCGAAGGTGTTGACCTGGCCGAGGGCCACCCCGAAGGCCAGGCTGCCGCGCCGCGTCGGGAAACGATAGACGTAAGCGAGGTGCCCCATCTGCGTATCGCTGATGTCGTTGCTCAGGGCATTGCGGGTGCCCGGCACCCGAAAAACGCCTTCTTCTTCGGTCGAGAGCGAGGCAAGCGACCCGGAGACGGCCGAGGTCCGGAAATAGGCCAGACCGGCCGGGTTCAGGAAGAGGGCGGAAAAGTCGTCCACGCCGGCCACCCCGGCCCCGCCCATCCCCGTCATCACCGGCCCGACGCCCGGAAAACGCGCGGTGAACCGCAGGATATCCTCACCGGTCTGGGCATGCGCGGTGGTCGCCAGCATCCCGGCCGTTGCCAGCGCCAGCACCGGCAACCACCACCCTTTCGAAAACATCGCGTTACGCATTTCAACCCTCCATTGCTCGCGTGGAATTCTGTAACGGGGGCGCACAGGAAAGGCCCGCACGGACGCACGGGCCTCTTTCCCGGCTCATCGTTTGAGCAAGATTCTCAGGTACCGCCGGGCTCAGTTGTTCCGGCGCCCGCCGCGGCTGCTGCTACTCCGCCCGGCGGAACGGCTCGAACCGCCGGAGGAGCGGCTCACCGACCCGCTCGAACGGCTGCTCGGGGCCGAACGCTCCACCGACCCGCTCGAACGGCTGCTCGGGGCCGAACGCTCCACCGACCCGCTCGAGCGAGGCGCAGGGTTTTCGGACCGGGAGCGCACCTGTTCCGACGACGGGGGCGGCACATAGCGCACCGTCCCTTCCGACGAGCGCGGGGGCAAGACGTAGCTGCCGGTGGTGCCCCGTGTGGTCGTGCGGCTGCGTACGGCGCTGCCGCCGCGCTCCTCCGGCCGCGTCTCGCCGCGGGACGAGATCCAGGTCGAGCGATTCCGGTAGAAGGTGCGGGCCGCCGCCTCGTCCGCCTCGTCGCGCGGGGTGCCCCGGACGACCCCCCGGCTGCCGGAGCGGGACGTATAGCGCTCGCGCAACGACATGCCCCGCCCGTCGGTGCTGCGCCCCGCACGTGCATCCGTCGACCGGATGACGCCGCGCGTGCTGCGGGCCGGCGCCTCATCCTTGCCGGCCGAAGTGCCCGGGGCGGTGGTTCGCACGACGCTGCGCCCGGCCTGACGGTCGTTGAGCCCCGCCTCTCCGCGATCGTAGCCCCGCGTGCCGCGGCGCCCGTCCCGGTCGTCGGCGAGCATACTGCGGCCCAGCGTGCCGCCCCGCGGCTGGAACGTTCGCGGCGGCTTCACGACAACCAGACGCGACCCACCGTAATAGAACGGATCCCAGTAATAGCCCCCGTAGGGGTAAAACGCGTAGTGATGGCGATAATACCAGGGGCTGTGGTAACGCCAGTAAGGATATCCGAAGCCGAAACCGATGCTGATGTGAAATCCGGAGTGGTAATAGAAGGGATCGTAGAAGAAGGGGTCATAGAAGAAAGGATCGTAGAATCCGTAGTAGAACGGATCGTAGAACCGGTAGAAGTACCGCCGGAACCGGTAGGGCCGATGCCAGTCGTCGTAGTAGTAATGTTTGTGGACGACCACCTCCCCGTCCTCCTCATACACTTCTTCCTCGACGTAGTCCGGATCGCGGTACCGCTCGTCGTAGGTCTCGGTCACGGCGAGCTGGGTATAGCAGCCGGTCAATGCCAGCCCGGCCAGCAGCAGGACGGACCCGGCCAGGAAACGCGCGATCGTTTTCGGAACCCTCCTCATGACAATCCCCCCTGTTGAAGCTTCGGATGCGAGCACCTCGTTATAATCCCTCGCATATTCAAGCGTTCCTCGCAGGCAACGCGTTGGAAAACCCGGAGGCGAGCCGGTATATTCCCCGCCCGGCTCCCGGGGCGGCCGGCAGGACCGCCCCGTCGTAGGTATGAGCCGCGCGCAGATACCCGGGCGTAACGGCCCGGCTCCGCTTGAAATTACGGCAAATACCGGGCCGAGTCGCTCGCCGGCGCCTACGGCGGCGTACAGGCACCCCTCCGGCCCGCCGTGTACTGAAAACTTCGCAGGACTGTACACCATGGCTGACGCTATCACCCCTCGCGCCGAAGACTACTCGCAGTGGTATCTCGACGTGGTTCGCCATGCGAAGCTGGCCGACTATTCGCCCGTCCGGGGATGCATGATCATCCGCCCGAACGGCTATGCGCTCTGGGAGAACATGCAGCGGGTGCTCGACGGCATGTTCAAGGAGACCGGCCACGAGAACGCCTACTTCCCGGTTTTCATCCCGGAGTCGTTCCTGGCACGGGAGGCGGCCCACGTCGAGGGGTTTGCGAAGGAATGTGCCGTGGTGACGCACTCCCGCCTGACCGCGACCGAAGACGGGCGGGGCCTCATGCCCGACCCCGCCTCGAAGCTGGAGGAAAACCTGATCGTGCGCCCCACCAGCGAGACGATCATCTGGGACACCTACAGCCGCTGGATCCAGTCCTGGCGTGACCTCCCCATCCTGATCAACCAGTGGGCGAACGTGGTCCGCTGGGAGATGCGCACCCGGCTGTTTCTGCGCACCATGGAGTTCCTCTGGCAGGAGGGCCACACGGCGCACGCCACCCGCGAAGAAGCCCTCGAGGAAACCCTGCGCATCCTCGACATCTACACCCGCTTCGCGGAAGAGTACATGGCGATGCCGGTCCTGCGCGGGCTCAAGTCGGAAAGCGAACGTTTCGCCGGGGCGGTCGAGACCTATTGTATCGAGGCCCTCATGCAGGACGGCAAGGCGTTGCAGGCCGGCACCAGCCACTTCCTGGGGCAGAACTTCGCCCGGGCCTTCAACTGCCAGTTCCAGAACAAGAACAACGAGCTCGAATACGTGTGGTCCACGTCCTGGGGCGTCTCGACGCGGCTCATCGGGGCCCTCATCATGACGCACTCGGACGATCAGGGCCTGGTGCTGCCGCCCCGCCTGGCCCCCACCCAGGTGGTGATCGTGCCCATCTACCGGCAGGACGACGAGCGCACCGCCGTCCTGGAGGCGGCCGAACGCATCGCCCGGACGCTGCGGGACGCCGGGATCTCCGTCCGGCTCGACGCCCGCGAAGGCTATCGCCCGGGCTGGAAGTTCAACGAGCACGAGGTGCAGGGGGTCCCCGTTCGCCTGGCCCTGGGCCCGCGCGACGTGCGCAACCACGCCGTCGAGCTCGCCCGGCGCGACACGCGCGAGAAGGAAACGATTCCCCAGGAGGGCCTCACGGAACGCGTCCGCGCCACGCTCGACGCCATCCAGCGCAACCTCTTCGACCGTGCCCTGGCTTTCCGCGAAGCCCACACCACCCGCGTCGACACCTACGACGACTTCAAGGCCGTGCTCGACGAAAAGGGCGGCTTCGTCCTGGCCCACTGGGACGGCACGCCCGAAACGGAAGCCCGCATCAAGGCCGAAACGACGGCCACGATCCGGTGCATCCCCCTGGAACGGGACGACACGCCGGGCACCGACATGATCACCGGCAAACCCTCGAAAGGACGTGTCGTCTTCGCACGGGCCTACTGAACCGGCACGGGGCCCGTTTTCTTCCTTGCCGGCCTCGAGCCGGCAGCTTACCTTCCAGGCAGGCACGCGGGACGCGTTCCCGGAACGATTGACGACGACGTGCCGTTTGAGGGCTTCGGGCGCACCCCGGCGGCTCCTTCCTCTTCGAAGATTCTTTTCCCCCAGCGAAAGAACGCATATCGACGCACCGATACTACGATCCTGTCATCCCCCTTCTGTTCGAACCGCCGTCATCGGATCATGCGTTTTTTTGCTGCGCTTGTGCTGTTTTCGCTGGCACAGGGCGCCCTGGCCCAGAACTGGGGCGAGGTAGCCGGCCGCGTCACCGAGAAAGATTCCGGTGCGCCCCTGCCCGGTGTAACGGTGCTGGTGAACGGCACCAATTTCGGCACCGCCTCGGACGAACAGGGACGTTACAGCCTCCGGTTGCCCGAAGGCCGTTACCTCCTGCGCTTCTCCGCCGTCGGCTTTGCCGCCCGCCTGGATTCGGCACACGTGCGCCGGGATCGAACCTTCTTCCTGGACGTGGTCCTCACGCCGGAGACGATCGAACTGGAGGGGGTGACGGTGGAAGGACGCGCGGTCCAGGAAGAAGCCGGCGTCTATGAGGTCGACCCGCGCACCGTGCAGGACATACCGATGCCCGTCAACGACGGCCTCCGTGCGCTCAAGACCATGCCCGGCGTGGCGACCAACAACGAGCTCTCCAACCAGTACTCGGTCCGTGGCGGCGGCTTCAACGAAAACCTCATCTTCATCAACGGCTTCGAAATCTTCCTTCCCTTCCGCCCGCGCCAGGGCGAGCAAGAGGGCCTGAGCCTGCTCAACATCGACCTGGCCGAACGGATGACGTTCTATACGGGCGGTTTTCCGGCCCGCTACGGCGGCAAGCTCTCCTCGGCCCTCGACGTGCAATACCGGCGCCCGAACCGCACCGGGGCCCCGCTCAGCGGCTCGGCCTACGCCTCGCTCCTGGACGCCGGCCTCAGCGGCGGCGCCTCGGCCCTCGACGGGCGGCTCGGATGGCTCGTCGGTTTCCGCAAGTCCCGCCCCCGGCGGTTCTTCGCCACCCAGGAACTCCAGGGCGACTATAACCCGGACTTTACCGACCTCCAGGCCCTGCTCACCTTCACCCTGGCGCCCGGGCATGAACTCGAAGCCCTCGGGATGTGGGCCGAACACACCTTCACGCTCGACCCCAGCGCCCGCAAAACCTTCTTCGGCACCCTCAGCCAGGACAGCCGCCGCGCCCCCTCCAACCTCAAGTCGATCTGGATCAGCTACGATGCCGGCAGCGAGGAACGCGACGGCTACGCCACCCGCTTCGCCGGGCTGCGCCTCTCGAACCGGCTCACCCCGGCGCTCCGCCTCGAACACGACGTATCCTACTTCCATACTGTCGAGGACGAGGTGTTCCAGCTCAGCGGATCGTCCGTGCTGTTTCAGGTGGACCCCGGCAGCGAAAACCCCCAGGGAGGGGAGGGCCTCTTTCCCATCGGCAACTCCCGGCAGGAAGAGCATGCCAACAACCGCGTCCGCGTGACGACCTGGACCGGCCAGAGCCGCTGGCAACTGCTGCTCGGGCGGCACGTCGCCGAGGCCGGCCTCTTCTTCCGCCACCTCACCTTCAACGATCGCCTCGACGAGGCCACCTCCGTCACCGGCCGCTCCACCGACGGCGACGTCATCCGTATCGTCGCCAACGAACTCCAGGACAGCGCCTCGCTCAGCGCCCGGCAGGCCGGCTTCTACCTGCAAGACAGCTTCGACGTCCTGCCCGGCCGTCCCGGCCGCTTCACGTTCACCGGCGGTCTCCGCGCCGACTATTTCTCCTTCAACGACGAACTCACCCTCTCACCCCGCTTCTCCACCCGCTTCCGCCTCGACGAGCGCACCACGCTGCTCGGCGCCTGGGGGATCTATTACCAGACACCGACCTACCGCGAGTTGCGGGGCCAGCCGGAGCCCGGCGAAACGATCCTGGGCGCGCTCAACCGCAACCTCAAATCCCAGCGGTCGATGCAGTTCGTCGCCGGCGTCGAACACTTCCTGCCGAAACAACGCTTCTACCTGCGCGGCGAGGCCTACTACAAAGACCTGCACGACCTGATCACGTATGACATCGAGAACGTCCGGGTGCTCTACTCCGGCGAAAACGACGCCGACGGCTACGCCTACGGCTTCGACCTGCAACTCCGGGGCGAGTTCGTGCCGGGCCTCGAGAGCTGGGTCAACTACAGCTTCCTCGTCGCCCGCGAGCGCTTCAAGGAAGCGTTCGTCGACGAATATCGTGACGGCTCCATCCCCCGCCCGACGGACCAGCGCCACACGGTCTCGCTCTTCGTCCAGGACTACATCCCCGGGGACACGACCTGGAAGATCCACCTCCGCACGCTCTTCGGCAGCGGCCTGCCCTACACCCCGCCCCGCCCCGGACCGAAGGTGGGGAACCTCGTCACGCAGGTTCCCGGCGAGCGTTTCTCGGCCCGCTATCCGCGCTATTTCCGGTTCGACATGGGGCTGACGAAACACATCGCCGTCTTCGAACACGGCATCAGCGGGCCGGTGCGGCTCGAACTCACGGGCGAGATCCTCAACGTCTTCAACATGGTCAACACGGTCGAATACACCTGGGTGCCCGACGCCGCCGGCATCTGGACCCGCATCCCGACCCGCCTGACTCCCCGCACCGTCAACGTGCGCCTCCGCGTCGACTTCTGAGAGCACGGCCGCCGCCGGCGCCGGCCCACACGCCCCGAACGAACCGGCGCCTGGCGCGTTCTTCTCCCGTATCTGCCAACCGGATCCCCTGCGTGTGTCCCACCCGCTCCCTGCCTCCGGCTCCCCGACGGACATCGCCCTCTTCGGTAAGGATGCGACGCCCCGCATCGTGGACGTCCAGCCCCTGCTCGACGGCGACGCGGCCCGGGTGCGCGTCTACCGGCGCAGCCCCGACGGCCGCCACATCGAAACGGAGACGGCCCCCTTCTTCCCCTTCTTCTTCCTCAGCGACATCACCCTGCTGAACGGGTTTCCCCGCGAGCGTTTCCGCTTCCAGCGACTCGCCGGGGACAACTTCTTCCGCTTCCTGGTCGTCTTCTCCTCGTGGACAGCCTACTGGGACGCCGTGCGCCACGTAGAGCGCCGCACCGAGCGCCGCGAAAGCCGGCCGGAGGCGCTCTACCTCGTCGGCAACCCGGCACAGCAGTACCTGATGCAGACCGGCCGGACGTGCTTCAAGGAGATGACGTTCGACGACCTGCACCGGCTCCAGCTCGACATCGAGGTCTACACCGAGCACGGTTTCCCGCTGGCGGAACGCCCCGGGGACGCCGTCGTCATCGTCGCCCTCTCGGACAACCGGGGCTGGCGACGGCTACTCCACCGGGCGCCCGGCGTGACGGTGGCCCACGGAGAGGCCTTCGAGACGGAAGCCGCGCTGCTCGGCCGCCTCATCGAACTCGTGCGCGAGCGCGACCCGGATGTGATCGAGGGCCACAACGTCTACGCCTTCGACCTGGCCTACCTGCAGGCCCGCTGCCAGCGGCACGGCCTGGCCCTCACCCTGGGCCGCGATGGCAGCACCCCCCGCGTCTTCCCCTCCAGCATGCGTTTCGCCGAACGCACCGTCGACTTCCCCGCCTTCGAGATCCCCGGCCGGCACATCGTCGACACCTACTTCCAGGTGATGAGCTACGACGTCTTCAAGCGCGACCTGCCCGGCTACGGGCTGAAGGCCGCCGCCCGCTACTTCGGCTTCGCCGCCAAGGAGCGCACCTACGTCGAAGGCCCCGAACTGGCCCGCGCCTGGCGGGAAGACCCGGCCCGGCTGCTGGCCTATGCCCTCGACGACGTGACCGAAACCGAGCGCCTGGCCCGCCACCTCTCCGGCTCCACGTTCTACCTGACGCAGATGCTCCCGATGCCCTACGGCCAGGTGGCCCGCACCGGCCCGGCCGCCAAGATCGAGGCCCTCTTCGTGCGCGAATACCTGCGCCGGCGACACAGCCTGCCGAAAAGCCAGTGGGGCAGCCAGACGGCCGGCGGCTACACCGACGTCTTCATCACCGGCGTCACCGGCCCGATCGTCTACGCCGACGTCGAAAGCCTCTATCCGTCGATCATGCTCCAGTACGACGTCCGCCCCCGGAGCGACGCCCTCGGCCTCTTTCCCGAACTCCTCCGCCGCCTGACCGAACTGCGCCTCGAAGCCAAACACCGGATGAAGACGGCCCCGTCCGAAGAACTGCGCAGCGAACTCGACGCCCGCCAGACCTCGTACAAGAACATCATCAATAGCTTCTACGGCCACCTCGGGTTCAGCCTGGCCCTTTTCAACGACTTCGCCGAAGCCGACCGCGTGGCGACGACCGGCCAGCAGCTCCTGCGCCGGATCATCGGACTGATCCGCAAAGCCGGCGGACGGGTGGTGGAAGTGGACACCGACGGCGTGCTCTTCGTCCCCCCGCCGGGCGTTGCGGGAGAAGCCGCCGAACGGGCTTTCGTCCGGCAACTGAACGAAGCCATGCCTCCCGGCATCCGGATCGGCTTCGACGGGCGCTTCAAGAAGATGCTCTCGTACAAGAAAAAGAACTACGCCCTGCTCACCTACGACGACCGGCTCCGCTTCAAGGGCTCCTCGCTCGTTTCCCGCTCGACGGAGCGCTTCGGCCGGCGCTTCGTCCGCGAGGCCGTCCGCCTCCTGCTCGACGAAGACATCCAGGGCCTGCACGATCTCTACCTGGCCTACCGGGACCGCATCACCGCCCACGCCTGGGACGGCGTGGAGGACTTTGCCCGCACCGAGACGCTCAAAGACACACTCGAGCAGTACGAGGCCGACGTGGCCGCCGGCAAGCGCCCCCGGGCCGCCGCGTACGAACTGGCCCGCCGCCGGGCCGAGACGACCGGCCAGCCCGTGCGCAAGGGCGACCGCGTCACGTACTACATCGCCGGAACCGGCGCCCACGTCACCGGCTTCGAAAACGCCCGCCTCGCCGGGGAATGGGACCCCGCCCGGCCCGATGAGAACACCGCCTACTACCTCAAACGCCTCGACGAGTTCGCCCGCAAGTTCGAACCCTTCTTCACCGAGCACGACTTCCGCCTCATCTTCTCCCCGGAAGACCTGTTTGGCTTCTCCCCCCGGGGCATCCGCCCGCTCACCCACGAGCGCGTCCCGGACGAGGTCGAAGACGAGATCCCGTTCTGAGGCCCCCAACGACCGGTTCACCCCGGAACACGAAGCCACCTCCGATCTGCAACCCCACCACGACCTGCGGGCGTCCCCGGGCGGAAAGGGGATCAGTTCCCCAGCCGGGCCCGGGCGGAGCGGACGCGGCCGGGTGTGCCGGGCTCGGTCCAGGCAAAGACGAGTTCCTGCCCGGCGTGAACCATGCGGGGGTAGCCGCCGGCCCGCGACGTCGTCGACGGCATCAGCAGCACGGCCTCGCTCGTCCGGCCGTCGGGCGTCACCCGGCGTGCATAGAGGCCGGCTTCCTCGCCGGCGCTTTTCCCCTCGATCCAGCTCACGAAGGCCGTGCCGTCGTCCAGCAAGACGGCATCCACCCGCCCGGTGGGCTGGCCCTGGTCGAGCAGGACCGGCGGCCCGAAGGTCTCGCCGCCGTCCTCGGAGAAGGCCGCCTTCACATGCGGCACCTCACCGGCGGCGGTGAACCACGCCACAACGACCTGCTTGCCGCGGGCAGCCACCGCCGGGCCGTTGACCGGGCATCCGGTGATCTCCCAGCCGTCTTCGTGCACCGGTGCCGGGGAACCCCAGGCCGTGCCGTCGAAACGGACGCGCCAGATGTCCCGCACCTCTTCCCCGGTGCGGTTCCGGTAGACGACCAGCACGGCGCCGTCGTCCAGCGACACGGCCGCCGTGGGACAGCACTCACAGACGCGCTCGTCGAGCAGGGCTTCGGGGCCGAACGACCCGTCGGCATGCAGCAGGCGCCCGCGCAGGGTCATGGTGCGATCGCCCCGGGCAAACAGGCGGCCGTCCAGCCAGACGACCCGCATGGCCCCCCCCGCCACGGGCACCATCGAGACGAAGCCGTGCTCGGTGGGACTGTCGTCTTCGTGGAGCCATACCGGAGCGCTCCACGTGGCGCCGCCGTCAGCCGAGCGGCTCACCCTGACGCCGTAGGCATACCGTTCGGTTCCGTTATAGACCAGCCAGTGCGCCACCAGCACACCGTCCGCCCCCACCGCCAGCGACGGCACATCCGCCCAGTTGACGAACCAGCGCGCTCCCGAAGCAATGGTCCGCGGGATGCTCCAGGCCGTATCCCCGGGTGCATAGGTGGCCAGGCGGAGCGCATGCCGGTCCTCTTCCACCGGATCGATCCACACGGCGTAGACCGTCCCGTCCGGCCCGACGGTCAGGTGAGGTGAACTGCTGCCGGGCGCCGCCTCCAGCGCAAGCGGCTCAACGGCAGCAAGAGGAATCTCCGGCTCCGGCGACATGGCACAACCGGAGAACCATCCCAGCGCGGCAAGACACAAACAGCATGCGTTTCTCATAAAGCCGGCCCGTAGTTTTCAAAGTTATCAAACACCGGTAGCGAAAGAGGAGGGCAGGGATGATCCGCGCTGGGGGTACCCCCGGGAACAGACCCGCCGCCGCAATACGCGCACTTCCCCTACCGTTCATGCAACTGGCCCGACGAACTTCTCCCTACGGCCCGTTCGGGGCTCCATACAGGCTCGCTACAGAAAAAAACCTGAATCTACGCCCAAGGGTGCGTGCGAGCTGTCTCTTGTTTCGGCATTTCGAGACCCTTTTATAAGTTCAAAGCCCCCCACGGAGGGTTTTTTTGAACCGGCTCCAATGTGCACTTTTTTCAGCAATCCGTCAACCTTTCCGCCCGTTCCAGTGAGCGAACCGAAGCCTCCACGGCCCGTAATATACGCGACCGGCATCTCGTCATCGCATGCAACCCGCAAATCTTCTCTTCGGACGATGCCGTCCCCCGGAGCAAACCGTGAAAACGCACCATGGATACGCTGCAGATCGGTAACACGACGTTGCGCCTCGTTCAGGGCGACATCACGGAACAGGACGTGGAGGCCGTGGTCAATGCGGCCAACTCGAGCCTGATGGGCGGCGGCGGCGTGGACGGCGCGATCCACCGGCGCGGCGGCCCGCGCATCCTGGCAGCCTGCAGGCAGATTCGCACCGAACAGTATCCGGACGGCCTGCCCGCCGGTGAGGCCGTCATCACGACTGCCGGTGAGTTACCTGCCCGGTGGGTGATTCACACCGTCGGCCCGATCTGGACAGGCGGTGGAAACGGCGAGGAGAAAATCCTGGCCGCCGCCTACCGAAACAGCCTGGCCCTGGCCCACCAGCACGGCCTGCGGACGGTTGCCTTCCCCTCGATCAGCACCGGAGCCTACGGCTTCCCGATCACGCTGGCCGCCCCCATCGCCCTGCGCACCGTCCGCGACGAGGTCCAGGCCCGGCCCGGCGCCTTCGCCGAGGTCCGCTTCGTCCTCTTCTCCGAAGCCGACTACGAAACCTACCGCACGGCCCTCGAAGTCCTTGCCAAAGCCGCTTGAGCCGCCCCCGGTATGATCTCGCCGGTCTGCGTATGGCCCGGTTCGTTTGCGAACCACGCAACGACGAAGCACGTGGAAACCCCCCTCTACCGGCCGGGTAGAAATCGACAGTAGCACCGGCACACCCCCTTCCTCCCGTTACGGGTCTCTTTGAGGAGATCAGCAACCAATCCCAGGTGGGTCTGCCGGTGTTTTCTTTTGCGCTCAGGCGCGCAACGCGGCCTTATCCGCCGGGGGGTACCTCGCGGGGCAGGCGTTCGGGCATCTCGGCGACGACGTAGGCCATCACGGCCAGCGTGGCCACGGCCAAGTTGAACTCGTGGGGGTCGAGCTTGTCGAGCGTGTCGGCGTTCGTGTGGTGATACCAGAAGTACTTCGAGCCGTCCACGGAGAGGCCCATGCCGGGCACGCCCAGGCGCATGAGCGGGCCGATGTCGGCGCCGCCGCCGCCCCGCGTGACGGCTCCGGCCTCGATGCGTTCGAGCAGGCGACCGATGGCGCGGACGACCTCGTAGGCTGCATCGCTCCCCCCGAAGCCGAAACCCGTCGGCTTGAAGACGCCGGCGTCCGACTCGATGGCGAGCACGTGGTTCTCGATCTCCTCGAGGTGGGCGTCGCGGTAGGCCAGCGCGCCACGCAGGCCGTTCTCCTCGTTGGTCCAGAGCACCACGCGGAGGGTCCGGCGGGGGCGCAGGCCCAGCGCTTTGAGGAGGCGGACGGCCTCCCAGGCGGCCACGCAGCCGCCGGCATCGTCCATGGCCCCCTGCCCCACGTCCCACGAGTCGATGTGCCCGCCGAGCACGACGATCTCTTCGGGCCGCTCGCGCCCGACGAGCTCGGCCACGACGTTACGGGAGGGCACGTCGTCGAGCGTCCGGGCCTCCATGTAGAGCCGCACGCGGATGGCCTGCCCCCGGTCCTGCATCCGCTGCATCATCATCGCATCCTCGACCGTCACGGCGGCGTGGGGGATCTCCGGCACCCCTTCTTCGTAGCGCGAGTTGCCCGTGTGCGGCGTGTAGAGCGAGAACGGCCCCACCGACCGCACGAGGCTGGCCACAGCGCCGGCACGGGCGGCCTCCACCGCCCCCGTGGTGCGGTAGCGCACCGTCTCGCCATACGTCGTGAAGGGCACGTTGTAGAGCACGATCTTGCCCGCCGCTTCGGCGGCCCGCGCCCGGAGCTCGTCGAACGAGCCCACCACCAGCACCTCCGCCTCGATGCCTTCGGGCGGCGTGGCGACGCTGCCGCCGAGCCCCAGCATCTGCAGCTCCCGTTCGTGGGGCGCCAGCAGCGTGAGCGACTCGCGGCCGCGCACCCAGCGGGGCACCATCACCGGCTCGCCCCGGACGTTCTCCAGCCCGTCGGCCGCCATCTCCGCCAGGACCCAGTCGATGGCGTCTTCCAAGTTTTGCGTCCCGCTGAAGCGGGGGCCGAACGTGTCGACCAGGTAGGCCAGCCGGTCGAAGGCCGCGCTGTCATCCAGAGCCGCGTCGATGATGCGGTCAGCGACGCCGCGGTAGGCCTCCACCCATCCCGCCTCCTGGGCACGAAGGGCGGGGGCCGAGAGCAGAAACAACAGAAAAGCCGTCAGAACGATGCGCATATGCCAGTCAGGTTGAAGGTGAGAAAAAGTCCGGGGACGGGCCTTCCGCACCCGCCCACCCACGATCGGGTCACCACTTGTCTCCGCTGATGAGCCCGCCGAACAGGCCGCTGCCCCCCACCCCTTTCCGTTCTTCCCGATCCTGGCCGGCACGCGCCACGGCGTAGATGCGGTCGGCCAGGCGCGAGAAGGGCAGGCTCTGCAGGTACACGACGCCGGGACCGGTCAGGTGGGCCAGAAACAGCCCCTCGCCGCCAAAGAGCGCATTCTTGAAGCCACCGACGAACCGGATGTCATAGTCGATGGTCGTCGAAAAGGTAGCCAGGCAGCCCGTATCGACGCGGAGCGTCTGGCCGGGGGCCAGGTCGTGCCGGATGATCGTGCCGCCTGCATGCACGAAAGCCATCCCGTCTCCGGAGAGCTGCTGCAGGATGAAGCCTTCCCCTCCGAAGAGCCCGGCCCCGAGCCGTTTCGTGAAGGCCACCTCGATCTCGACACCCCGGGCCGCACACAGAAAGGCATCCTTCTGGCAGAGAAAAGCCCCTCCGTGCTCGGCCAGATCGATCGGGATGATCTTGCCGGGATAGGGTGCTCCGAAGGCCACCGTCCCCCGGTTCGAGCCTGCCTGCATGAAGGTGGTGATGAAGAAGCTCTCGCCGGTGAGCACCCGTTTGAATCCTTTGAACAGGCCCCCTTCCGTGCCGGTCTGCATCCGAACGCCGTCGCTCATGAAGAGCATGGCTCCTGCCTCGGCCCGCACGCCTTCGCCGGGATCGAGCTCGATCACCACCACCTGCATGTCGTCGCCGAGAATCCGGTAGTCGATCACGTCTGCCATGATAGGCTGGTCGTTTTTTTTGAGCACCCCGTCCCGCCGCCTTCAGGTCCCGCCCCCGGCTTCTTCCTCCTGCGCCGGCCTGAGAAAAATCTCCCGGTAGCGTTTCATCCCCTGGGCCACCACGGCGCGGGCTTTGTCGGGGCCGAGGAAGTCCTGCACGAGCACCTCCTTTTCCTCCAGCTTCTTGTAGTCGAGGAAGAAGCGTTTCAGCTCGCGGAGCCGGTGTTCGGGCAGCTCCCAGATGTGGTAATAGCCGTTGAAGGCCGGATCGTCCAGGTGCACGCAGATGATCTTCTCATCGTTCTGCCCCTGATCCAGCATGTTCATCAGGCCGATGGGGCGGGCGCGCAGGATGCTCAGCGGGGCCACGGGCTCCTGCATCAGCACCAGCACGTCGAGCGGGTCGTTGTCGTCGCCCAGCGTCCGCGGAATGAAACCGTAGTTGGCCGGATAGATGACCGACGAATAGAGTACCCGGTCGACGCGAAGCAGCCCCGACTCCTTGTCGAGTTCGTACTTGACCTTGCCCCCCTGCGGGATCTCGATGACCGCCTGAAAAAGCTCCGGGGCCTCGGGACCGATGGGGATGTCGTGCCAGGGATGCGCCATGTCGTCCTCCCGTGAGAAAGCCCGGTGCCCGCCGAGGGGACCGGCATCGGACCCGAAGATACGAACGCGCCACGACCGGCGCAGGGCCTCGTCAGCGAACGCACAGGTATTGCACGCTGAAATAGCGAGCCTCGTCGGTCCACACCCGCTCGACGCGAAAACCGGCGCTTTCGGCCAGGGTGGCGAAGGCCTCCGGCGTATACTTGTACGAGTATTCGGTCAGGATCGTCTCGCCGCGCCGGATCGGGATGGCCTCGCCGTCGAGGCGGACGCACTGGTCTTTCAGGCTCACCAGGTGCATCTCGACGCGGCTTTCGGCCTCGTTGAAGAAGGCGTGGTGGGCGAAGGCCTCCGGGTCGAAGCCGGCCCCGAGCAGCCGGTTGAGGTGCACGAGGATGTTCCGGTTGAAGGCGGCCGTGACGCCCCGAGCATCGTTGTAGGCGGGTTCGATGACGGCCGGGTCTTTGCGCAGGTCCACGCCGATGAGCAGGCCGCCGCCCGGTCCGGCCACGCCGGCAATGCGCTCGAGGAAGGCGCGGGCTTCCTCCGGCGTGAAGTTGCCGATGGTGGAGCCCGGAAAGTAGACGGCCACGCGGCGGAAGGGGACGCCGGGGTCCGGGAGCTCGAACGAAGCCGTGTAGTCGGCGCAGACGGGCAGGATGCGCAGGCCGGGATACTCCTCCGCGAGCCGGGCGGCGGCGGCCTCCAGGTGCGCCCGCGAGATGTCCACGGGCACGTAGGCGGCCACGTCCGGCAGGTGATCCAAGAGGATACGCGTCTTCAGGCTGCTGCCGCTGCCGTACTCGACGAGCAGGCAGCGCGGTCCCAGGCAGGCCGCCATCTCCGCCACGTACCGCGTCATGATGTCGAGTTCGGTACGGGTCAGGTAGTACTCCGGCAACCGGGTGATCTCGTCGAAGAGGCGGGAACCGCGTTCGTCGTAGAAATACTTCGAAGGCAGCGTTTTCTGCGGCCGCCGCAACCCGTCGAGCACCTCGGCCCGCGTGTCGGCGGGCCGGGGGCGGGTGTCCAGGACGGCCACGCCGTGATTCTGTTCAGGCATAGAAGAAAGATTTCCGGAAAGCACCGTGCCGGTTCAGACGTCTTTCGCCAGGCGGATGCCGGAGAACTGCCAGCGGGCGTCGGGCGGGAAGAAGTTGCGGTAGGTGGGGCGGATGTGCGTCTGCGACGTGGCGCAGGAGCCGCCCCGGAGGACGTACTGGTTGCACATGAACTTGCCGTTGTACTCGCCCAGGGCACCGGGCGGGGGTGTGTAGCCGGGATAGGGACTGTAGGCGCTGCGCGTCCACTCCCAGGCGTCGCCGTACATCTGGCGCAGGCCGCCCGGCGCCGGGGCCGGCACGGGATGGTAATGCCCCTGCTCCACGAAGTTGCCCTCGACGGGCAGGCCGCAGGCCGCGACCTCCCACTCCTGCTCTTCGGGCAGGCGGGCACCGGCCCACCGGGCATAGGCATCCGCCTCGAAATAGCTGATGTGGCACACCGGCTCGGCCGGGTCGACGAGCCGGAAGCCGCCGAGGGTGTAGTGGTACCACGTCCCGTCACGCCGCTCCCAGTACAGCGGGGCCTTCCAGCCGCGTTCCTCCACGGTGGCCCAGCCCAGCGAGAGCCACAGTTCGGGCCGCTCATACCCGCCGTCCTCCATGAAGGCCAGGTACTCGGCATTCGTCACGAGCCGGTCGGCCAGGGCAAAGGCCTGCAGGAAGCGGCGGTGGCGTGGGCCCTCGTTGTCGTAGGCGAAGCCGCGCCCGTCGTGCCCGATCTCGTAGAGCCCTTCCTCGAAGACGACCCAGTCCATGCCGTCCCCGGGCGCTGCCGCGTCCTCCACGGCCCGGCGCTCGGCGTAGACGGGATACAGCGGGTTCATCGAAAAGACATGTTTGAGGTCGGTCAGGATCAGCTCTTGATGCTGCTGCTCGTGGTGCAGTCCGATCTCGACGAGGGGAGCGATGGTCTCGAGCCGTGCCGGGCCGGCCCCTTCGATCAGCGCCGTCACGTGCCGGTCGACGTGGGCGCGATAGCGGTAGACCTCCTCGACGGTCGGGCGCGAGAGCAGGCCCCGGTGCGGGCGATAGAAGCGCTCCCCGGCCTGCACGTAGTACGAGTTGAACAGGTAGGCATAGGCCGGGTGAAAGGGTTCGTACGCGGGGTCGTGCTCCTTCAGGACGAAGGTTTCGAAGAACCAGGTCGTGTGCGCCAGGTGCCACTTCGTCGGGCTGACGTCGGGCATGGACTGGATCACGTAGTCCTCCGTGACGAGCGGCCGGCAGAGGGTTTCGGAAAACGCGCGCACGTCCCGGTACCGGGTGGCGAGGGCGGCGGCCTCCGGGGAGCGGTCGGCGTCGGTCGAGACGGGGGCTTTCAGGTCGATCATGGGTAAACGGGGTCGGGTGAGACGAACGGCATGCCTGCACATAAACAGCACATAGGCGACGAGGTTGAGATGGGTTTCTTCCGGGTTTGTTTCCGTTACGGGAGTACGAAAAAAAGAACGGCCTCCCGCACCATCTCAGGCCGGAACCGGCCCGGAGTCCCCCCGGCCGGGCGAACCTGCCCGCCGCTGATTCGTTCTGATGGGCCGGCAACGTCCTTTTCTTTTCCGACATGCTCTCTTCTCTGAAGGCGCTTTGGCTCTGGGCCTCCGCCGGCCTGATGCTCGTCCCGGCCGTCCCGCTGCGGGGTCAGGTACCCGCTGCACCGGTGGGTGGCGACACCACGGTGGCGGCCCTGCTCTCACGCGGCGACGCCCTCTACCGGCGCTTCGACCATGCGGCCGCGCTCGACGCCTACCGGAGCGCCTATGCCCGGGCACCCGAAAGCTTTGACGTCCTCCTGCGGCTGGCACGCACCCACAACGACCTGGCGCAGGACCTGCTGGCCGCCGGCTCGAAACAGGCGGCCGAGGAACACTTCGTGCAGGCCGTCGCGTTCGCCGAGCAGCTTCGCGAGCACCACCCGGAACGCCCCGAGACGTACTTCTTCCTGGCTGCCACGAACGGCAACCTGGCACGCTTCAGGGGCGGTAAGGAGAAGGTGCGCATCGGGCGGGCGGTGGAAACCTATGCCCGAAAAGCCATCGAGCTGGACTCGACGTATGCGCTGCCCTACGTGGCCCTGGGTATCTTCTACCGGGAGGTGTCCGAACTGAGCTGGGTCCAGCGCACGTTTGCGAAGGTGCTCTTCGGCGACGTTCCCTCCGGCTCGAAGGAGGATGCCGTCGCCATGCTGCAGCGGGCCCTCGCCCTCGACTCCACGCTGGTGATCGCCCATTACGAACTGGCCATGACCTATCTTGCCATGGACCGGGCATCGCTGGCGATTCCGCATCTGCGGCGGGTCCTCGCCCTGCCGCCGTTTACCAGCCAGGACCGCCGGAACCGGGAAAAGGCCCGCCAGCTGCTGGCCGAACTGACTGGAGGTTCATGAACACCACGCGATGCACCCTCTCGACCGAGCCGTTTTGAACGTCTGGCGCCTCAAGCTGGGAATGGTGGCCGGGGTTGCCACACTCGGCACGCTGGCCTATGAGGTGCTCAACCTGTTCGACGGAGACCTTCCCCTGCCCTTCGGCCTCACGACCGCCCTGGTGCTTGCGGCCGGGCTGGCGTTGTGCCTGATCGTGCCCCCGCTGCGCTACCGTTTCTGGCGCTACGCGCTCCGCCCGGAGGAGCTCTACCTCGAGCGTGGCCTCTTCAACCGGGTCCGCACCATCGTGCCCCTGCGCCGCATCCAGCACCTGGACGTCTCTCAGGACGTCATCGAGCGTGAATTCGGCCTCGGAAGGCTCGTCGTGCACACGGCGGGCGCCCGCAGCAGTGAAATCGTGCTGCCCGGGCTGCGGTACGAGGAAGCCGAAAAGCTGCGCGACGCCATGAAACGCTATATCCTGGAGGAAGATGTCGTCTGACGTGCCGCCGGTCCCCGTGTTGTCCCGGAGTGACGGGCAGGGGTCTTCGCCCGTGGATCCGGCCTCCTACCGGGAAGCCCGGCGGCTGCACCCGCTCACGCTCGTGCAGCGTCTGGTCGTGAGCCTGCCGGCCCTTTTCTTCCTGTTGCTGCCGTTCCTTCGCCACCCGGACCGGGATGCCTGGATCAACCTGGTCATTGCCATCATCTACGGCGTGATCGCCCTGCCCTGGATCGTCCTCTACTACCACCGTTTTCGGTATCGCATCACCCCCCGCGAGTTGATCATCGAGAGCGGGGTGCTCACACGCAAGCACCGCAACATCCCGATCGAGCGCATCCAGAGCATCGAGATCGAGCAGCGGCTGCTGGCCCGGTTGCTGGGCCTGGCCAAGGTGAAGGTACAGACGGCCGGCAGCGCAGCCACCGAGGGCGTCCTCGAATACGTGTCGGTGCCCGAGGCCCACGCCATCCGGCGGATCGTCCGGGTCTACCAGCAACACCGCACGGACGCACCGGAGGCGGCCGCCGGTCCACCGGCCACGACGCCGGAGACGGGCGAGGCCACGCCGGAGACGACAGGGCTTAGCCTGTCGCTGCGCCGGGTGTTGCTCTCGGGCGCCTTCCGGTTTTCCCTGCTCTACATCGCCGTCGCTTTCTCCCTGCTCCAGTACTTCGACCCGGATCCGGAGGCCATTGCGCTCTGGCTCTCGCGGGGGGCGCTCCGGCCGCTGATAACCCGCGCCGCCGACGCGCCCTGGCTGACGGCCTTCCTGTTTGCCCTCCTGGCTGCGCTCCTGTCCTGGCTCACCGGCATCGCCGTCAACCTGGGCAAGTACTACGGCTTCCGGCTCTGGTACGAGCCGGGCAAACTGCACAAGCGGCACGGCCTGCTGACCGTCTCGGAGAACACCATCCCTTTTCGCAAGGTTCAGGCCCTCATCCTGCGTACCAACCCGCTGATGCAGCGCTTCGGATGGTGGGAGTTGAAGCTGCAAACGATGGGATTCGACCCGCGGGAGCAGGGCTATCAGGTGGCCGCTCCCTTCGCACGTCTCGACGAGATCGAGGCGGTGGCCCGGCCCATGCTGCCCTTTCACCTGCCCGAGACGTTTCGTTCCGTCTCGCCGCTGCATGCCCGCCGCGTCTTCGTGCGCTGGACCCTGGCGCTGCTGCTGCTCTCAGCCGGCACGGCCCTCTTCTGGACGCCGGCCTGGTGGAGCCTGACGGCCCTGCCGCTCGTCGGTCTCTATGCCTGGCTGGCCTTCCGGCGCCACGGGTACGTCTTCACGGGCGAACGGCTCTTCGTCCGGCGCGGCGTCCTCCGGCACCACGTCTGGGTCCTGCCCGTCGAGAAGTTTCAAGTCTTTTATCTGACGGCCTCGCTGTTCCAGCGACGGCTGGGGCTGTGCTCCGTCTATGTGGACACGGCCGGGGTCGCTGGCTTCGCCGCCCCCGTGATCCACGACCTGCCGGCCGGTGAGGCCGAAGCGCTGCTGGAGACCCTCTACGCCCGGTTCCAGGCACACTACGCCGGGGCGGAACCGCCGGGGGCGGAGGCCGGCGTCGAGGCCATCCGCTCGCGGAGTGAGCAGAGCCCCAGGTAAAGCACGATGGGGACGGTCTGGCGCAGGGCCGGCCCCTGCAGGTCGAGCGCCGTCCAGCCGATGGAGATCGTCCAGGCGGCAGGACCGATCCAGCCTACCCACCACGGGAAGCGCCCGGCGATGAGCTGGAAGAGTTGCCGGGCGAGCCGGGCCCCGATGATCCGGGCGATGGTGCCAAAGATGATCCGCTTGATAAGCCCTTCGACGACGATCGTGTTGAAGGCCTGAATGAGCAGCGGCAGGGCAAAGACCCCCGCCGAGCGTTTGAGGAACGCGGCCGCCTTCTCCCGCTCGACGCCCAGTTCTTCGAGCAGGCGTTGTTGCTCCCCGGGGGAGAGGCCGGCAAACTGCTGCGTGACATACTGCGATACGACCGCCTCGACCTGTTCGCGGGCCGTACCGGGACGCGGCGGGTCCACCTTGAGTGCCTTCGCCACGTCCCGCACGACGTGCTGGAACGGAGCACCCGGCTCCCGGCCCGTCGCATAACGGGCCCAGTAGAGCAGTTCGGAACTTCCGAGGTAGCGGATCTCCCGCTCGAGCTGCCGGTTCAGGGCGGCACGCGTCGCCGGCGTGTCGTGCGCCTCCACCTCGGCCAGCAGGCGACGCAGCCTGCCCGCGTCGGTCAGGTTCACGTTGCTGTCGATAAGGCCGATCAGATACGCACAGTCGGCCGGCGTCAGGATCGCGAGCAGGTCTTGCATAGGGCAGTCGTAAGACGGTCGGTGGGCTTGCGGGCCTGTTGTTACGCCCCGGACGGCAGCGGGTTACGCAACCGCGGGCAGGTAACCGACCCCGTTATCACGTTTAAATCTTGGCGAATAGCGCCGAAAAACGGGACGATCCCCGGAGGAAACCTCTCATCACAGCCCGGGTCGGGCTAAATTTCCTTATCCTTGCACCTCCACGGCTAATTTTCCACGGGCCGTTACGGCCTATTGATCGTTTCTTACATGCAACTGACACGTTCCAGCGGTCTGCTGCTTCACATCACTTCCCTGCCGGGCCCCTACGGCATCGGCGACTTCGGCCCCGCCGCCTATCAGTTCGCGGACTTTCTCGTACAGACCGGCCAGCGGATCTGGCAGGTGTTGCCGCTCGTCCCGGTGGGCTATGGTTTCTCGCCCTACGCGGGCCTGTCCACGTTTGCCCTCAACCCGCTGCTCATCAGCCCGGAACGGCTACGCGAACAGGGCCTGTTGAACACGGACGACCTCACCGGCCTGCCCGCCTTTCCTGCCGGCCGGGTGGACTTCGACCGCGTCATCCCGGTCAAGACGGCCCTGCTGCGCCGGGCCTTCGGCCGCTTCGAGGCCGGGGCCGGCCTCCTCGACCCCGCCCACTTCGAGGCCTTCTGTGCCCGGCACGCCGCCTGGCTCGACGACTTCGCCCTGTTCATGACCCTGAAGGAGGTCCACGGAGAACAGGTGTGGACGGCCTGGGATCCCGCGCTGGCCCATCGCCGGCCCGAGGCCCTGGCCCGGGCCCGGCAGGCCTACGCCACCGAGATCCGCATGCACCGGTTCTGGCAGTTCCTCGCCCACGAACAATGGCAGGCCCTCAAAGCCTACTGCAACGAACGCGGCATCCGCATCATGGGCGACCTGCCCATCTACGTCGCCCACGACAGCGCCGACGTGTGGGCCAACCCCCACCTGTTCGCCCTCGACGCCCACGGCAACCCCACCGTCGTGGCCGGGGTTCCGCCGGACTACTTCAGCAAAACCGGGCAACGCTGGGGCAACCCCCTTTACCGGTGGGACGTCATGGCCGAAAACGGCTATGCCTGGTGGACCCGGCGCATGCATAAGATCCTCTCGGAAGTCGACCTCGTCCGGCTCGACCACTTCCGGGGCTTCGAAGCCTACTGGGAGGTTCCGGCCTCCGAGGAAACCGCCGTCAACGGGCGATGGGTGAAAGGGCCGGGGGCCGACCTGTTCGAAACGCTCCGGCACGAACTGGGCGAGCTGCCCGTCGTGGCCGAAAACCTGGGCGTCATCACCGACGAGGTCACGGCCCTGATGGACCGCTTCGGGTTTCCCGGCATGGCCATCCTCCAGTTTGGCTTCGACGGCGATGCCGATGCCGACTTCCTCCCGCACAACTACCGGCACCACCTCGTCGCCTACACCGGCACCCACGACAACGACACGGTCGTCGGGTGGTGGCACGAAACGAAAAGCACCCAGGACGCCGCCGCCGTCGAGCGGGCCCACCGCTACTGCCGCCTTTACCTCGACCTCGACGCCCGCCGCGAGCGCGAGATCCACTGGGCCTTCATCCGCGCCCTCTTCGCCTCGGTGGCCGGCTTCGCCATCGTCCCGCTGCAGGACGTGCTCGGCCTCGGCTCCGAGGCCCGCATGAACACGCCGGGCCAGGAACAGGGCAACTGGACCTGGCGCTTCACGCCGGAGCAGCTCACCCGCCCCATCGCAGACCGCCTCCGGCTTCTGACCGAACTCTACGGCCGCTCCGTGAATAAAACCCCTGTCCTCGACGAAGTCGCCGCATAGCAGGGCCCGATGAAACCCTCCTTTTCGTTCCACTCCACGGTCGTCCTGCCGCAGCAGGCGGCACCGGACACCGGTCAGGTCGCGCCCGACACGCTGGCCGCCGACACGTCGGCCGTCGACACCGTCGGCGCGATCAGTACCCTCAGCCGGGAGGTCGGGGAGACCGGCCGGCTGCTGATCGAGGGCAAATGGGAACTGGTGCTCAACCGCCTCTACGACGGCCTGGGCGGGCTGGCGGTAGCCTTCATCCCGAAGCTGCTCAGCGCCCTCTTCGTCTTCATCTTTTTCTACATCCTCTACCGCATCTTCGGCTCGATCCTGCACCGGATGCTCGAGCGCAGCCGGAAGGTGGAACCCGGCCTGCAGAGCCTGCTCCTCAAGTCCTACCGCGTCGTCGCCCTCTCGTTCATCACGCTGATGGTGCTGGCCAACTTCGACATCAACATCACCGCGCTGCTGGCCGGCTTCAGCATCGTCGGCATCGCCGTCGGCTTCGCCGCCAAGGACACCCTGGAAAATTTCATCTCGGGCGTGACGATCCTGCTGGACCGCCCCTTCCGCGTCGGCGATCGCATTGTCATCGAAGGCATCTATGGCACGGTCGAGGAGATCACCCTGCGCTCGACGCGTGTGCGCACGCTCAACAACGAGATCCTGGTCATGCCCAACATCCAGATGATCAACCAGAAGCTGATCAACCACACGATGCTGGGCATCCTGCGCGTCGAGATTCCCTTCGGCATCGCCTACAAGGAGTATCCGGAGGAGGCCCGCAAGGTGGTCCTCCGGCTGACCGAGGGGGACGACCGGCTCCACCCGAACTACCCGCCGGAATGCGTCGTCACGGGCCTCGGCGATTCCAGCGTCGACATGTCGCTCCGGCTCTACCTGAAAAATCCCCTCCAGGAAATGCAGATCAAGTATGAATACGTGGAGAAGGTGCGCGAGGCCCTCCGGGCAGCCGACATCGAGATCCCCTTCCCGCACCGCCAGCTTTTCCTGGACGAAGCCAAGGGACTACGCGAGTTCCCGCTCTTCAACCGGAACGGGGAGCCGGCTTCCCGCCCCGTGCCCCCGGACGCATCCGACGGCGACTGAGTCCCGCTGCTGTTACCTTACGCCGTCGGACACCGGCTTTTCAGCATAAAGACCCCGCGCCCGGCCGGATGCGCGGTGATGCTCTCTCGTGCGACCCCGCTTCCTCATGCTCCTGACCCTGCTCGGCGGCTACGCGCTCCTGGTGCTCGTCGTCTTCACGTTCCAGCACCGCCTCCTTTTCCTGCCCTCTCCGGACCTCGGGCCGACGCCGGCGGCGCACGGGCTTGCCTACGAAGACGTGACGCTCGAAACCGAGGACGGCGAACGACTCCACGGCTGGTGGATCCCGGCCGAGCACCCGCGGGCCACCCTGCTTCTCTTCCACGGCAACGCCGGCAACATCTCGGGCCGGCTGCCGCTCATCTCGGTCTGGCACGGCCTGGGCCTGAACGTCTTCGTGTTCGACTACCGGGGGTACGGGCGAAGCACGGGGACGCCCTCCGAGGAAGGGCTCTACCGGGACGCCGCCGCCGCATGGCACTACCTGACGGCCACACGCGGCCTGGCGCCGGAAGAGGTGCTGCTGCTGGGCCGATCGCTCGGCGGCGGGCCGGCCACCTGGCTCGCCGAACGCGCCGGGCCGGGGGCGCTCATCCTGGAATCCACCTTCACGTCGGTGCCGGACGTGGCGGCCCGGCACTACCCCTTCCTGCCGGTACGCTGGCTGGCCCGCCACCGGTTCGACAACCTGGACCGGATACGCCGCATCCGGGTGCCGGTGCTCGTCATCCACAGCCCGGAAGACGAGATCGTACCGTACGCCCACGGACGTGCCCTCTTCGACGCGGCCGCCGGCCCCAAGACGTTTCTCGAGATTGCCGGGCGGCACAACGACGGCTTCGCCGTCTCGGCCCCACGCTACACCGAAGGCGTGCGGGCCTTCCTGGCCTCGCTGGACCGCTGACACCCGCCCCGGACATGCGGTCGGATCTTTTCCCCGCCCGCCGTATCATGGGGTCGTCCCGCCAGAGCAAACCCGTACGCACGGCATGAAAGCGAGGCTCCGGAGCGAGTGGCAGCGGCTGGTGAACGCGGCCAGGACCGTCGACCGGCAGACGGCGTTCGTGCTGGCGGCGGCGGCCCTGTTCGTCATCCTGCAGATGCAGTTCGGCAGCCGCCGGCTGTTCCGGTCGGAACTGGCGCCGCTCTTCCCCGAAGCCTGGCGTGAGTTGCTGGCCTGGGGCTGGTGGTTCGCCGCGCAGGGCGTCTTCGGGTTCGTCCTTCCCGTGCTCTGCCTGCGGGTGCTCTTCCGGCGCCGCCCGCACGAGATCGGCCTCGGCGCGGGCGACGTCCGCCTGGCGCTCACGCTCGCCCTGCTCTACCTGCCCCTCGTCCTGCTCGGCACGTGGGTGCTCTCGGACGGCGCGGCCTTCCAGGCGAAGTACCCGCACTACCAGCCCGCCGCCCTGGACTGGCGTGTCTTCTTCGTCTACGAGGCCCTTTTCCTTTTCTACTGGATCGGCTGGGAATACCTCTGGCGCGGTTTCGTCCTCTTCGGCACCGCCCACACGCTGGGCTACTACGCCATCTTCGTGCAGGCGATGCCTTTTGCCATCCTCCACTACAACAAGCCTCTCCCGGAGGCGTTGCTCTCCATCCTGGGCGGGGTGGTCCTCGGCGCGCTCGTCTGGCGGTGCCGCTCGTTCTGGATCGCCGTGCCCATCCACGCCTTCCAGATGCTCGCGCTGGACTTCTGGTGCACGCTGCGCATCCGCACCGGGGTCTCCGGCGTCGCGCCCGGCGCCCTGATCGAGCTGCTGGGCGCCTGGCTCGGGCGCTGACCCCTCACGCCCCGGCAGCCTGGTGAACCGGGTAGCGGATCTCGCCGAAGAAGTCGTAGTGGTCGATCCCTTCGAGAATGCCGCGGGCGTGGTGCGCCGTCGCGAAGTAGATCCGGGGATCGTCGCGGAGGTGTTCCAGCTCCGGGCTGTGGTTACCCACCACCACGGCCAGTGTGTTGCCGCGGAGCATCTCCTCGTCGTTGCCCGAGTCGCCGGCCACGAGGAACCGCTCGATCGGCACGCCCCAGCGCATCGCGACGTAGCGAATGGCCCGGCCTTTCGAGGCGCGGATCGGGATGACGTCGAGAAACTGGCCGTGTGAGTAGATCAGGTTGGCCGAGAGACCCTGCTGGCGCAGCAGGCTCCGCAACGCTTCGATGGAGGGCGCCGCTTCTTCGTCGACGAAGTAGCTCAGCTTGAAGGGGCGCTGCGCCTCACCGGGTTGCAGGGTGAGCCCCGGCACGCCCGCCAGCGCCTCCTGCAGGGCCTCCCGTTCCCAGCGATAGCTGATGTGCTTGGCCCAGTTGCGGTCGTGCGGCCAGTCGACGGCGTCCGAGACCCGGTACGGGCCGTAGTAGATCTCCGTCCCGACCGAGGTGATCATCACGTCGGGCAGTGGGACCTCATACCGGCGCAGGACCGAGACGGCCCCTTCGACGGTCCGGCCGGTGGCTACCCCGAAGCCGACCGTCCCCTGGGCCGCCGCCAGCCGCTCGACGAGGAGCCGGAGTCCCTCGTCATCGCCGGTCATGGTGTTGTCGATGTCACTGACGAGCATCCGGTCGATCCGGGGAAGGCGGCTCTTGAAGAAGACGGGAGAGGGCCGGTATTCGTCTTCCTGCATCATCGCCCGGACGGCTTCCAGATAGGTGCGGACGTGCGCCTTCCAGGAATAGCGCTCGCGTGCGCGCCGGATGCCGCGCCGCGACCAGGTCTCCCACCGTTCGGGGTCGTCGAGCACTTCCTCGATGGCACGGCCCATGGCGTCGGCATCCTGCGGGTCCACCAGCAGGCCGTTCTCACAGTAGTCGACGATCTCCGGCGGCCCGCCGTTGTGGGCGGCCACGAGCGGCAGCCCCGAGGCCGCGGCCTCGATCAGGGTCAGCCCGAAGAGTTCGTGGATGGTCGGCAGGACGAACACGCCGCGGCTGTGGGCCGCCAGCCGGTAGAGGTCCGGGATGTCTTCGGGGGTGTGGTGTTTGGGAAAGGCCACGTGGCCATAGAGGTCGTGCGCGTCGATGAGCAGCAGCAGCTCGTTCAGCACACGGCGCGGGCGGCGATCCATCTCGCGGATGTCGTCGCGGTTGCCGGCGATGAGGACCAGGTTGGCCCGATCGCGGAGACGAGGATGCCGGCCGAAGGCTTCGACCAGCGTGGCCAGGTTCTTCCGCTCGTCCGGGCGGGCGATGGCCAGCACGAGGGGGCGATCCGGTTCGCGGAGAAAGCGCGCCAGTTCGGCCCGGATGGGGGGCGGTTCCATGCCCGGCGCCGGGGGCTTGAACCGCTCCAGATCGGTGCCGGGCGGTATGACCAGCTTCCGATCGGGATGGAAATGGTCGTAACGGGCGTACTGTTCTTCGATCTCGTGCCGGGTGCTGGCAATGACCCGGGCCGCCGCATCGAGCGCCTCCTCCTCGGCCTCGATGCGTGTGCTGATGTGATAATACGACTCGAGCCGTTTCTCACTCACACCGCGCTCGCGCAGGTACGCCCGTTTCACCCGCCCCAGGGAATGCCCGGTGAAGACAAAGGGCACCCCCAGCAGCCCGGCCAGCCGGGACCCGACGTAGCCACCGTCGGCGTAATGCCCGTGCACGACGAGTGGAAGCCGTCCCACCCGGCGAATGTGCAGCAGCGCTTCGTCCACGAAGCTGTCCAGATAGCGCCAGAGCACTTCTTTCCGAAAATAGCGCCGGGGGCCGCAGGGAATCCGGACGATGTAGGCGCCGGGGGCGATCTGTTCTTCCGGCACCGCGTAATCCGGGCTCACCTTCGGGTCTTCGATGCGCCGGGTGAGCAGATCCACCCGTCCGATGGCCGGGTCGGCCGCCAGCGCCCGGGCCAGTTCGAGCACGTATTTGACCTGCCCGCCGGTGTCGGCGTCGCGCCCCAGCTCGGGATCCCGCCCGCGGATCAGCCCGTGCACGCTGACAAGGACCAGGTAGTGCCCGCCGGATGAAGTGGATGAAGAGGTACGAATATCCCGTTGCGTCGTATCCGATAACACCGTCTTGCGGATCGTGGTGGTACCATTGCGAACGTTCTATACGACGCGCGCCGTCAAACGTTCAACGCCGCAGAGCACGGCCGCCCGGAACCACCTCCTTGCCACGCGCTCAAAGGTCCACGTCGCTTCGCTTCAGGATGAAGACGCCTTCGCGCCCGCTCGTGACCACGATGATGCCGCTTTTGAAGAAGGGGTAGTTGCTCCAGGAACCGCCGCCGGTGGTGGGTGCATCCTCGCCGTAGGGCACCGTGTCGAAGTAGCCGACCTCGACGGGCCGCTCGGGGTTGGTGATGTCCAGGATGCGCAGGCCGGCGACGTAGTTCGACTGGTACATCAGGTTGCCCCGGATGTACAGGTTGTGGTCGATGGCACGGTTGGTCGCGATGTATTCGCCCACGAGTTGCGGGTCGTCCAGATCGGAGACGTCCCAGATGAGCGTGCGCGTGCCCGCGACGAGCCCCTGCGCCTCGTCGCCCTCGTCGTTGACGTAGAAGTAGTGCTGGTCCTCGGTCAGCCAGCCCTGGTGCGTATAGGCCACCCGGGGATACGTGGCGCGGGCGATGGCCTTCGGGTTGGCCTTGTCCGTCACGTCGGCGATGGAGAGGGCCGTCTCGTTCGCCCCGAAGCAGATCTCCTTGCCGCGATGCTCGGCATCCGGCCCCCGGTAGACGACGCACTGCGCGTCGTGCGTGTACCCGGTGCCCTGCCGGCCCGTGCCCGTGTGGCTGAAGCAGCCGGCGAACTGCGGGTTCTTCGGCTCGCGGAGGTCGATCATGTGCAGGCCGCCGCCGCACGTCTCGCCGCCCATACTCGCTCCCACAATGAAACCGAAGCCCGTCTCCTCGTTGATGACGATGTTGTGCGCGCTGTTGATGCGGTCGTAGTGGGCGTCCTCGGTGAAGGTGACGGGCGGGTTCTCGACGCGGCGGAGGCGGGTCAGGTCGAAGACCTGCATGCCGTGCGGCCCGGCGCCGTCGGCCACGATGAAGGCGTGGTTCCGGTAGACCTTGATGTCCCGCCACACGCTGCCGTTGGCGCCTTCGTGCAGGGGCAGTGTGCCGAGCAGGACGGGCCGGTAGGGATCGGTGACGTCGATGAACGAAGTGGCATCGGTGAGGCCGACGAGGGCATACTCGCGGCCCGTCTCGGGGTCGGTCCAGCCCCAGAGGTCGTTGGTGCGGACGCCGCGCCCGCCGCCGATGTCCTGAACGGGCAGGAACGAGAGCAGATCGACGTGTTGGCAGTCGAAGGCGGCGGCCCGGCCTTCCTCGCACGTCACCCTGCCGCCGGTGACGGCCTCGAAGTTGCGGAGGCGGTGAACGAGACGCGCCCGGGCGGTCCACGTGCCGTCCACCCGTTCGAGGACCTGCACGGCGCCGGCCCCGTAGTCCGCACCGGTGACGCCGATCAGCGCGCGGCCGCCCTGTGCGGCGAGGGCGGCACCGTAGGCCGCCCCGCGGAGCAGCCCGCCTTCCTGCACCTTCTCCACCCCGGCCCAGCCCGTGCCGTCCGCCCCGTGTATGAAGCGGTAGACGGCGCCCCGGAAGCCGCCGGCCCGGGGCGCACCGACCCAGAGCGCCTGCCCGTCATAGGCCAGCGCGGTGCCGAAACGACCGGGATCGGCATCGAAGGGTACGACCCGCCCGGACAACCGCCACGTACCGGCCCCGGCGTCCCACGTGAAGGCGAAGACGGTGCCCAGGCCACCTCCGAAGCCGGGCGCGGCCACAAAGGCCCGGGCGCCGGCGAGCACGATGCGCACGCCGAAGCTACTGCCCGCCTCGAGGGTTCCGGCCTCGAGCCGACCGGTCTCGGTCCACGTGCCGTCTTCCGCCCGGCGGAAGGCATAGACGGCACCGGCTCCCCCGTCGTGCCCGGGCGCACCGGCCAGCGCCACCGTGCCGTCGAAGGCCAGGCCGGTGCCGAAGCGAGCATCGGCTTCCAGACCGGCCGGGGCGAGGCGGGCGGTGCGGGTCCAGCGTCCCGCGGCATCGCGTTCGAAGACGTGCACCACGCCGGTGCTGTCCTCCTCGGTCGCCGCCACGAGCGCCACGTCGCCGGCGAGCGCCACCGACGTGCCGAAGCGGCCACCGGGAGCCCCGGCCCCCAGCCGAGCCGTTTCCACCCAGTGCCCATCGCGGCTGCGCTCGAACACATACGCCGCCCCGGTCTGCCCGTCGCGCAGGTTGGCACCCACGAGCAGCCGCGCGCCGCGACCGCCACCAGACGCATCGAGCGCCAGCGCCCGCCCGAAGCCGTCGGCCGCGTCGCCGGCGTCGGAGGGTTGCAGCACCGCGGCCTCCTCCCATGCGCCACCGGCATCGGGACGGAAAACATACACCCGTCCCGGCCACGCTTCGTTGCGCGTCTCCCCGGCGAAGACCTCGCCGTCCCCGAGGGCCAGCGTCCCGCCGAACTGCTGTGCCAGGGACGGCACCGTCAACAAGCACACCAGAACCAGCGGTACGAGCCGTCTCATGGCAAGCCTCCGGACCTTTTCCCGCCGACCGATGCGGTGCCCCCCGTCAGGCAGCGTCAGAGCCGCCGGATGCGGATGTTGCGGAACCAGACGCGGTCCCCGTGATCCTGCAGGGCGATGTGGCCCCGGCGGGCCTGGCCGAAGCCTTCCATGTCCCTGAACTTGCTTGCGGCTACGAGGCTGTCCCACGCGGGCGTCCAGAGCCGGGTCTCCACCACCTTCTTGCCGTTGAGCCAGTGCTCCAGGTGGCCGTCGTGCAGGACGATCCGCACGTGGTTCCACGCACCGGCGGGCTTCGAGGCGTCTTCGCTGCCGGCGATCAGATCGTAGAGATCACCTGCCCGGTGCTTCTCGATCTGCGCATCTGCGTGTGCCGCGTTGTCGAGGATCTGCATCTCGGGACCGGTCTGCCAGGGATAGTCGTACTCCTCCGACTCGACCACGAGGTACATGATGCCGCTGTTGCCGCCCTCCGCGACCTTCCATTCCAGCTCCAGCTCGAAATCCTCGAACTGCTCCTTCGTGATGATGTCCCCGCCTTCGCCGCTGCCGGGAACGAAGGCAAGCGTACCGTCCTCGATTTGCCAGGCATCCGGGAGATAATCTTTGCGGTAACCGCGCCAGTGATCCGTACTCGTACCGTCGAAGAGGGCGATCCACGCGGTGTCGGCGGTGGCGTGCGCGGCATGCTCACCGGTGGTGTCGGCAGCGCCGTGCGCGGTATGCTCACCGGCGGTCTCGGGCGCTTCTCCGTCCCCGCATCCAACCAGGACGACGGCGACGAACGCAAACAACAGGGTTTTCATGGGAATCAGGGCTCAGGTTTCCGGTTCTCTTCGCTGGCCCCCCTGCAACCATGCCGCAGGGCGTGCAGGGTTGCGGAGGGCGTCCCACCGGCCGGGGCCCCGGTCGTCCCGTCTCGCACGGCGTCCCCTGCGGGCGATGCGCGCCATACGACGGGGCAGGCCGCCTGCCCGGCGACGGCGGAACCGGCTGGGAAGGTACGACGCAGACCGCCTTCATGCCACCCCCGGCGCTTCTACCAGCCGTAGGAGAGCGTCAGGATGTGCCCGGCGGTGCCGAAACCCTCTTCGAAAGGAAGCAGGGTGTAATCGACGACGAAGGCCCCGTATTCCAGCCCGCCGCCGAAGGAGAAATCCCGCAGTGCGTCGTTCGTGATATAGCCGGCACGGACGGTGACGAGTTCCATCACCTCGGCGGCCATGCCCAGGTGATACTGGGTGCGTTTGCCGGCGAAGTTGTGGGAGAGTTCGAAGACGAGAAAGGTGTTGAGGATGGGGGCATCGTCGAGGCGGGCGAGCACGCGAAAGGGGAAGAAGGCCACCCCGGCGCGCAGCAGGCGCGGCAACTCGCTGCGCCCGGCATCCGGCCGGCTCATCTTGCCCAGGTTCTGATAGGCCGCGCCGACGCGGAGGGTACGGCCCGGCAGATCGGCCTGCACGCCGAAGTCGAACGCGATGCCGTCGGCCTGCCGGGTCGTGAGCCGCTCGGAGAGGAACTTGACCGTGGCCCCGGCGCGCACCGGCCCGAAGGCCCGCCCGTAGGAAGCCCCGGCACTGATGAACTGGGCGTCGAAGAGGCCGTCGGACGCCCCGGCGTCCTGAAAGGCGGCCCGGTCGCCGCTGCCGGTGGCCGTCACGAACAGGCCCAGCCCGCCCGCTGCGCCGGCCTGAAGGCGGGCCGCCAGCCCGTACGTCTGCACGTCGCCGGCCCAGCGGTGGAGGGTCAGGGCCGCCATGTTTTTCGGCGCGACCGCCAGCCCGGCCGGATTCCAGTACGTCGAGAAGGCATCGCGGCTATGGGCCACCCCGGCATCGCCCAGGGCCTGGGACGCCGCGTTCGCCCCGATGCGCAGGAAGAAAAGTCCCCCTTCCTGCGCCCGGAGCGGCAGGGCGAGCGCCAGCGCCAGCGTTGCCAGGGAGAAGAGGTGCTTCATCAGAAAAAGACGCGCAGCGTCAGCAGGTGCAGGGTGCCCTCGGCGAAGGGTTCGAGCCCCACCGTGTATTCGGCACGGGCCACGAGCTCACCCACCGGCTGTTCGACCATGAAGCCGGCCGTCGGGCGGGCCCCCTCCAGCGCACCGGTTCCCAGGCGTTCCACCCCGCCGCGCACGGCGAAGGCCGGCGCCGGCCGGTACTCCCCGCCGAAACGGAGCCGGTTCTCGTGGATGTCCAGCCGCTCGCGCTCCGTCACCGCCCGGGGGATGCCGTCGGAGAGCTCCACGCGCGGCGTGCGTCGCTCCATCGAGGTGATGCGGCTCTCATATTCGGCCAGGAGCGTCATGCGCCCGTCGAGGAGGCGGTAGGCCCCGCCCAGGCGGAGGCGCAGGGGGAAGCGGTCCGAGGTCGTGCCGCCCTGGCTGCCCAGCGCGCTCGACGTGTTGAACGAATAGCGGGCCAGCAGGTCGTCCACCACGAAGCCCAGGTGGAGCGCCTCGCTCACCTGCACCGTCAGGCCGAGGTCGAGGCCGATGCTGTTGACCGGCTGGAGCCCGTCGAACAGGTCGGTACGAAAGAATTGCAGGCCGGCGCCGGCGGTGATCCGCTCCGTCACCCGCAGGCCGAACGCCATGAAGAGGGCGAACTCGTCGACCGACAGGGTTCCGGTGTGGAAGCCGCTGCCGTCGCGCCCGTCGATGTTCGATACGCCGGCATGGATCAGCCCGAGGGCGATGCCCGCCCGCGGCCGCAGCGGGGCGGCAAACTGCACGTGCTGGAGCTCGCGGTCGAAGCGCAGCAGGGCGGCGGAAAGCTCGATGTTCTGGCGTGCCGTGAAGGGGGCGAGGGCCGGGTTATAGTAGGGGCTGGCCTCCCCGAAGCCGTCGGCCACGAGGGCATTGCCCAGGGCGACGCCGCGCGCGCCGAAACCGATGCGGGCAAACGCCCCCGCCGCCTGCCCGTAGACCGTTCCGCCCGGAGCAAGCCCCATCACGAGCACGAGGAAAATGCAAAAACACCGCATGCGATAAGCGTTAAGCGTTGGCACGTTCTGCGTTGAGGTCCCGGAGGCGCCCCCGCGCCGTTCAGTGGATCACCAGGATCTTGCCCCGGCGCGTCCGGCCGTCGGCCTCGACGGCGTAGAAATAGACGCCGTTGGCCACCCGGAGGCCGTCGCGATCGGTGCCGTCCCAGCGGATCTCCTGCGCGCCGGCGGTCGTCGCTTCTTTTCGGAGTTCCCGGACGAGGTTCATCTCGAAGTCGAAGATGCGCAGGTGGGCGTCGGCGGGGCGGTCCACGTCGTACCGGATGCGGACGAAACGGTCGGCCGGAGGGGAGAACGGGTTCGGGTAGGCGAACGTCTCGACACGGGGCACGCGGGCCGTGGGGGTCGGCGGGTCGAGCGGCACCTCGACGCGGAAGACGGACCAGGTGTTGCCGCCGTCGGTGCTCTTGAGCAGGCCGTCGTCGGTGCCCACCCAGAGGGCTTCCGGGGTGGTGGCCACCGAGAGCACGTCCGCGCCGGGCCGGATCAGCCGGTCGGGGTTGCTGTGGTCGCGGAAGTCGACGACACTGTGCCAGGTGGTGCCGCCGTCTTCGGAGATGAAAAGGCCGCTCGTCCGCCCGGCCACATAGACGGTGTCGCCGCGGAAGGCGAAGTCGATGGCCTGCACGCCGATGAGTTTCTGCTCGAAGGTCTGGCCGCCGTCGCGGGTGACGGCCACACCGAAGGCCTGGTTCTCCCCGCCCTCGCCCGCGTTCCAGGTCGCCATCCAGACGGGGTTTCGCCCCGCCAGGGGTTGTTCTTCGATGGAGACGACCCAGCTGCCGGGCAGGGTGTTCTTCGTGCCGTCGGCGCCGAAGCGGCGCCAGCTCACCCCGCCGTCGGTCGAGCGGTTGACGCCCCGCGGCGTGCCGGCCCAGACGGTGCCCGTCTCGTCGACGAGCACGGCGAAACCCATGTGGTTGAGGTGCCCTTCCGCCCCGCGCTGGGGCGCTACGAAGAAGTCGTACGTGCTGTCCGGGTGGATGGCGTCGAGGTCGTCGGGCGGCAGGACGACGCGCTGCCAGGTACGGCCGCCGTCGTCGGAGCGGCGGAGGCCGCTGGCCCATCCGGCCACCCACACCACGTCGCGCACCGGGTCGTAGTCGATGTCGAAGGGCGGGCTCTGCTGGGGCACGACGACGGCCAGCGCCCGCAGCGTCGAGACGCCGTAGACGACGGCCGTGTCGACCGGGCTGTCGAGCTGGGCAAAGCGGTAGGTGAAGGAGCGCCCGCCGTCGGTGGAGACGAGGAAGCCGCCGGCCGACTGCACGGTCTCGCCCGACGTGTTGTCGTTGAAGCCAAGCCCCACCCAGATCACGGAGCCCTCGATATCCAGGGAAAAGACGCGGTTGCGCGTGCCGAAGAGCGAGTCCGCCGGGGCGTCGAGCCAGGTCTGGCCGCCGTCGAACGTGTAGTTGAGAAAAGGACCGACCCAGAGCGTGTCCCCCGCGGCGTGCAGGTTGGAGATGCTGTTGCTGAGGATGGTGGGGATCATCTCGGCCACGCGGGCCGCCTCGGTGGCCTGCCCCCGGGCCTCCGGACCGGCCGCTCCCACGAGCAGCGCCGCCACAACGGCCCACCGGCCCGGCGCCGAATGCCCTGCGGCACGCAGGCAACGCATCAAAGCACGAAAGAGTCGCTGCATGGCCTCCCGTAACACGGTTACTCGACGGTGATGGTGCGCTCGACCGGCTCGCTTTCGAGCCCGGCCCGGTCGACGGCGCGGAACCGGAAGGTGGTCTGGCCGGGCGCATTGTCGCTGGTGAGCTGGACGGTGATGGTGAACCGCCCGTCGCCGGCCACGGCGTCGCCGCTCGATGCGCCGGGGTTACAGGCCCCGTCGCCTCCGTCGTCGCACAGCCGGAACACGGCGCCGCCGGGCACCACCTGCATCTCCACCCGTGCGATGTTCTCCAGCCCGTCCGGGTCCGAGACGACGGCGACGATCGGGATCGCCAGCGGGTTCTCTCCCGGTGCGGGCCGCGTCACCCGCTCCGGCATCTCGACGTCCTCGATGACCGGAGGGCGGCCGGCGGCCTCGAAGACGAGCTCGCCCCGGGCCTGGTTGCTGAACTGCCCGGCCGCATCGACGGCAAAGACGAGCACCGTATAGACCCCCACCTCACCCCGCGAAAACTCCAGAACGGGACCGGCCACATACCGCCCATCCCCGGCCGCCGTCATCTCTCCCTGCGCCACCACCTCCGTGCTCGAAAGCGGCGGCCGCACCAGGAAACGCACCGTCTCCAGGTCGCCGTCCTCGTCACGGGCCGTCACGCCAAGCTCCAGCGGAACCCGCACCAGATCCCCCTCGATCTGTCCGGGCGGAAGCTCTTCGAGCACGATGCGCTGCGGCGAGAAAGAAAAGCCACTCAGCAACGGGGGCCGGGTGTCGGCCGGCGGCCCCGGCACCGAATCACACCCCGCAAGGAGTAACCCGAACAGGCAGGCACCCGCCGCGATCCGGACGGAAAAATCACGCATACGTACGAACGGAAAAACCCGGCAACGTACCGGCTAGCTTCCGCCGGACGACACCACCGGTGAGATCAAACCAGAAACGTTCGTAGCAAGGTACGTCGATCGCGTGTCCGTTTGAAAGAAGTTTCTCGAAAACCCGAATCGCAGCGAAAAGCGGGGCGTGAACGACGGTGCGGAAAACATTGATCCCGGCGGTACCAATTTTTGCCGTATTGCGTCTTTCCCGCCGGTGTCGTTTCCTGGCCCGACACGCACGGTACAACAGAACCCGGGCATCATGCGCATCTTCAACACAGGCCTGATCGGATACGGTGGGTTTGGCCGGTTCCTGCATCATGCCTGGCGGGAACTCGACAACGTACGCATCGTGGCCGTCGCGGACGCGGCCGCGCCCGGCTCACCGGAGGGTCCGGTGCCGGTCTACACCGACTGGCGACACCTCCTCGACCGGCCGGAGATCGACGTGCTGGCCGTCGCCACGCCCCCGGACACGCACGCGCCCATCGCGGAAGCCTGCATGCGCGCGGGCAAACACGTCCTCATCGAAAAGCCGCTTGCCCTCACGCCCTCCGAGGCCCGGGCGCTCATCCGGGTTCGCGACGAGACGGGCGTCGTCGCCGCCGTCGACTACGTCATGCGGTTCAACCCGCTGGTGCAGGCGTTCCGTCGCCTCACCCGGCAGGGCGCCTTCGGCCGGCTCCGCCGGGTAGCCGTCGAGAACTACGCCCAGGACGAGCAGTTGCCGCCGTCGCACTGGTTCTGGAACGTCGCGCGTTCCGGCGGCATCCTGGTCGAGCACGGCGTCCACTTCATCGACCTGGTTCATTTCCTCCATCCGGCTCCCCTCCTGGCCGTGCAGGGCCTCAAGCACGACCGCCGCCCCGGACAGGAGGACCAGGTGCTGGCCGGGATGCTCTACGAAGGCGGGCTCTTCGCCACCCATTACCATGCCTTCGCTCGCCCCGGCTTCTTCGAGACGACCCGTATCCGGCTCGCCTACGACCTGGCCGACGTGGTGCTGCAGGGCTGGATCCCGCTCCAGGGCGAGGTCCGCGCCCTCGTAAACACCCGGACGAAGCCGGCCCTGCTGGCCGAACTGCCCTTCGACACCCTCGACACGGTGCCGGTGGAGGCGATGACCGATGCCTCCCGGCCTGCCGGATGGGGTCCTTCCGAAGCCGCCGGCCCCGCCGACCGGCACCGGATTCGCTCCGGCGGGATCGCCTACCTGGTGCATGAACACGTAACCGGCACCTTCCGGCTCGGGCGTTCGAAGCAGGACGTGTACGCCGGCTGCGTACGGGCTTCGCTGCAAGACGTGCTCCACAAGATCACCGACCCGTCCCATGAACTCACCGCTCCCCTGGAAGCCGGCCTGGCGAGCCTCGACGCCGCGCGCGCGACGGCGGCCGCACGAGGGCAGGCTGCCGGGACGCAGGAGCCATCCTTTTAAACCGGGCTCGATGCGCCCGTTCCCTCAAGCCGGAAAGCCGCCGGCAACCCCGCGCCGGGGAGCATTTTGGACACCCGTACGATAAACTATTTCCTATCAGGTCGTATTTTTGACATAGCAGGTGTGCGCCCATTGAAACAAACGCCCGCGAGGATCCCTGACCCTGCAGAAAACTCGCCTCGAGCCCCCGGTCTATCCCGAGCGTCGCGACGGTTCGAAACACCCTGGCCGGTGTAACCGGGTTTGCATTGCAAGCCGGGAACATGAGGGTTGCGGCAAGGTCGTCCGATGCCCCGTATACCCGCGTGGCAAAAAGATCTGTCCTCGACCCACGTGCCATAATCGACCCGGAAGATTGGGAAGTTGAAGATCCAATCAGAAATCTGAAGCCCGCAACCCCTTCGCGCATACCTCCTGTCCCCCGGCGTAATGTTCACAACACGGTCCCACAGACTGCCCGGCCTGCCCCGCCAGATCATCGCCACGGCCGCCCTGCTGGCGGTGATCGTCGGCTCGTTGCTGGCCGTCACCTTTGTGAGCCTGCGGGCGATCGATGCCACGCGGGCCTATGTGGCTGGCAACAGCCTGTGGTCGAAGGCGCAGAAATCCGCCGTGCTGCATCTGGCCCGCTACGCGGCCTCCGGCGACGAGGCGGCCTACGCGGCCTATGAGCAGGCCCTCACCATCCCGCTGGCCGACCGCAGGGCCCGGCTGGCCCTGGAAGCCTCCCCGCCCGACCTCGTGGCCGCCCGGGAAGGATTTCTGGACGGCGCCAACCACCCGGACGACGTGGACGACCTGATCTGGCTCTTCCGCTATTTCCGCCGGAGCGAACCCTTCGACCGGGCCGTCACAATCTGGGCGGATGCGGATCGGATGATCGCGCAATTGCAGGCCCGGGCCCGAGCCCTCCGCGCCGAGATTCGCTCCGGTGCACCGGACACGGCGCGCGTACGGGCCATCCTGGACGAGGTCGTCCGGATCGACACCCGGCTCACGGAGCTGGAGAACGCTTTTTCCGGCGCGCTCGGCGAGGGCACCCGCTGGCTGATGGGTCAGATACGGCTGTTTCTCCTGTTCACGGGCCTGGCCCTGATCGCCGGCGGAACCGCCCTGAGCACCGTCATGCTGCGGCGCATCCGGCAATCGCAGGAGGCACTGCGCGTGAGCGAAGAGCGGTGGCGGCGCCTGGTCGAGAGCAACCCGGAACCGATCCTCGTCAGCGAAGACGGGGTGATCGTGTACTGCAACCGGGCCGCCGTCCGGCTGCTCGGCGCCGCCTCCGTGGACGACGTCCTCGGACGGCGCATCTTCGACTTCCTGCCCCCTGCGCTGCACGAGAGGACCCGGCATCACCTGACTCGCCTGCACCGGGATGAGACGCCCCCGCCGCTCGAACACCCGGTTCGCCGCCTCGACGGCACGGAACGATACGCTGAGACGTATTCGACGCCGATCCTCCACGAAGGACGCCGTGCGGTGCAGACCGTCGTGCGCGACATCACCGAGCGCCGGGAAACCGAACTGGCCCTCCGCCGGGCCAAGGAAGAGGCCGAAATGCTGAGCCGGCTCAAAACGACCTTCCTGGCCAACATGAGCCACGAGATCCGCACCCCGCTGACCAGTATCCTCGGGTTCGCCGAAGTGCTGGCCGACGAGTTTCCCCGGGTCGAAGCGAAGTACATCGCCTTCATCCGCAAAAGCGGGCAGCGACTGCTCGAGACGCTCAACTCGGTCCTCGACCTGTCCATGCTCGAATCAGGCAGCCTCAAAGTCAACCGCGAACGGCTCGACCTGGCCGAACAGGTCGCCGAAGACACGGCCCTGATGGAGCCGCTGGCCCGGGAAAAAGGGCTCCGGCTCACCCTGCACACGCCGCCCGAGGAGGTCTTCATCGAAGCGGATCGGGGCGCCCTGACCCGGATCGTGAACAACCTCGTGGGAAACGCGATCAAGTTCACCGAACACGGAACGGTGACCGTCACCGTGCGGGTCGCCGGTGCATCGGCCGAACTGGAGGTCCGCGATACCGGTCCCGGCATCGGCCCGGCCTTCCTGCCGCACCTGTTCGACGAATTCAAGCAGGAAAGCACGGGCATGGCCCGCCGGCACGAAGGCGCCGGCCTGGGGCTGGCCATCACCCGGCACCTGGTGGAACTGCTGGACGGCCGCATCGACGTGACGAGCGAGCCGGGCCGGGGCACCGTCTTCACGGTCTCCTTCCCGCTCGCACCGCAGACCGCTCCCCCGCCGGAAACGACGCCTTCCCCCGACGCCACCGGCGACCTGCCCCGCATCCGGGTGCTGCTGATCGAAGACAACGACAGCATCCGCCAGCTCATCTCCCGGATGCTGGCACGCCACGGCGACGTGGACGGGGCCCGGAACGAACGGGAAGCCCTCGAACGGGCCGGCCGCCACCGCTACGACGCCGTCCTGCTGGACGTCTCCCTGAGTACCCACTGGGACGGCGTGGACGTGCTGAAGGCGCTCCGGAAGCTGCCGGGCTACGCCGGCACGCCGATCATCGCCGTCACCGCCCACACCCTCCCCGGCGACCGGCAACGCCTCCTGGACGCCGGCTTCGACGACTACCTGGGCAAACCCTTCACGCAACAACAGTTGCTCCAGACCCTGCACCAGACGCTCGCACGCCGGCGACCCACCCCGCCGGGCTCCGCGACCGGCCAGCAGGACCCCTCCGGGGGCTGAACCCACCCGGCAACCACAAAGTGCGGCAGGCCCCTGCGTACCGGCACACGCCCGGCACGGCTCATTCCTTGTCCTTACCGATGACGGTGGCGATGGCGTTCTTCTCGATGCGCAGCTTGGTGTTCGAGTCCACCTGGGCGAGCACACTCGTCTCGTCCACCTGCGTGACGGTGCCGTGCACCCCGCCGATGGTCACGATGCGGTCCCCCTTCTTGACGGCCTCGATCATCTTCTTGCGCTGGTCCTCCTTCTTCTTCTGCGGGCGGATGATGAAGAAGTAGAAGACGATAAAGATGAGAATGAGCGGCAGGAACATCGCCAGCGGGTTGGCCTGCCCGTCGGCAGGGGCCCCCATCAGGAATGTATCGTAAAAGAACATGGACGATACCGGCTTGGTCTCTGAATACGGTTTCGCGGCCCAAGATACGACGCTCCACGAGAAATATTGCAGCGGTCGAAAGCGTTGAGCCGGCCGTCAGGAAAAAACCTGTAGCCGCCCCCTCGGCCACCGGCCTGCGGTACGGGGTCTTCGACTTCGCGCGGGGCCGGCACTTCACGGGCGTGCACCGCCGGGACGGCACAGGCTGAAGCCTGCGGCTATATGCTTGACGGTGCGCCCCGCTGTTTGTGGGGGGCCCCGGCTGATGGGCCGCCATCCCCCTCCCCAACGACAGCCATATAGCGTTGGTCAATGCTATTGAGGGCGTCATGGTGCAGCGCGATGTAGCCGCACCCTTCACGGGTGCGCCCCCTGGGTCACCGAAGCGCCCGGGCTAACGGGACGCGCAACGCGTCCAGATCCGCGGCTACACGTGGGCCGTTTGCCCAGAGCAGCCATGCCCTCAATCATCATGACCTTCGCTATATCATGACCGACGCCCTATCGTTTCGGACCACGGTTGAAGACAAAAAAAGAAGGGCAAGCGATCCGTATCGCGCCGCTGCGACCTCCTACCGCTGCTACCTTCCGGTCCTGACGGGGTTCAGAGGGAGCTGGCCGTACGGGACTTGCCCTTCCGGGCTGCTCAACGGAACGCGCCGGGGGAGGTTCCGTCCGGCCTTTTAAAAATCGTGCGAACCGGCGTGCGCCGGAAGCGGTCAGAACAACCCGACGGCATCGACGTCGATGGCGACGCGGCTGCCCCCGGGCGGCGCGCCGGCCCGTATGCCGGTGTGGCGCAGGACCCGCTGCAGCGTCTCCGTCTTGAAGCCGCGCGGCACCTTGATGATGGTGTGGAAGCGATACTGCCGTTTGACGCGCCCGATGAAGGCCGCCTCGGGACCGAGCACGTCGAGCGCCTCGCCGACCTGGCCGCGCAGCGCGGCCGTCCACCGCCCGGCATACTGCCTCACCTCCGCCTCCTGCGGCCCGCGAAACTCGACGCCGACGATGCGGCCGAACGGGGGATAGCCGAGCAATTCCCGCTCGGGCAGGATCGCGGCGACGAACCCCTCGTAGTCGTGTGCGACGGCGTAGCGCAGCACGGGCCGGTCCGGATTGCGGGTCTGGAGGATGACCTCCCCCCGGAGGCCGGCCCGGCCGGCCCGGCCGGCCACCTGCGTCAGCAGCTGAAACGTGCGCTCCTCGGCCCGGAAATCCGGCAGCAGCATGCCGACGTCGGCATCGACGACCCCGACGAGGGTGACCCGGGGGAAGTCGAGCCCTTTGGCGACCATCTGGGTGCCGAGGAGGACCTCTGCCTTGCCTTTGCGGAAACGTTCGAGCAGTTCGTGGTGGGCGTTCTTGCGGCCGGTGGTGTCGAGGTCCATCCGCAGGATGCGGGCCTCCGGGAAGCAGGCGGCCAGCTCCTCTTCGACGCGTTGCGTCCCGGCGCCGAGACGGGCCAGGTCCTCCGCCTCGCACTTGGGACACCGCGGCGGGAGCCGCCGCGTGCGGCCGCAATAGTGACAGCGGAGGAGCCGCTTGTCCTTGTGGTACGTCATCGAGACGGAGCAGTCCGGGCACATCGGCGCCCACCCGCACGACCGGCACGCGATGACCGGGGCATAGCCGCGGCGGTTCTGCAGGAGGATGACCTGCTCGTTGCGGTCGAGGCGGGTGCGGATGGCCCGGCGCAGCGGCTCGGAGAGCACGCCGTCGAGCCGGTGCTTCTTGTGCTCGAGCGCCAGGTCCACGATGTGGACGACGGGCAGCGGGGCGGCGGCGTGGCCGGGCACCGGCACCCGCTCCGGCATCGAGAGCAGCGTGTACTTGCCCCAGCGTGCGTTCATGTAGCTCTCGACAGCGGGGGTGGCCGAGCCAAGCACACACACGGCGTCGTTCATGTACGCCCGCATCACCGCCACGTCGCGGGCGTGGTAACGCGGGGCGGGATCGAACTGCTTGTAGGAGGGCTCGTGCTCCTCATCGACGACGATGAGCCCCAGGTTGGAGACGGGCGCCAGCACCGCCGAGCGGGGCCCGATGACGATGGAGAACCGTCCCGAGCGCAGGTGCCGCCAGGCATCGTAGCGCTCCCCCGGGCTCATGCGCGAATGCAGGACGGCGATGCGATCCCCGAAGTGGGCGCGAAAGCGCCGGACGGTCTGCGGCGTGAGGGCGATCTCGGGCACGAGGATGATGCCGGTCTTGCCACGGGCCACCACCGCCTTCAGGGCGGCGATGTACACCTCGGTCTTGCCGCTGCCGGTGACGCCGTGCAGCAGGAACGTCTCGAAACGCCCGGCCGCGACGGCCTCGTGGATCCGGTCGAGGGCCGTCTGCTGAGACGGGTGCAGTGTGTAGGCGGGCGGCGGCACCTCCTCCGGCGCAGGCGCGTCGAGGGGCGAGCGGATGACCTCCCGCTCGACGACCTCCAGGATACCTTTCTTGACGAGCCCGTTGAGGGTGGCGGCCGAAGCCCCCGCCCGGGCAAGCACCTCGGCCCTGCGCGGCTCCCGCTTCCCCGCCCGCACCAGCGCCTCCAGCGCCTCCACGACAGCCACCTGCTTCGCCCCCCGGAGCAACGCTCCGAGATCCGCCCGGGCCGCCGGTGTGCGGAAGGCCGGAGCAAAGCGCACATGTTTTTCCCGGCGAACCCGCACCTTCGGCCGGGCCAGCCGGGCCTCGACCCGCACCAGGCCGTCGCGCTCGAGCCGGCGGGCCAGGGCCAGCCTGGCATCCAGACCTGCCTGCCGGAGTGCATCGAGCGAGGCCTCGCCGCCGTGCACCTCGAGATAACGCAGCACGGCCCGGGCCGCCGGGGGTCCCGTCCACCCGTCGCAGGACGCCGCCGTGCGCACCAGCACCCACCGGCTCTCGACCTCGATGCCCGAGGGCAACGCCGCCTTGATCACCTCACCCCACCCGCAGACGTAGTAGTCGGCGATCCAGCGGGTGAGCCGGAGCATCTCCCCGGTGAAGGACGGCGTCTCGTCGAGCACGTCCAGGATCGGCCGGAGGGTGACCCCCTCCACCGCGGGCTCCGCCGCCCCGACGATCATCCCCGTGAGCCGGCGCGGCCCGAACGGTACCAGCACCCGGCACCCGACCCGCGCCTCCTCCTGCAGATCGTCCGGCACCAGATAGGTGTACGTCTGATCGACGGGCAGCGGAACGACGACACGGACGGCAGCAGGCATACGGAACCGGTTCGGGTTGAAGATCGGAAGCTTTTGTCCTACCTGTCTGTCTTTTCGCCCGCACGACCGGGCGGAGGTCCTGGTCGCCCGTGGGACGGCCCGGGGACGGAAGCACGACGACCGGTGAGGCGCCCCCCTGGCGACGGTCACACGGCCGAAGACCCCGGCGGCGTTTAATGCCGGTACGCCTGTCCCTCGGCAAGATAGACGCCCTCGGGGTGACCGTCCACCCGGAAACGCACGGGGAAGGTACGGCGGCGGAAGTTCGGTTCGATCTTGTACACCTCGAAGTGCAGGTGGGGCCCCGTCGAGTAGCCGGTGTTGCCGGAGAGGCCGATCACCTGGCCGCGTCGCACACGCTGGCCGACACGGACGCGCGCCCCCCCGCGCATCAGGTGGACGTAGGCACCGATGGTGCCGTCGTCGTGGCGGATCTTGATGCGGTTGGCCCGGTCGCGGAGCGCTTCGTCGGCGCCGCCTTCCCGGAAGGTGTCCCGCACCTCCACGACGACTCCCTCGCGGGCCGCGAGCACGGGCGTGCCGACGGGCATGATCCAGTCCAGCGCAAAATGCCCCCGGTGGCTGAAGGCGCCGTCGTACCCCTGTCCCACCGTGAAGGCATGGCCGGGCGGATACGGGAGTGCATAGACGTAGGCGTCGTCGTGCCGGGCCTCGAGGCTGCCGTGGATCCAGTCCATGTCGAACCGGTAGCTCCACCCGGCCGTCTCGTCCTCCAGCCACAGCCGCATCACGCGTGTGGTGGCCTCGCCCGGATAGGTGGCCGTGTACGGCAGGGCGATCTCCGGCCGCAGGTTTTCCAGGGTCATCGCGAACCGGACCGTCACCTCGCCCGGCTGCCGGTTCTCGACGAAGATGTCCACATAGCGCTCGTGGCGCTCCGCGAAGACGCAGAACACCCCTTCGTAACAATCCTTCTGCGCCATCACCCCGGCGGGCACGGCCGGCATCAGCACGAGCACGACCCCCATCGCCCGCACGCCGCTCATCCACTTCATGGCTATCGACGAAATCCCCGCTAGATCAATCGCGCGCTGCCGATCCGGAACGGACCCTCGCAGCGTATGAAATCATCCGACATCCCATTTGTTGCGAAGGTTTTTCGTTGCTCTTAGGATACAGCGCGGACCGGCACCCTTAGATACCGTTACGGCGAAAAGGTTGTGCCTGCTCCGCGGACCCGACCGTAACGCCGACCGGCAGGGCTGGAACGCGTGGCGCGTCCGAGGTGCTACCGCCCGGCTACGCCCGGAGCCGGATTCAGGCACGCAGGGACAGAGCCCGGCGAAAGGCGGCGACGTTGCCGGCCACATCGCCGCGGAAGACGGCGCTGCCGGCGACGATTACGCCGGCCCCGGCTTCGACGACCTCGCGCACGTTGTCCGGCTTGATCCCGCCGTCCACTTCGAGGTGGGCGTCCGAGCCGATCGCACGGAGCATCCGTCGCAGGCGACGGATTTTGTCCGTGCTGGCGGGGATGTAGTCCTGCCCGCCGAAGCCGGGATTGACGGACATGACGAGCACCAGGTCCACCTCGGGCAGGATCTCTTCGAGCATCCCGAGCGGGGTGGCCGGATTGAGCGTCACGCCGGCCTTCATGCCGTGCTCTTTGATCCGCTGCACGGTGCGGTGGAGGTGCGTGCAGGCCTCGACGTGGACGGTCAGCAGGTCGGCCCCGGCCCGGGCGAAGGCCTCGACGTACCGGTCGGGCCGTTCGATCATCAGATGAACGTCCAGCAGGGCGCCGGTCTCGTCGGCCAGCGGGCGCAGGGCACGGACCACGAGCGGCCCGACGGTGATGTTGGGCACGAAATGCCCATCCATCACATCCACGTGCAGCCAGTCGGCGCCGGCTTCGAGGGCCTCACGGCAATGGGCCTCGAGCCGGGCAAAGTCGGCCGAAAGGATCGAGGGGGCGAGGATCATGGGGCGGCGGTTCGGGCCGGCCGTCGCCGTGCCGGAACCTTCAGCGCAGCAGGGCGACACCGAGTGCGACGACGATGGTGTTCACCAGCGCGATGGGCAGCAGGTACTTCCACCCGAGCGTCATGAGCTGGTTGTACTTGAAGCGCGGTAGCGTCCAGCGTACCCAGATGAAGACGAAGGCAAAGAAGCCGGCCTTCAGCAGCAGCGAACCGAACTGGAGCAGGCCGAGCAACACGCTGCCTTCGAGCGACGGAAACGCCTTCAGCAACAGCGGCTCGAACGGCACCAGGTAGCCACCGAAGAAGAGCGTCGCGATCAGAAACGAGGCCAGGAACAGGTTGACGTACTCGGCCAGGAAGAACATGCCGAACTTGATGCCGCTGTACTCGGTGTGATAACCGCCGACGAGCTCCTGCTCGGCTTCGGGCAGGTCGAACGGTGCCCGGTTGGTTTCGGCAAAAGCCGTGATGATGAACAGCAGCGCACCGACCGGGTTGCGGAAGACGTTCCATCCCAGGATGGCCCAGCCGCCGCTCTGATCCTCGACGATGGCCGTCAGGTTGAGCGAGCCCGCAATCAGCACCACCGAGACGACGGCCAGCCCCATCGACAGCTCGTAGGAGATCATCTGGGCCGAGGAGCGCAGCCCTCCCAGCAGCGAGTACTTGCTGTTGGAGCTCCAGCCGGCCAGCGTCACGCCATAGACGCTGATCGAGGTCAGCGCCAGCACCACCAGCACGCCCACATCCACGTCGGCGATGACCACCCCGCGCGCGAACGGAATCACAGCCGGCACCGTCATGGCGATGAGCACCATCAACCAGGGCGCCAGCGTGTGCACGAACGGGCTCGCCGAACGCGGAACGATGTTCTCCTTGAAGACGAGCTTCACCACGTCGGCGAAGGGCTGCAGGAAGCCGGCCGGACCGACCCGGTTCGGACCCGGACGGTTCTGGATGTACCCGGACACCTTCCGCTCGGCATAGACCAGCACCGAGGCGGAAACCAGAAAGAAGTTGATGATGCCGAACGCAATCAGCGCAATCCAGTACAGCGGCAAATCCATCGCGGATACCTGATCGGAGGGTAAGGAGCACCGGCCGGGGTACCCGGAGCAACCCGGATCCGGAGATCGGCCGGGAGGGCCGTCGCATGCCCGCCCAATCTAGTTTGCCGGCCGGTGCCATGCAACTTCGGACGATGTACGTCGTTGACCGGAAACGCCCGGGCAGGCCGTTTTAAGCAAGAGTTCATCAACCCCGGCGGCACATTCACGGCGACTTCCCGCCGGCCCCGTTACCTTGCGAACCGGGCGTACTGGTCGCCTCCGGCGGCCCGCTTCCGGGCTCCCTGACCGGCGAATCCCAACCGTCTCATCCCTGAACATGCCATGCGTACCGCCCTTGCTTCCGGCATCCTGCTGTTGCTCCTCACCCTGACGGCCGGCTGCACCGCCACCCGCTCGCAGGCCTCGATGCCTCCTCCCGTCGATGACACGACCCGCGGCGTCTTCTCCGAACGCATCCTGCCCCTGCTCCAGCAAAAGTTCGCCCCCCTGCTCCGGCACGAGACCGGCCTGCGGCTCGACTCCTGGGAAAGCCTCCTCGCCGGCTCGGACCACGGCGCCGTCGTCATCCCCTTCGATCCGGAGAACAGCCTGCTCATCCGGCTGGCGACACGGCTCCCGGCCGGCCACCCGCTCCGTCCCTACGCCGATGCCATCACCGCCGGGGAGCTGGAGACGATGCGCCGCTGGATCGCCGACGGCGCCCGCAACGACGACGGCGCCATCCCCTTTGCCGACGCCACCCACCGGCTCTACGTCGCCAGCCAGGACGGCGCCCGCGTCTGGATCCTCGACATGGACCACCAGGTGGTCATCCGCACGGTCGACCTCCAGGCCCTGGGCTTCTCCGCCACGGCCAAGCCCCACCACGTGGCCGTCGAGCCGGACGGCAGCCACTGGTATGTCTCCCTCATCTCCGACAACAAGGTGCTCAAGTTCGACCGGGACAACCGGCTCGTCGGCCAGGTGGACTTCGAGCGGCCCGGTATGCTGGCGCTGGACCCGAACCGGGATTCGCTCTACGTGGGCCGCTCCATGGCGGCCGTCAACCCGCCGCAGCGCATCGGCATCATCACGCGTAGCACGATGGAGCTCGAGGAGGTCGGCGTCTTCTTCCCGCGACCGCATGCCCTCGTCGTCGACAGCCGTCGCAACGTCGTCTACAGCGCCAGCCTGGCCGAGAACAGCATCGCCGTCGTCGACATGACGACGGGCGACGTGGAGCTGCACCGCCTCGACGGCCCGGTGCACACGCTCGTGCAGTTCGCCCTCTCGCCCGACGGCAACACGCTCGTCGTGGGGGGCGAGATGACAGGCAAGCTGCTGCTCTTCGACGCCTCGAACCCGCCGGAACTGCCGCTTCTGGCCACCCTCGACGTGCCCCACGGCCCCTGGCATCCCGTCTTCTCGCCGGACGGCCGCTTCGCCTACTTCGGCAACAAGATGCACAACAGCGTCACCGTGGTCGACGTCCCCGCGCGCGAGGTGGTCACCGTCATCGAGGGCACCGGCCTCTCGGAACCGCACGGCGCCGCTCTCTCGCCCGACGGCCGCTACCTCTTCGTCTCGAACAACAACCTGAAGGGAGCCTACACGCCCCGCTACCCGTTCGTGGACACCCCGCCACCCGGCACCGTCGTCGTCATCGACACGGCCACCCACGAGATCGTGAAAGTCATGGAGATCGGCCCCTACGGTTCCGGCATGGGCACGGCCGCACGTTAAATCCCCCGACGTCCAACGCGCAACGTTCAACGCGCAACGTTCAACGCGTAACGCGCAACGCCCGCAAGCATGACCAAGCGTCTCCTGCCGATCCTGCCGGTGCTTTTGCTGGGCGCGGGCTGTGCCCCCCGGGCCGCCCGGCCGCCCGCCCCCGACACGGAAGCGCCGGCCTACGAGCGAGCCGTCTATCCGTTCGAGGTCCTCGACGCCGACGGGGTGCCGTACGACCACCCCTTCCTCGGCGGCTTCAACGTGCCCCGGCCCCAGCTCGTCGACATCGACGCCGACGGCGACTTCGACCTCTTCGTGCAGGAGGTGACCGGCAAGGTGATGTTCTTCGAAAACACCGGCACCCCCGCACAACCCCGCTTCGTCTGGCGCACCGACCGCTACCAGAACCTGGACGTGGGCGAATGGTACCGCTTCTTCGATCTCGACGGCGACGGCGACCTCGACCTGCTCGCCGAACAGCGCTTCAGTTACATCCGCTACTTCCGCAACGACGGCACCCCGCAGCGGCCCGCCTTCGTCCCCGCCGAAGACTCGCTCCGCGATGCCGCCGGGCGACCCATCTTCTCAGACCGGCAGAACATCCCGAACCTCACCGACATCGACTGCAACGGCCGGCTCGACCTGTTCATCGGCAAGCTCGACGGAACGGTGATGCGCTACGAAGCCACCCACACCGACGAAGGCGGCATCCCCCGCTTCGCCCTCGTCACCGACCGGTTCGAGGACATCGAGATCGTGGCCCAGCTCCAGGGCAGCCTCCACGGGGCCAACACCCTCGCCCTGGTCGACATCGACGACGACGGCGACCAGGACTTCTTCTGGGGCGACTTCTTCGAGCCGGGGCTGCTCTTCATCCAGAACACCGGCACGTGCGCCCGGCCCTCGCTCCGGGGCCAACCGGTACCCTTCCCCCCCAATGACCCCTTCTCGTCGAGCGGCTACAACGCCCCCGCCTTCGCCGACCTCGACGCCGACGGCGACCTCGACCTCCTCGTCGGCGTGCTCGGCGGCGCCTTCAACCCCATCCGAACCGCGGCCGCCAACCTCTACTTCTTCGAAAACCGGGGCAACGGCCACTTCACCCTGCAAACGGAGCGCTTCCTCTACACCCTCGACGCCGGCAGCGAAAGCATCCCCGCCTTCGCCGACCTCGACGCCGACGGCGACCTCGACCTGCTGCTCGCAAACAAGATCGCTCCGGGAGGCTTCGACTCCGCCGAAATGTATTTCTTCGAAAACACGGGGACCCCGCAGGCACCGGCCTTCCGGCAACGCGGCACGCTCCCGCTGCACACCGCCTACCACTACGCCCCGGCCCTGGGCGACCTCGACGGCGACGGCGACCTCGACCTCCTCGTCGGCACCTGGACCCGCGGAAAAGTCGCCTTCTACCGCAACGACGGCACCCCGCAGCAACCCGACTTCGTCCTCGTCTCCGACGAATACCTGCGCCTCACGCGCGGCAGCAACGCCACCCCCGCCCTCGCCGACCTCGACGCCGACGGCGACCTCGACCTCCTCGTCGGCGAGTTCTCGGGGACGATCAACTTCTACCGCAACGACGGCACCCCGCAGCAACCCGACTTCGTCCTCGTCTCCGACGAATACCTGGGCATCGACGTGGGCCAGCGAAGCTTCCCCGTCCTCCACGACCTCGACGGCGACGGCGACCTCGACCTGATCATCGGTTCCGAGGCCGAGGGGCTCGTCGTCTATCGCAACGACGGCTCGCCACATGCGCCGGCCTTCGTCCGGGACGAGACGCCGTTTCCGTTCGAGGTGCCCTTCCTGGCAACCCCTGCCTTCGTCGACCTCGACGGGGACGGCGATGCGGACTTCGTCTCCGGCGGGGCGGGCGGCGGGCTGATCTACTACCGGCGACGCTGAACACCGGCCCTCACGTGCCCGGCTTCCGGGCGCCGGCAGGTTTCTTTGCAGCCGAACGCCGGGATCGTCTCGCCTTCTCCGGCGGCGCTTCGAAAGCAAAGACCATCGCCCCCAGCGGGGGCAGGGTGAAGGCGGCGGACTGCTCGCGCCCGTGCATCGGCTCGGGCTCGGTCGCCACGCGCTCGACGAGGCCAACCCCGCTGCCGCCGTAGGGGGTGGCGTCGCTGTTGAGCAGTTGCCGCCAGGTGCCGGCCCGGGAGAGGCCGATACGATAGTGCTCCCGGGGCACCGGCGTGAAGTTGAGCACGAACAGCAGCGTCTGGTCGCCGCCCCGGCGTTCATAGGCAAAGACGCTCTGCTGGTAATCGTCCAGCACGGCCCACTCGAAGCCGCCGGGCTGGTCGTTCCACAGGGCCGGGTGGTTGCGATAGAGGTGAAAGAGATCCGTCACCCAGCGGAAGACGCCGGCATGCAGCGGGTCGTCGAGCAGGTGCCAGTCGAGCTCGGCGTCGTGGTTCCACTCCCGTTCCTGCCCGAACTCCCCGCCCATGAACAGTAGCTTCTTGCCGGGATGGCCCACCATGTGCGCGTAGAGCAGCCGCAGGCCGGCCGCCTTCTGCCAGGCATCGCCCGGCATCTTGCCCCAGAGCGACCCCTTGCCGTGCACCACCTCGTCATGCGAGAGCGGCAGGATGTAGTGCTCCGAATAGGCGTAGACCATCGAGAAGGTGAACTGGTGGTGGTGGTACTTGCGGTGGATCGGATCCCGGCGCATGTACTCGAGCACGTCGTGCATCCACCCCATATTCCACTTGTAGAGAAAGCCGAGCCCGCCCTCCCAGGTAGGATGGGACACCTTCGGCCAGGCCGTCGATTCCTCGGCGACCATCATCACTTCGGGGAAGCGGGCATAGGCGGCCTCGTTGACGGTCTTGAGCAGGCTGATGGCCTCCAGGTTCTCACGCCCACCGTACCGGTTGGGTCGCCATTCGCTGCGCGAGTAGTCGCGGTAGAGCATCGAGGCCACGGCGTCGAAGCGGAGGCCGTCGGCGTGGTAGCGGTCGAGCCAGAAGAGGGCGTTGGAGACGAGGAAGTTGCGGACGCCGGGTTTGTTGTAGTCGAAGACGTAGGTGCCCCAGTCCGGGTGATAGCGCATGAGGGGGTCGTCGTACTCATAGAGGGTGGAGCCGTCGAAGAAGACGAGACCCTGGGGATCGGTGGCGAAGTGGGCCGGCACCCAGTCGATGAGGACGCCGATGCCGCGCTGGTGCAGGTAGTCGATCAGGTACATCAGGTCCTGGGGCGTGCCGTAGCGGTAGGTGGGCGCATAGTAGCCCACGACCTGGTACCCCCACGAGGCGTAGTAAGGATGCTCCATCACCGGCAGCAGCTCGACGTGCGTGAAGCCGAGCCGCTCGACGTGGTCGGCCAGCGGTTCGGCGATCTCACGGTAGGAGAGCGAGTAGCCGTCCGCCCGTTTGCGCCACGAGCCCAGGTGGACTTCGTAGGCCGCCACGGGCTGTTCGAGGGAAGCAGGGCCTCTCCGGCGGTGCATCCAGTCGTCGTCACCCCACGGGTAATGCAGATCGGTGACGATGGCCGAGAGGCCGGCCACGGGATTGCCCTCGGGCACCGGCGCCTCGATGCGAAAGGCATAGGGATCGGTCTTGTCGGCGTGATAATACCCGCGCTGGATGCGGTACTTGTAGTGGTGGCCCGGGCGTGCCCCTTCGACGTAGCCCTCCCAGAGGCCGGCCCACCCGCCGACCTTGTGCAACGGGTTGGCCCCGGGGTTCCACCCGTTGAAGTCGCCGATGACGGCGACGTAGTCCGCGTGTGGCGCCCAGACGGCAAACCACACGCCGTGCTCGTCCGGGTGCGCCCCCAGACGGTGATAGCTGTCGAAGTGCTCGCCGGCGAGCCAGCGGTCGAAGTCGTCCTGCGTGAACCAGCCCATACGGATCGCTCGGATTGCCCATTGCGGATCGAGGCGTCGGACGTAGCCACGTTTGACGCCCCGGGCAAAGTAGGGGCAAAAGAGGGGCAGGAGCAAGCCCGGCGGCCGGTTTCGCGGCACGTCAGGGGATGGCCAGCAGCTTGTGTGTCTGCAGGCTGAGCCGCCAGGGCGGGTGTTCGAGGCAATACTGCAGGGCGCGGCGGGTGTTCTCCGCCACGTCCGGCCCATCCATGGGCTGGAGGAAGAAGTGCTTGAAGGCGAGGTGACGAAAGCGCTCGGGCGGAGCGCCGGGCTGGGGATAAACCAGTTTCAGCTCGTCGCCGCGGGTGAGGACCAGGTCGGCGCCGGCTTTGGGACTGACGCAGATCCAGTCGAGGCCGGGCGGGGCGGGGCGCGTTCCGTTCGTCTCGACGGCCACTTCGAAGCCCTCGGCGTGGAGAGCCGCCACGAGCGGCGCGTCGAGCTGGAGCAGGGGCTCGCCACCGGTGCAGACGACGTAGGGGCGGTCGTGCCCGTCGCGAGGACCGGGCCAGCACGCCGCCACGGCGCGGGCCAGCGCCTGCGGCGTCCGGTACTTGCCGCCCCCCGGCCCGTCGGTGCCCACGAAGTCCGTGTCACAGAACCGGCAGACGGCCGTGGCGCGGTCCGCCTCCCGCCCCGTCCACAGGTTGCACCCCGCAAAGCGGAGAAAGACGGCCGGACGCCCCGTCTGCGCCCCTTCTCCCTGCAGCGTGTAGTATATTTCCTTGACCGAGTAGCTCATCCCGCCATGCCTCCTGCCCGGCATAAACGCCACATCCTCCGTCTATGCTCCATGCCCGCCCCCTCGGCCCGTTCTCGTGGAACTACCGGATCTTCGACGACGAGACGCCCGTAGCCGTCACCGAGCGCTCCTGGTTCCGCGAAGCCGGGCACCTCCTCCTCGAAGAAGCCGCCTACACGGTGACCCGGGAAAAACTCCTCGGCGGGCGTTTCCTCCTCGCGTGTGACGACAGGGTGGTGGCTTCCGCCGAGAAGCCCAGCGCTTTCCGCCGCCGTTTCGAGATCGACTTTGCGGGCGAGCGGTACGTGCTCCGGCCCGCTTCATGGGCAAGCCGGCGGTATGTGCTCTGCCAAAACGACCGGCCCGTGGGATCCATCCGCCCGGCCCGTCCCTTCTCGCGCCGCGCCCTGGCCGACCTGCCGGAGACGCTGCCCCTGGCCTTCCGCGTTTTCGTCCTCTGGCTCGTCCTGCTCATGTGGAAACGCGCGGCCGACCAGGCCGGAGGGGCGTAGCGGAGCGGCGAAGCCCCCTGACCCGACCCGTCGTACAACCTGTAAGCCCAGTAATGTGGACCTATGAAAGCGATGCTACTCGACCGGATCACGCGGCTGCCGGACGATCCGGAGCCGCTCCGACCGGCCGAACTGCCCGTTCCCGATCCCGGCGAGGGCGAGGTACTGATCCGCGTCTCGGCGTGCGGGGTCTGCCACACCGAACTCGACGAGATCGAAGGACGGACGCCCCCGCCGAAACTGCCGGTCGTGCCGGGGCATCAGGTCGTCGGCCGCGTGGTGGCGTGCGGTCCGGGCGTAAGCGACGTGCACGAAGGTGACCGGGTGGGAGTGGCCTGGATCTACGCGGCCTGCGGCACCTGTCCCTTCTGCCGGTCCGGCCAGGAAAACCTGTGCCCGGCTTTCCGCGCCACCGGCCGCGACGTGCACGGCGGCTATGCCGAGTACATGAAAGCGCCGGCGGCGTTCGTCCATCCGATCCCGGATGCCTTCACCGACGCCGAGGCCGCGCCGCACCTGTGCGCCGGCGCCATCGGCTACCGTTCGCTCCGCCTCACCGGGGTGCAGGACGGGCAGGCGCTCGGCCTGACCGGCTTCGGCGGATCGGGCCATCTGGTGCTGAAGATGGTGCGACACCGCTTCCCGAACACCCGTGTCCACGTCTTCGCCCGCAGCCCCACCGAACGCGCTTTCGCCCGCGAGCTCGGCGCCGTCTGGGCCGGAGATACGGCCGACGAAGCCCCCGAACCGCTCGACGCCGTCATCGACACCACCCCGGCCTGGAAGCCCGTCGTCGAAGCCCTGAAGAACCTCAAGCCGGGCGGGCGCCTGGTCGTCAACGCCATCCGCAAGGAAGACACAGACCGCAAGGAGCTCCTGCGCCTCGACTATGCGAAACACCTGTGGATGGAGCGCGAGATCAAGAGCGTGGCCAACGTCACCCGCCGCGACGTGCGCGAGTTCCTGGCCCTGGCCGCTGGCGTGCCCCTCCGGCCGGACGTGCAAACCTACCCGCTCGAAGCAGCCAACCGGGCCCTGCTCGAGTTGAAGACGCAGAAGATCCGCGGTGCCAAGGTGCTGGTCGTCTCCTGAGGGGACGGCACGCGCCGGGCCCGGTGGCAAAAGCCGTTTTCGCCGCGCCTTCACACCGGGGCGTCGTACCTTCACCGGCACGCGCGGAAAAGCGCTTTTTCCCTTTCGAACCCAACGTGAGGGCCTGTCATGCAGATACCCGGGCATACCTTCCTCGTGACCGGCGGCGGCTCCGGCCTCGGGGCCGCCACCGCGGAACAGCTCATCGAAGCCGGGGCCAACGTCGTCATCGCCGAGGTGAACGCGGCGGCGGGGACGGAACGCGCCACCGCGCTGGGCGAACGCGCCCACTTCGTCGAAACGGACGTGACCGAAGAGGACAGCGTCCGGGCGGCCCTCGACGCCGCCCGCGAACGTTTCGGCGCCCTTCACGGCGTGGTCAACTGCGCCGGCATCGTCCTCGCCCGGCGAACCCTGGGCAAAGACGGCCCACACGACCTCGAAAGCTTCGCCCGCGTCGTCCGGATCAACCTCCTCGGCACGTTCAATGTGATCCGGCTGGCCGCCGTCGTCATGGCCGAGAACACCCCGAGCGAAGAGGGCGAGCGGGGCGTGGTCGTCAACACGGCCTCGGTGGCCGCCTTCGACGGTCAGATCGGGCAGGTGGCCTACGCGGCCTCGAAGGGGGGCGTCGTCGGGATGACGTTGCCGCTGGCCCGCGACCTGGCCCGGCACGGAATCCGGGTCATGACCATCGCGCCGGGCGTCTTCGAAACCCCGATGGTGGCCGGCATGCCGGAAGAGGTCAAGGCTTCCCTCAGCCAGCAGGTCCCCTTTCCGCCGCGCCTGGGCCGCCCGGCCGAGTATGCTTTCCTCGTCCGGCACATCATCGAGAACGTGATGCTCAACGGCGAGGTCATCCGCCTCGACGGCGCCATCCGCATGGCCCCCCGATGAGCCGCAGGCGCTTTTCGACCGGCAAGCTGAAAGCAGGGTGGGCGTCCGTCCGAACCTCCTTACACCATTTCGACGAACCTCTCCTTCACGCCTGCCATGCTGTACGAAGTTCACATACCGCAGAAACAACTGGTGCTCCCGATCACGAATCCCTGGGTGGCTCTGAGTGCCGCGCTCTGCCGGCTCAAGCTCGACAAGCGCACCGACATGCGCTCGCGCCGCACCCTGCTCGAAGAGTTGCGCGACCGCGGGTCGGTGGCTCTGAGCAACGACCTGGAGACGGTCGAGATCGTCCGCTGTGATTGAAGCGGTGCGGTACTTTGCCGGGGTGCACTCGCCTTGGAGTCATCACCCCCGATGTGCCATGCCACCACGACCCCGGCTTCCACAACGAAGCGTGCTGCCCGCCCGAGCGGACGGCACGCTCTTTTTTTGCGCCACCAGCCCCGGCTCAATCCACCGAGAAGCGGGGCAGCACGAGCGCCAGGCTGAAGACGAGCAGAGCCAGCGCGAAAAAGAGGCTGCCGACGGCCTGGGCATAGGGAAGCAGGCCCAGTTCACCCAACAGGTAGGCCCAGTCGTGCACGGCGCGGTCGCCACCGAGCAGGGGGAGTTGCCGCACCTGCGCGTCGGCCGCATAGACACTGACGTTGAGCAGGTTGTGCCCCAGCCAGACCAGCATGGCCTGCACCCCGAACCGGTATGCCTGGCGCCGGAAGTTCCACACCAGGAAGAGCGGCAGCAGCACCTGCATCAGCGTCCCCCCGGCGATGCGGAGAAACGGGCCGAAGGGGGCAAAGAACACGTGACCGGCCTCGTGGAAGATGAGGGCCACAGTGTCCATGAATGTGTAGGTGCCGTAGGAGAGGACGAAATAGAGGCACCACGGTGCCAGAAAGAGGGTGCCTACCCACGGCTTGAGGTGCGGGGCATAGCGCAGGTGCAGCGAACGCAGGCTTCCGGTTGTCTCCACGCGGATCTTGCTCGGGTTGAATGGCCTTTTCGTTGTGATCGTCCGTCGCGGCGTTTCGTTTAAGCGAACCCGGGAATACCTCGTTTTTTTGCAGTTTCACCTTCAGGACGGGTGTAAATTGCCGGTGACGGTGTGCGCCCGGATGAAACCCGCCCGTGAACCCTGCGTGTCATCCGCTGCCGCCCTCCGACAACGACCATGAACCGGACGACCGACACGACGACACAGCCCCGCTGAGCCGCGTGCGGAGGCGAAAGAACGCCCCGTCGCCGGCACGATGGGGCGTTTTTTTGTGCGTCGTCACCAACCGCAAGCCCACCCCGAACATGCCCGACACCATCCGACTCACGTTTCCCGACGGATCCACCCGTGAATACCCCCGGGGCGTCACCGGCCGCGAGGTGGCCGAGAGCATTTCGCCGGGACTGGCCCGCGCCGCCCTGTCCATCGGCGTCGACGGGGAGGTGCGCGACCTGAGCCGTCCCATCGAGGAGGACGCACACGTCCGGATCTACACCTGGAACGACCCCGAGGGCAAAGCCACCTACTGGCACTCGACGGCCCACCTGATGGCCGAGGCCCTCGAAGCCCTCTATCCCGGCGTCAAGTTCGGCATCGGCCCGCCCATCGAACACGGCTTCTACTACGACGTCGACCTCGGCGGGCGCAAGATCGGCCCGGAGGACCTCGAACGCATCGAGGAAAAGATGGTGGAGCTGGCCCGGCGCGACGTGCCCTACGAACGGCGACCCGTCTCGAAAGCAGAAGCCCTGGCCTACTACCGGAAAAAGGGAGACGAGTACAAGCTCGAGCTGATCGAGGAGCTGGAGGACGGCACCATCACCTTCTACACCCAGGGCAACTTCACCGACCTCTGCCGGGGCCCGCACGTCCCCTCGACCGGCGTCATCAAGTACCCCAAGCTGCTCAACATCGCCGGGGCGTACTGGCGCGGGGACGAGAAACGCCCGCAGCTGACACGCATCTACGGCATCAGCTTCCCGAAGAAGAAGGAACTGGACGAGTACCTGGAGCGGCTCGAGCTGGCCCGGCAACGCGACCATCGAAAGCTGGGCCGGGAGCTGGAGCTGTTCACCTTCAACCCGAAGGTGGGGCCGGGCCTGCCGCTGTGGCTCCCGCGCGGCGCCACGCTGCGCGATACGCTGGCCGAGTTCCTCAAGCGCGAACAGCTCCGGCGCGGCTACGAGCCGGTCGTGACCCCGCACATCGGTCGCCTGGAGCTGTATCGCACCAGCGGGCACTACCCGTACTACAAGGAGAGCCAGTTCCCCCCCATGCTCGAGGATGCGGAGCGGGAAGAGGGCTACCTCCTCAAGCCGATGAACTGCCCGCACCACGTCATGATCTATGCGGACCGGCCGCATTCGTACCGCGAGCTGCCCATCCGGTACGCCGAGTTCGGCACGGTCTACCGCTACGAACAGTCCGGCGAGCTGGGTGGGCTGACCCGCGTGCGCGGCTTCACGCAGGACGACGCCCACATCTTCTGCACCCCCGAACAGGTCAAGGACGAGTTCAAGAACGTCATCGACCTGACGCTGTTCGTCTTCGGCGCCCTGGGGTTCGACGACTTCAAGGCGCAGATCTCCCTGCGCGATCCCGCCAACCAAGAAAAGTACATCGGCGACCCGGCCGCCTGGGACCGCGCCGAGCAGGCCATCCGCGAGGCGGCGGCCGAGATGGGCCTCGACGCCGTGGAGGTGCCCGGCGAGGCCGCCTTCTACGGCCCCAAGCTCGATTTCATGGTGAAGGACGCCCTGGGCCGCGAATGGCAGCTCGGCACCGTCCAGCTCGACTACAACCTCCCCGAGCGGTTCGACCTCTGGTACGTGGGCGAGGACAACCAGAAACACCGCCCGGTGATGATCCACCGCGCACCCTTCGGCTCGCTCGAACGCTTCATCGGCGTGCTGATCGAGCACACCGGCGGCAACTTCCCGACGTGGCTGGCCCCGGTGCAGGTGGCCGTGCTGCCCGTCGGCCAGGACTTCGAAGCCTACGCCGAAAAGGTGGGCGAGGCGCTGCGCCAGGCCGGCCTCCGCGTCGAGGTGGACCGGCGCAACGAGAAGGTGGGCTACAAGATCCGCAGCGCCGAGGTGCAGAAGATCCCGTACATGCTCATCGTCGGCGCGCGCGAGGAAGAACAGGGCACCGTCTCCGTCCGCCGCCACGGCGAGGGGGACCGGGGCAGCATGTCGCTGGCCGACTTCACGGCGCATATCCTGAAGGAGATCGACACGGCGATGCAGCCGGCCGTGACGGCCTGAGCGCGACCACACCGGCACGCTCGACTTCGACCTGACGGGCGTGCTGGCCGACGCCGGCATCCCGGTGTTTGCGCTCTCCACGTCCGACACCGACTACGTGCTCGTCCGCACCCGCCACGTCACGGAGGCGGTCCGGGCGCTCCGGGCGGTGGTTTTTTCGGTCAAAGCCTGAGGAATCCCCGCAACCTCGGCCGTCGCACCGGGGTAACAGGTCCGTGTGCTTCGTTCACCCATCCCCTTTTCCGACATGGCTCATGACGCCCGAACCGCCCTCATCACCGGAGCCTCCAGTGGTATCGGCGCGGGGTTTGCCCGTCGCCTGGCCGAACGCGGCTACAACCTGATCCTGGTGGCCCGCCGGGCCGATCGCCTGGCCGAGCTGGCGGAAGAATTGCAGACCCGCCACGGCATCGAGGCGGAAGGGCTCCCGGCCGACCTGGCCACCGACGAGGGCATCCGCCGCGTCGAGGCCCGCATCGTGGACTGCGACACGCTGGACCTGCTCGTCAACAACGCCGGCTTCGGCACCACGGGACGTTTTGCCGAGATCGACCTGGCGCCGCAACTGGCCATGATCCACGTGCACGTGATCGCGCCGGTGCGCCTGATCCGGGCCGCCCTGCCGGGTATGATGGCCCGCGGCGCCGGCGGCATCATCAACGTCTCGTCGGTGTCCGCCTTCTGGCCCAATGCCGGCAGTGCCACCTACAGCGCCACCAAAGCCTATCTGAATGCCTTCTCCGAAGCCCTGGCACACGAGCTGCGCGGCACCGGCGTGACCGTGCAGGCCCTCTGCCCTGGCTTCACCCGGACCGAGTTTCATGACACGGAGACGTTCACGGGCTTCGACCGCAGCCTGATCCCGGACTTCCTCTGGCTGACGACCCACGAGGTCGTTCAGGCCTCGCTGGAAGCGCTGGAACGCGGGCGGATCATCGTCATTCCCCGCCTGATCTACCGGGTGCTGGCCAGCCTGGGTCGCTCGGCACTCGGGGCCTACCTGCGGCGCCACCTCGGCACCGAGTGGCGTTCCCTCCTCGCTCGAAAAAGGGTCGTCCATGTCGAAGATCCCGACCCCAGCTCGGCAGCAGAGACAAATGCCTGAACCCCGGGCCGTCCGGCTGCTGATGGGCCTTCTGGCCGTCCTCCTGCTCGGCTGCGGCAAGCACGAAAACGCCGGCTCGTCCTACGCGCCCCTGCAGGCCCTGGCACGCCAGATGGCCGCAGACTACCTGGCCCGGCAGTTGCTTTCCCCACCTCCCGACACGCTCACGATGCAGGGCGCGAAAGCCCTGCAGACCGCCTTCGTGGCAGCCCTCGCCCCCGCCCTGGGCCCGCCGGTCGGCTACAAGGCCGGCCTGACGACCCCCACCACCCAGGCCCGCTTCGGCGCCACGGAGCCCATCCGGGGCGTGCTGCTCCGGGACATGCTCCGGCCTTCCGGGGACACCGTCGCCACCCTGTTCGGTACCCGGCCGGTCTTCGAGGGCGACCTGGTCGTGCGCGTCGGGGACGAGGCCATCAACACGGCGACAACGGACACCGCCCTGCTCGCCGCACTCGACGCCGCGATCCCGTTCATCGAGCTGCCCGACCTGCTGTACGACCCGGCCTACCTGCTCGACGCCCGTGCCCTCACGGCCGCCAACGCCGGCGCCCGCCTCGGCATCCTCGGCCCCCCGATCCCCCTGCCCGCATCCGGCGACGCCTACGAGCGCCTGGCCGCACTCCGCGTCATGCTGCTGGACACGGCCGGCACCGTCGTGGCCGAAGGCGAAGGCACCTACCTGCTCGACCACCCCCTCCACGTCGTCCGCTGGCTCCGCGACACCCTGCACGCCGACGGTATCCGGTTAAAAAAAGGTGATCTGCTCTCACTCGGGAGCCTGACCCCCCTCCTGCCCGTTCAACCCGGGCAAACCATCACGGCACGTTATGTGGGGCTGGCCGATGAACCCGTCGACGTCACCGTCACCTTCGAATGACAGGCCCCGCACCCTCCGTGCCCGGCCCTCCGTACCGTCCGGAGAGGAGGTACTGGCAGCCCTGGCCGAACACCTCCACCCCCGCCCCCGAACCCGGCTCTTCCCCCGTGCCTTCTTCGTCGCTCGTTCGGGTGTACTGACCCTGGCCTTCTCGGGCTTTCCGGCTTCGATCCTGGCCCTCAAGCGGGACCTCGAACGGGCTTTTCCCGACCTCTACCCCGAGGAACCGGGCAGCCGCTGGCCCAAGGTGACCCTGGCCGCCCGGCACCAGGACCGGCTCCTCACACCCGACCACGTCGACGTGCTCTACCGGCTCTGCCGGCCCTGGAACGCCCGGCTGGAGCAAGAGGCCATCGCACCGCTACCCGTCGAGGTCCTCTCGGTCGTAGCCTACGACTGCCGGAGCCTGGAACGCCGCCGGCAGACCTACCGCTTCCCCCTCGAAGGCGGTGTACCGGACCCCGGCGACGTGCCCCCGCCCGAACATCGGAGGTACGTCGAGCGCGTCCTCGCCCAGTTCACGCCGGAACACCTGGAACGGTACCTCCCGGCCTTGCTCACAGAAACCTGTGACGCCTCCCACTACCGCCGGACACGGCCGGGAACCACCCTCGTCTGCGACCTGCCCGCCGGCCGTCTCCCCTTCCTCGACGCCTTCCTCGACGACGTGGAGCATCATCTCCCCGGCCTGTACGAGCGCTTTGCCCCGGAGAGCCGGCACGTCACGATCCGCCATCTGGCACCGCTGCGGCTTTGAGACCGTTCCCTGCCGGGGCCGCCGTGCCGGTGCCGTGATCACGCGTATGCGACACGCGCCCGGCGCCCGGGAACAGCGCATCACCGGGTCGAGGCCGGCGAGCGAACCGCTCCGTCGCCGCCCTCCTTCACCGCTTCGAACGGAATGGCCGTCTGCAGGTATTCGTCCAGCGTGAAGGCATCGACCTGGATGGCGTCGTTCCGGGCCGCCTCGGCCTGCTCGAGCAGGGCGGCCTCGTCCGGCGTGAGGAGACCCTTCTCCAGCGCGCGTTTCACCAGCTCCGCCGGCGCGGCCTTCGGGAGCTGCCGGGCCTTGACGGCGTCGCGCAGCTTGCGCTCGACGTCCTGCGCCTGCGCGGCCAGGCGGAAGGCCCGTTCCAGCCGTCCCAGCGCCTCGTCCGGGTCGTCCGGCACGTAGGCGCCCTGCGCCATGCGCTCGCGCTGCGGGCCGGGCGTCTGCATGAGCCGGGCCACCTCGTGCCCGAGCCGGTCGCTCGGCCCGCGCGAGATCGGGTTCAGGCGCGACCACAGCGCCATCGGCCCGCGCACGAACCACGTCAGCCCGGGCACCCGGAGGTTGGCATAGAGCCCGTCGAAGGCGTCCTGGATCTGCTTGAGCGCGTACTGCATCGCCCAGTGGAAGTACGGCAGGTCCTCCTTCGGCCGCCCTTCGGCCTCGAAGCGGCGGATCGTCGCCGCGGCCAGGTACATCCACGAGAAAATGTCGGCAAAACGGCCGGTGAGCTTCTCCTTGCGCTTGAGATCGCCGCCGAGCGTGCCCATGGCGACGTCGGCCAGGAAGGCGAACGAGGCCGAGGCCCAGGCCAGCTTGCGCACGTACCGCGCCGACGGGCCACCGACGGGCGAGCCGGCCAGGTAGCCGCGCGTCAGGCTCAGCAGAAACGCCCGCACCTTGTTCCGCCCCACGTGACCGATGTGGCGCCAGAAGGCCCGGTCGAACGCTTTCGCGTCGTCATCGAGCAGCGCCTTGATCTCCGCGTAGGCATACGGATGGCACCGGATGGCGCCCTGCCCGAAGATCATCAGCGTGCGCGTGAGGATGTTGGCCCCCTCGACGGTGATGGCCACCGGCTGGTTGATGTAGCCGTGCGCCAGCAGGTTGCGCGGCCCGCGCGAGATGGCGTTGCCGGCCAGGATGTCCATCCCATCGTTGATGATCTTGCGCGCCAGTTCGGTGGTGTTGTACTTCATGATGGCCGTGACGACGGCCGGCTTCGAGCCCCGGTCGAGCGCTCCGCAGGTGTACGTGCGCGCCGCCTCGATCAGGTAGTTCCACCCGCCGATACGGGCCAGCGGCTCCTCGATCCCCTCGAACTTGCCGATGGGGAGCCCGAACTGCCGGCGCACGGCCGCATGGGCCGAGGCGACGCGGAAGACGTGCTTGGCGCCGCCCGCCGAGGTGGCCGGCAGCGAGATGCCGCGCCCGGCCGCCAGCGACTCCATGAGCATCCGCCAGCCCTGCCCCGCCCCCTCGGCCCCGCCGATGATGGCGTCGATGGGAACCACCACGTCGTGCCCTTCGAGCGGGCTGTTGTAGAACGGGACCCCCATCGGATCGTGCCGGTAGCCCTGCACCACCCCCGGCGTGTCGGCCGGGATGAGCGCACAGGTGATGCCCAGGTCCGTGCCTTTGCCCAGCAGGTTGTCCGGGTCACGCAGCTTGAAGGCCAGCCCGATGAGCGTGGCGACCGCCCCGAGCGTGATGTACCGTTTCTTCCAGTTGAGCCGCAGGTAGAGCCGGCCGTCCTCGCCCCGGAACACCTCGCCGTGCGACGAGATGGCCCCGGCGTCGGACCCGGCCTCCGGCTCCGTCAGGGCGAAGCAGGGGATCTCCTCGCCCGTGGCCAGGCGCGGCAGGTAATAGTCGCGCTGGGCCTGCGTGCCGTAGTGGATGAGCAGTTCCGCCGGACCGAGCGAGTTGGGCACCATCACGGTCACCGAGAGCGGCCCCGAGCGCGTCGCCAGCTTCTGCACGACGGCGCTGTTGAGCAGGGCCGAAAACCCCAGCCCGCCGTACTCCTTCGGCACGATCATCCCGAAGAAGCGATGCTCCTTGATGAAACGCCACACCTCGGGCGGCAGGTCGCGGTGCTGCCAGACCGTCCAGTCGTCACACATCCGGCAGAGTTCCTCTACCGGGCCGTCGAGAAAGGCCTGTTCTTCCTCGGTCAGGCCGGGGTAGGGTTCATTCAGGATGCGCTTGAAATCGGGCTTGCCGGAGAACAACTCGCCCTCGACCCACACCGTCCCCGCCTCGATGGCCGTCTGCTCCGTCTCGGAGATGGACGGGAGGAAGTTGAGCGCCTTCATCAGCTGCATGATCGGGCGCGTGAGGAGCACCCGCCGCACGGCCGCCACGTTGAAGACGACCGCCACCAGGCCGAAGACGACCCACAGCCACAGCGGCGCGCCGAAGCCGTAGAGTAGCGCCGCCGCCGCGAGCGTCCACAGCCACAGCGGCGCCCCGGTGTAGCCGAGCACGAGCGCCACGACGACGATGCCGGCCACCACCCAGGCCACCGGCATCCCGGCCAGGAAATCATAAAAAGGCAGGTTCATGACAACACCTCCTTGTCTCATGAGCGCGGCAGGCAGGAAGCGCACGGGCGCGTGCCCGGACGTCCCCGTGCCTCACCGCATCAGGTTCTCGATGACGGCCGCCGCCCCCATCCCCCCGCCGATGCACATCGTCACGATGCCGTAGCGGGTGCCGCGCCGCTTCATCTCGTGCAGGAGCGTGGCCGTGAGCTTGGCCCCGGTGCAGCCGAGCGGGTGCCCGAGCGCGATGGCCCCCCCGTTGACGTTGACGATCTCCTCGTCCAGCCCGGCCTCTTTGATGACCGCCAGCACCTGCGCCGCGAAGGCCTCGTTCAGTTCGATGAGACCGATGTCCGCGAGCGAAAGGCCCGTCAGCCGCAGCACCTTCGCGATGGCGTCCACGGGGCCGATGCCCATCAGTTCGGGCGCCACGCCGGCCACGGCGAAGCCCAGCACCCGCCCCATCGGGTCCACGCCCAGCTCCCGCATCGTCTCGCCGCTCATGACCACCGCCGCCGCCGCGCCGTCCGACATCTGCGAGGCGTTGCCGGCCGTGACGGTGCCCCCGGCGCGGAAGACCGGCTTCAGCCGCGCCAGCGCCTCCAGGCTCGTATCGGCCCGCGGCCCCTCATCCACCGTGAACACCGTCTCGACGGCCTGCGTGGCGCCGCCGGCATAGACCACATCGTGCACCGGCAGCGGCACGATCTCCTCGTCGAAGCGCCCGGCCTCGATGGCCGCGATGGCCCGCTCGTGGGAGCGGAGGGCGAAGCGGTCCTGCTCCTCCCGCGTGATGCCGTACTTCTCGGCCACGTTCTCGGCTGTATTGCCCATGTTGATGTAGGCGTCGATGTCGCGGGCGACGAGGTCCGGGTCCGGCTGGAAGTAGAAGCCGGTCATGGGCACCAGGCTCATCGACTCGGACCCGCCCGCCACGATCACGTCGGCCTGGCCGGTCATGATCGCCTGTGTGGCCATCACGATGGTCTGGAGCCCTGAGGAACAGAACCGGTTGATGGTGGCCCCCGGCACGGCGTCGGGCAAGCCGGCCTTCTGCGCGATGAGGCGGCCCATGTTCATCCCCTGGGCCCCCTCCGGCATGGCACACCCGATGAGGACGTCGTCCACCATCTCGGGCGCCAGCCCCTTCACCCGTTCGAGGGCACCCCGGACGGCCACCGCGCCCATCTCCTCCGGGCGCATGTTGCGGAGCGTGCCTTTTTTGGCCTTTCCCACGGCCGTCCGCACGCTGCTGACGATGTATGCTTCTTTTGCCTGCATGGCTCTTCTCTCCTGTTCAGATCAAAACGAAAGGGTCCCTGGCACATCCTTCGGACGGCCTCAGTTGCGGAGCGGCTTGTTATGCTGGAGCAGGTGCATGATGCGCTCCTGCGTCTTCGGCTCACCGAGCAGGCTCATGAACGCCTCCCGTTCGAGGTCGAGCAGGTAATCCTCGTGCACCTCCGCCGGACCGGTCAGGTCGCCGCCGGTGAGGACGTAGATGAGTTTCTTCGCCAGATGGAAGTCGTACGCGCTGATGAAGCGCCCCTGCAGGAACTGATAGGCCCCGACTTCGAGCGCGGCGGCGGCCGGACGGCCGAGCACGGTGATGTGCGTCAGCGGCGGGGGCGGCAGGTACCCCTGCTCGGAGAGACGGATGACCTCCTGCCGGGCGACGAAGAAGCGCCGCTCGGCGTTCATCACCACCGGCGCGTGCGAGGCCACATAGCCCATCTCCTGTCCCTGTCGCGCGCTCGTGGCCACCTTCGCCATGGCCACCTGCTCGAAGTATTTCTGCAGGTAGGCCTGGATCTCGTTCGGGAAGCCGTTCGGCGCCAGGGCGGCGGCCTGCGCGGCCAGGCGCATCGTGCCCGTGCCGGCCGGGATGAGGCCCGCGCCGAGCTCCACCAGCCCGATGTACGTCTCGGCGGCCACGACCGGATTCGGGCAGGCCATCACCAGCTCGCACGCCCCGCCGAGCGTCATCTGGTGCGGCGCCACCACCACCGGCTTGGCGGCGTAGCGTACGCGCTGCACCGCCTGCTGGAACCCGCGCACGGCCTGCTCTACCGTGTCCATCTGCCCGGACATGACGGCCATGGCCACCTCACCCAGGTTGGCGCCGACCGAAAAGTTCTTGCCCTCGTTCGCGATGACCATCCCCCGCAGGTCCGGATCGTTCTCCACCCTCTCGATGGCCTCCATGAGCCCTTCCATCACGAACTGCCCCAGGGCGTTGGCCTTCGAGCGGAACTCGTAGAGCGCCACCCCCTCGCCCAGGTCGAGCAGGGCCGCGTCGGGGTTCTTCCAGAGCACGCGCCGCTCGTCCGTCTTGATGGCGGCCAGGCTGATCTCATCGGCAGGCGGCGGGTCATCCACGTAGGCCTCCTCGGCCGGGACGTAGACCTGCGGCATGCCGTTCGCACGGCGATAGAACGTCGTTGCGCCGTGCGCGGGCATGGCCTCGACCCAGGCGGCCACGGGCAGACCCGCCTCGCGCAGCGCCTCCACGACCGCCTCGAAGCCGAGCACGTCCCACATCTCGAACGGCCCCATCTGCCACCCGAAACCCCACTTCAGGGCGCGGTCCACGTCCGCCGGGCTCTCGGTCACCTCGGGGATGCGGCGGGCGCTGTAGGAGAGCAGCCGGAGCGTCGTGTCGCGGAAGAAGGCACCGGCACGGCCCTCGTCCTGCCAGAGCGCCCGCAGCCGGTCGGCGAGCCCGCCGGCCTGTTTGATGGCGTCGAGGCCCTCCAGGTTGATCGGGCGCGGCTCCTCGTACTGCCCCGTCGCCGGGTTGATCGACTTGATGACCTTCCCCTCTTTCCGGTAGAAGCCGGCCCCGGTCTTGGCACCGAGCGCCCCCTGTTCGACGAGCTTCACGAGGACCTCCGGCACGCGGAAGACCTCCCGGTCCTCGTCGTGCGGCACCGCCGCGTAGAGGTTCTCGATGACGTCTTTCATCACGTCCAGCCCCACCACGTCGGCCGTGCGGAAGGTCGCCGACTTCGGGTGGCCGACGAGTTCGCCGGTGAGCGTGTCGATCTCCTCGATCGTGTAGTCGCCTTCGGTGAAGTGGCGGAGCGCCACCATCAGGGCATAGATGCCGATCCGGTTGCCGATGAAGTAGGGCGAGTCCTTGGCGATGACGATGCCCTTGCCCAGGTGCACGCGCCCGAAGTGTGCCACCCGCTCGACGAGCGCCGGGTCCGTGTCCGGCGTGGGGATGACCTCCAGCAGCTTCAGGTAGCGCGGCGGGTTGAAGAAGTGCGTGCCCATGAACCGGCGCCGGAACGCCTCCGAGCGCCCCTCGGCGATCTGCGCAATGGGCAGGCCGCTCGTGTTCGTCGAGATGACGGCATCGGGCCGCGCCACCTCCTCGACGCGGGCCATCACCTGCCGTTTGATGTCCATCCGCTCGACGACGGCTTCGATGACCCAGTCGGCCTCGCCCACCCGGTCGAAGTGCTCGTCGAAGTTGCCGAGCCGGATGCGCTTCTTCGCCGCGTCGGTGAAGAAGGGGTCGGGTTTGAGCTTCGTCGCCCGCTGGAAGGCCGCCTCCACGACGGCGTTCCGGGGCTGCGCCTCGTCACGCGGGGCGATGTCGAGCAGGTTGACCGTCAGGCCGGCATTGGCGCAGTGGGCGGCGATCTGCGCGCCCATCGTGCCGGCGCCCAGGACGGTCACGGTGCGGAAGGGCCGGTGTGCCGTGGCGGCACCGTGCGGCCGGGTCTTCGGATCCAGGGTGGTCGTTTCCATGATGCGTATCGGGACTCAGGTTGAATGCGATGCTTCGGATGGATGGGGCGACGCCGCGTCGGCATAGAGGGCGTCGATCTCGGAGGCGAAGCGCTCGTAGACCTTCCGCCGTTTCACCTTCAGGGTAGGGGTAAGCAGGCCGTCCTCGACGGTCAGGTGTGCCGGTACGATCCGGAAGCGCTTGATCGTCGACCACGGGTCCATGCCCTCGTTGGCCCGGTCCACGAGCTGCTGGTAACGGGCCACGATCTGCGGGTGCTCGACGAGCGTTTCGAGGGGCTGATCGGCCGGCAACCCCAGCGACTTCGCCTCCCGCCGGAGCGCCTGTTCCTCGGGAAAGATGAGGGCGGCGGCGAACTTGCGCTCGGGTCCCACCACCACCGCCTGCTCGACGAGCGGCTCGGCCACGAGGCGGTTTTCGAGCGGCTGGGGCACGACGTACTTGCCGGTGGAGAGCTTGAAGAGGTCCTTCTTCCGGTCGGTGATACGAAGGAACCCGTCCTCGGTGAAGTCTCCCACGTCGCCCGTGTGGAACCAGCCGTCGGGTTCGAGCACGGCGGCGGTGGTCTCCGCATCGCGGTAATAGCCGAGCATGACGTTAGGCCCGCGCACGAGGATCTCGCCGTCCTCGGCGATCATGACCTCGACGCCGGGGATGGGCTGCCCGACGGTACCGGCGCGGTTACGCTTCGGGCGGTTGAAAGAGACGACGGGGCTGGTCTCGGTGAGGCCGTAGCCCTGCAGGACGGCGATGCCGGCGGCGGCGTACAGGTTGGCCAGGTCCGCGTTGAGGGCCGCACCGCCACAGATAACGTACTTGACACGCCCGCCGAGGGCTTCGCGCCACTTGTCGAAGACGAGCCCGTCGGCCAGCCGCCGCTTGATCCGGTACACCGGCGACGGTTTCTCCCCCAGTTCGTACGCCCGGGCAACCTCCAGCGACCACCGGAAGATGCGCTGTTTCATCGCGGGCAGGTCGTGCGCTCGCTCCAGGATACGCCCGTAGACCTTTTCTAGCAGGCGGGGCACCGTGGCGAAGATCGTCGGGCGTACCCGCGGCAGGGCCGTGCCCAGTGCCTCGGGCGTGGTGAAGTAGATGCACGACCCGTAGGCGACGCTGCCGTAGTACAGCGTCCGGGCGAAGATGTGCGTCAGCGGCAGGAAGGAGAGCACCGTCTCCCCTTTCGGGCCGGGCCGGTAGTCGCCCAGGCACCGGAAGGAGGTCAGCGCGTTCGACGAGATGTTTTCGTGGGAGAGCATCACCCCCTTGGGCCGGCCCGTGGTGCCGCTCGTGTAGATGATCGTCGCCAGGTCGTGCGGATCGATCTGTTCGAGCAGGCGGCCGACGGCCCCGGGGTCCTGCCCGCGCCGGGTGCGACCGGCCTGCCGGATGGCCGAGAGGGTCAGCAGACCGACACGCTCGGGCAGCGAGGGCCAGGTGCCCCCCTGCTCCGCCTCGACGACGATCACCGTCTCCACCTGCGGCGTCTCGGCCAGCACCGGCGCGATCTCGGCCAGCCGCTCGACGTTCGAGACCAACACGGCTTTTGCCTCGGCATGTTCGATCACATAATGGATCGCTTCGAGGGGTTGCGAGAGGTAAACCGGCACGTCGACCAGCCCGGCGATGAGACAGGCCATATCCGCCAGGCAAAAATAGGCGTCGCTTTCCAGATAGAAGGCCACCCGGTCGCCCCGTTGCAACCCGAAGGCCAGCAGCCCGAGGGCCAGTTCCTCGGCGCCGTCGCGGAAAGCATCCAGGCTGATGGGCCGCCAGTCGTCCCCCCGGGGCTGGTTGAAAGCACGGTCATTGGGATAGCGGGCGAGGGCCTCGTAGAGCAGGGAGGGCAACGTGCGTCCCAGCACGGGGTCGCCCTCTTCCGGAGGGGCCGTGTAGATGCGAGCGGGCATGGCGGGCTGGCGACTTCGGTTTCGAGGGAACGGGCTTCCGGCACGGCGCCCTTCCAGCGCCCGTCACGCGAAGGACGGCGCGAGCCGGGTCAGGTGCCGGCCTGCCGGCCGGCGATCTATGCACCCGCGAAGGCGGGCTTTAACCGGAAGCCGGTAGGTCTACGTCGAGCGGGGTGACTGCATAGCCGCGCAGCACCTGCCGGATGGTGGCATCGACCAGTTGCCGGGGCTCCACCCGCACGTCCACACGGCGAGAGAGCAACAGCGAGACGACCCCGTGCAACGACGCCCAGATGGCACTGGCCGCCCGGAGCGGATCCTCCGGCACAAACACCCCGCGCTCCGCCCCCTCGGCCAGCGTCTCGACGAGGAGCTCCAGGTTGCGACGAGCCCGGCGATACTTCTCGGCAGGAAAGCGGGCCATCTGCTCCGGGTGCAGCAGGTACATGATCTCGTAATATTCCGGGTGCTCCAGCCCGAAATCGACGTAACAGCGGCAAAGCGCTTCCAGCCGGGCATACGGATCGTCGGGGTGGGCGGCCCACACGCGCCGAAAGGCCCCGTACAGGCGTTCCATGCCCTCCTCGATCAGGGCGTGCACCAGCGCATCCTTGCTCTCGAAATGGAGATAGATGCTCGTGGCGCTGTATCCGATGGCCCGCGCGATCTTGCGCATCGACAGGCGCTTGTACCCGTCGGCGACGAGCAGGCACCGGGCCGTATCCAGGATCCGCCGCCGGAGATCGCCGCTATCCTGTGCAGAAGGCTCCATGACACACCGGGGTTAACAGTGTTAAGCAAGCAAAGTTTCAAGTTTTTGTCAAGCCCTCCCCGACGGACTTCAAACACCGTGCTGCCCGCACGGCGCCTCCGGCCTCCGGTATGCCCAAAGAAAAAAGGGTCTCACCGGAGCGAGACCCTTGCCGTAGACCCGGAAAAGGCGGTCACATCTTCTTGAGCGCCACGTTGCCAACCCCGGAGCGCAGCGTCAGCTCGGGTCCCCCGCCGTTGACACGCCCTCCGAAGGACTTCTTCATCCATTTCCCTTCGATCTCGAGGCCATATTCACATTCGGCCGACCCCAGTCCCGCCACGGCATCGACATAGACCCCTACGTCCCGGTCGAGGTACACCGTCACGTTGCCGGCGCCGGATTCAAGCCGGGAGGCATCCTCCGGCTGGCTGGTGATCTGGGCCGTGATGTTGCCGGCCCCCGTGTGCGCAAGGATCTGTCCCTCGATACGCCGCAGGGTGATGTTGCCGGCCCCGGAGCTGACCTCGACCCGGCCTACCGCCCCATCTACCTCGATGTTGCCGGCTCCGGAACTGACCTCGACCGGCCCGCGCACGGTGCCGATGCGCACGTTGCCGGCGCCGGTGCGCCCCGCTACCCGACCCACCACGTCCGCGATGACAAGGTTACCCGCCCCGTTGCTGAAGTCGACGTTAAAACGCTCCGGCACCTTGACCCGCACCTCCATTTTGAACCGCGTGCTACGCCCCCAGAGCTTGCGCGTCCACCGCTGGTCCTCGAAACGCGAGCGGAAATGCACATTGTTGCCGTCCTGCAAAAAATCAAGCTCGTGCCGGTCCAGGATGCGCTTGGCTTCTTCCTCGCTGTCCGCTTCCACGATGCGCTCGACCTCGATGTGGACGAGATCGTCGCGGCCCACCTCGACCGTGACGTTGCCGTGATCGAGATCGATGAACAGGGTGCCGCCGGGCCGCACCTTGAAGGTACGCTTGACCGTATCCCAGGCTTCCGCCGGACCACCATGGGCCGGCGCACCGGTCACTCCGATCAGCAAAAGCACCAGAAGGCAGCGAAACGAAAACACGTACTTCATGACATCGCAGAAAAATGGCAGGGTCCGATCCGGCTTTACGCAATGTTCATCGCCGGGTTACAACGAGACGGAGAAACCCTGTCACACCGGCCTCGACACGCCCGTCCTTCTTTCCGATTTCTTAACACGCGGTGTGCATCCATTTCGATGAAATGACGTAGCAGTCGAAAAGTGACTGACCGGTCATAATTTTATAAATCATTGTTTACAAACCGTTTGCACATTAAGAATTCTTTCTTTGAATACGACATGGAGACCGGCCTCCGCCGGTCGAAGGTCATGACCGAGGGTTGTCACGGGTACGGGTGTATCCTGGCAGACGACGCTCACCTTCCCGCACGTTGAACCCTGATCCGATGTACGAACCGGACGTATCCGAAACCGCCCTGCCGCGTCGCGAGCGAGAACGGCTCATGCGACGGCGCGCCATGCTCGAGGCGGCCCGGGCCGTCTTCGCCGAAAAAGGCTATCTGCAGGCAACCGTCGATGAAATCGCCCAGCGGGCCGAGTTCGGCAAAGGCACGCTCTACAACTATTTCACCGGGGGGAAGGAGGATCTCCTCTTCGCCATCTTCGACGAGATCTACGACGACCTTTACCACCTGATCGTGCGCTCGTTCTCGCCGGAACGCACCAGGCAGTATCCGACCCGCGAGCTGTTCGAGCAGTTCATCGCGTCCTGCTTCCAGTTCTTCCTCGACCGGCAGGATCTGTTCAAGATTCTGATGAAGGAAGCCCACCGCATGATCTTTGGCGACGACCCGGAGAAGACGGCCTACTTCCTGCGGCAGAAGGAGCGCATCAACGCAGCGCTGGTACCGCCCCTGGAGACGGCCATGCGCCGCGGCGAACTCAAGCCGCTGCCGGCGCAGGCCGTCGCGCACATGATCATGGGCAACATCAACGGTTGCCAGATGCACATGATGCTCGAGTGCCGGGAGGATCCGTCCTGCTGTCCCGTCGAGGAGACGGCACAGTCGATGGCGCGCTTTCTGACGACGATGCTTTTCGACGGGCTGCTGGCCGATCCGGCCGGTGTCCGGCCCTCCCCAGAACGACCGACAAGCTGAACATGAACCGGATAGATCTCGCTTTCAAAGGTTGTTTGCGGCACGGCGGTCTTGCGGTGTTGCTGCTGGCCGTGCTCCTTGCCCTGCCTGCGCGGGCCCAGGTTACCCCCTCCGCCGCCCCGATCAGCCTGACCCTGGACGAAGCGATTCAGGTTGCCCTGGCGAACAACTATGCTCTCCAGCGAACCCGGCTGGATCTCAAGAACGCCGGTGCACAGGTCAAAGAGGGATGGGGGCAGCTCTTGCCCCAGATTGCCCTGAATTCCAGCTATACGCGAAACCTCGAATCGGCCAACCCCTTTGCGGGCAGCCAGGCCGGCAGCCTGTTCAACTCGTTTGCCTTCATCGACTGGCTGGCCTTTAACGAGCAGGCCCGCACGGACGACGACCCGGCCACCAACCCGATCTCGCTGGCCGAGTTCTTTTCCCGCCGGCAGGCCGGGCTGGACGAGGCGGGCGCCACCCTGACCGGCGGCGGCAACCCCTTCTCGGTGCCGAACCAGTTCAGCAACACCATCAGCATCACCCAGAAGATCTTCGACGGACGGGCCATCTGGGGCGCCGCGGGCGCCGACAAATACCTCGAACCCTTCACGGAACGCCGGCTGGAACGGGAGGAGCAGCTGCTCATCGCCCGGGTGAAACAGGCTTTTTACCAGGCGTTGCTGGCCCAGGCCCGCGTCGAGGTGGCGCGTCAGAGCGTGGCCCGCACGAGCCGGACCCTGGAGGAAGTGGGCAAGCGCGTCGCCCAGGGGGTTACGCCCAAGTTCGACCGCCTCAGCACCGAGGTGGAGCTGGCCAACCTGGAAACCCAGCTCGTGCAGGCCGAGAACGCGGCGGCACAGGCCACCGACGACCTCAAGCTGCTCCTCGGCCTCCCGATCGAGCAGCCGGTCTCGCTGCGCGGCCGCCTGGAAGCCGAAGATCCCGGCCAGTTCATCCAGATCTCGGCCGAACGCGCCCTCGCGCTGGCGCTCGAACGCCGGCCGGACGTGGAACAGGCATGGATCAACGTGGAGCTGCAAAAGGTGCAGGAGCAGGCGACGCGGGCCCAGTATTTCCCGACACTCGACGCCTTTGCCAGCATCGGTTACCTCGGTAACGTTCCGGACAACCGCCTGGTCGTGCTCTCGGACCCGGACGACCCGTTCCGCTTCACCACGCAGCGCAACGACTTCTTCAGCGATGCCTACTGGGACTGGAACGTCAACGTCGGCTTCCGGCTTTCGTGGACCCTCTTCGACGGCTTCCAGCGGCGCCAGCAGGTGCAGCAGCGCAAGATCGCCGTGAGCCAGGCCCGCCTGCAGTACGACGAGCTGGTCCAGCAGGTGAAGCTGGAGGTGGAACAGGCGCTTCGCAACCTGGAGGCCGCCCGGCAACGTATCGAGGCGCAGCGCCGGAACGTGGACCGGGCCGAGCTCAACTACGACTATGCCCTGGCCCGCCTGCAGGAAGGCGTTGCCAGCCCGCTGGAGGTACGCGAGGCTTCCGAGCAACTCGACCAGACCCGCCTCAACTACCTGCAGGCCATGCACGACCTGCTCGGGGCCCGGGCCGCCTTCGAAGCGGCCGTCGGTCTGCCGGACCGGGAGGGGCTCCCCGGCTTCAACCTCACCGAAACACGCAACTGAACGCGCCCGTGGCGCGCAATCCGGCAACGAACATGAAGATCACGATGCTCCATAGATCCACACCTCTGCTGCTTGCGGGCCTGCTGGCCCTGGGGCCGGTGCTCTCCGGCTGTGCCAGAAGTGAAGACGCCAGCGCCGCCGAAGAAGCCGCCGCCCCGCTGCCCGGCAAACGCACCGTCCGCGTCGAGACGCTCGTGCTGGCGCCGGCCTCGTTCACCGAGATCGTCGAGCTGACCGGCGCCGTCGAGACGGCCTTCGATGCCACGCTCTCGGCCGAGACGGCCGGCACGATCCTCTCGCTGGCCCCGCTGGGCCAGGCCGTGCGCCAGGGCACGGTGGTCGCCGAACTGGACGCCGAGCTGGCCCGGGCCGCCGTGGAACAGGCACGGGCGCAGGTGGAAGCGGCCCAGGCACAGTATGAGTTGGCCGAGGACACCTTCCGCCGCCAGGAGCCGCTCTACCGGGACTCGATCATCAGCGCCATCGAGTTCGAGAACGTGCGCACGCAACGCAACCAGGCCAAGGCCCAGCTGGCCCAGGCCCGGGCCGCCCTCAGCCAGGCAGAGGAGCAGCTCCGCCAGACCCGGATCAGGGCGCCGTTCGCGGGCACCGTCGAAGCCCACCTGGTCGAGGTGGGCGAGCAGGTCATGCCCGGCACGCCCGTCGTCCGCCTCGTGAACACGGACCGGGTGAAGGTCGTCGCCGGCGTGCCCGAGCGCTACGCGAACGACATCGAAGCCGGCACGCCCGTCGAGGTCGGCTTCAAGGCCTACGGCATGGCCCGTCGCCCGGCCCGGGTCACGTTCGCCGGACGGGTCATCAACCCGCAGAACCGCACCTTCCGCATCGAGATCGAACTCGACAACCGGGACGGTCGCCTCAAGCCCGAAATGATTGCCGAGGTCTACCTGACGCGGGCCACCTACGAAAACCGGCTTGTGGTTCCCCAGACGGCCGTGCTTCGTGACGAAAACGGCCAGACCATGTACGTCGTCGAGCAGGAGGAAGCGCAACGGGTGGCCCGGCGCCGCACGGTCACGCTCGGCCCCTCCTACGGCGGCCGGGTCGTCGTCGAGGAAGGCCTCGAGCCGGGCGACGAGGTCATCGTCGTCGGCCAGACGAAAGTGACCGAGGGCGACGCCGTCGAGGTCGTCCGCCGGGACTCGAGCCTGGCCGCCCGCTGACCCCGCCTCTTTTCCGACCATCTCCGGACCGTCCCGACTTGTCAACTACCACCCCCTGAAGAGGGTGGCTTGTAGCTGCTCCCCGTCTCAGCCCGATGCTGACTAAGCAACACCGCCAAGACATCAATGGACGCATTGAGCCGCGTCTAGACGCGTCTGGACGCGTGGCGCGTCCAATCGTCCAATCGGCCGAACGTCCTGAGCGCTACTTCGGGACGGTTGACAGCGCCCCCGAGGGAGATATTGATCGCGCCGATCATGTCGGCGTGCGCTTCCAACCCGCAAGAGCGACAGCGAAATTCGCTCTGGCTCTTGCGATTGGCCTTCTCGGTATGTCCGCAGACGGGGCACCGGCGAGAAGTGTAGCGGGGATCAACCATCTCGAAAGGCACGCCGGCAAGAGCGCACTTGTACTCGATCTTGGATCGCAGATCGTAGAACGCCCAACCGTGGTGCCTGCGGCGCTGCGACTTCCTGACGCGCATCCGATCACGGATCCCGCTCAGGTCTTCGAGCCGAACGCCTTTACCTTCGGCGGCGGCTTTGTCTACGATGCGCCTGCTGATCTCGTGGTTGACCGCCTGCTGGAAGCGCCGCTCCTTCCCCGAAAGCCGTCTCAAGACGCACCGTGCGCCTCTCGTGCCTTTTCGCTGGAGCGAACGCCTCGTGCGATGGTACCGGGTACGGGTTTCCTCCAGAGTATCGCTGCTGAATGCCGTACCGTCATCCAGCGTGGCGATGTTGACGATACCCAGATCAACACCGATCCACCGGGACGCGTCATGCGTCCCATGCTTTTCTTCAAAGCCGGGCGGGGGTGCTTCGACGTCCACGTGGATGCCGATGTAGTACTCGTTCTGCCGCGTTTTCCAGACGACGGCGCTCTTGGGCTTCCTTCCGCTGAGAAGCTGCTTCTGGTAGTCTCCGACGCGGATGGGAACGCGAATCCTCCCGCTTATAGTGGAAAGGCTGACCGTCCAGTCGGCTTCGCGGAAGGAGAAGATGCGGGCGTCGTAGTCGATGCTCGTCGGGCGAACCGTCGAACGCCTGCGCTTCCTGACTTTCAGGATGCCCGCCGCCCGGGCGATGGCACGCACGGCGAGGTTGGCGGTAAGCCCGTGATTGGCTCGCAGGTCTTTGTAGCAGGCGTGGTGGATACGCACGTTCGACGTGGTGCCCATCTCGCGCCCGACGCGGATGGCGTCATTGCACGCGGCGGCGAACGCCTCCATCGTGGCGTCGATCGCCCCGCGTTCCTCGTCGGAGAGAATCGGCTTGCATTTGATTGTCAGCGTCTGCATGGGGTTGCCAGCCTCAGCGGCGCGTACGCGCCGCCATGTGACGCTTGTTCCCGACCGGCACTTTCTCCGCCGCCTGGGGCCGTGTTACACGGCCGAAACGGCGGTCTCCGTGCCTCTTAACCTGAAACGTAATTTTATGAAAATCACCGACACCGCGATCAAATACCGCACCGCCGTCATGGTGCTGACGGTGATCCTGATCATCGGCGGGCTCTACAGCTACCTGACGATCCCCAAAGAAGCCCAGCCTTCGATCGAGGTCCCGAACATCGTCGTCACCACGCTCTACCCGGGTGCGAGCCCGAGCGACATCGAGTCGCTCATCACCCAGAAGATCGAACAGGAGCTTCAGAGCATCAATGGCATCCAGGAGATCCGCTCCACCTCCACCGAGGGCGTCTCGACCATCATCGTCGAGTTCGACCCGGACGTCTCGATGGACGATGCCTTTCAGAAGGTGCGGGACAAGGTGGACATCGCCAAGCCGGAACTGCCCACCGATGCGGAAGAGCCGATCGTCAGCGAGATCAACTTCGAGGAGTTTCCCATCCTGACGATCAACCTGGGCGCCACCTATTCGCTGGCCCGTCTCAAGGAGGTGGCCGAGGATCTGCAGGACGAGCTGGAGAGCATCCCCAGTGTGCTCGAGGTGGACCTCATCGGCGGGCTCGAGCGCGAGGTACAGGTCAACGTGGACCTCAAGGCCCTCCAGGGCTACAACCTGACCTTCAACGACCTCGTCGAGACGATCCGCAACGAGAACACCAACCTGCCCGGCGGCTCGGTGGACGTGGACCGCCTCAACTACCTGGTGCGCGTCGACGGCGAGTTCAGCGATCCTGCCGAGATCGAGAACCTGGTCCTCGACGCCCCGGGCGGCACGCCGGTCTACGTACGCGACGTGGCCGAGGTCGTCTTCGGATTCAAGGAACGTGAGAGTTACGCCCGCCTGCGCGAACTCCAGCGCGAGAACGAGGACGGGCACCTGATCCGGCTCCCTGACGAGAAGACGGGCGCCGTGCAGGTCATCAGCCTGAACGTCAAGAAGCGCTCGGGGGAGAACATCCTCGAGACGGTCGAGGCCGTGCAGCAGAAACTGGACACGTTCCCCTTCCCCAGCGGCACGCAGATCGTCATCACGGGGGATCAGAGCGAGTTCGTGCGCGACCTGATCAAGGACCTGGAGAACAACATCATCAGCGGGCTGATCTTCGTGATCTCCGTGCTGCTGTTCTTCCTGGGCGTGCGCAACGCCACGCTGGTGGGCATCGCCATCCCGCTCTCGATGTTCATCTCGTTCATCGTGCTGCAGGCGCTCGGCTACACGCTCAACTTCGTCATCCTGTTCAGCCTGATCATCGCGCTCGGCATGCTCGTCGACAACGCGATCGTGATCGTGGAGAACATCTACCGGTACCGGGAGGAAGGCCACACGCGGTTCGAGGCGGCCCGCCTGGCCACGGCCGAGGTGGGCGGAGCCGTCGTCGCCTCGACGGCCACCACGGTCGCCGTCTTCGTGCCGATGCTTTTCTGGCCCGGCATCATCGGCGAGTTCATGTCCTACATGCCGCTGACGCTCATCGTGACGCTCTCGTGCTCGCTCTTCGTCGCGATCGTCATCAACCCGGTTATCACCGGCATCTTCGTGAAGCTGGAGGACGAGGAGCGTGCCCCGTTGCCCCGCACGACGAAGTTCGTCGCCGCCGTGGTGATGGTGCTGCTGGCGATGGTGCTCGGCTTTGCCAACTGGCGGACGCTGCTGGTGCTCTCGGTCGCCATCCCGGTGCTCTACCTGCTGCACACGCGGGCCTTCAAGCCCATCGCAGACCGGTTCGTGCGCTCGGGCCTGCCGGCTCTGGTGGCCCGTTACCGTCGCTTCCTGGACTGGATGCTCCAGCGGGACTACACGCCGCGCCGGGCGTTGCTGCGTAACACGTTCGCCCTGGGCAGCCTCACGCTGGGCGTAGTGCTGCTGGCCCTGGGCGGGCTCGTCGCCTCGGCCGCCGGCTCGATGGCGGGGCTGATCCTCCTGGCGCCGGGCGGCTTGCTGCTCGTGCTCGGCCTCCTGGGTATCTTCGTCCACACGCTCGAGAGCCTCTTCCTCGGCGGCAAGAGCAGCGTCAAGGCCGGCCTGATCTTCGGCGCCGTGGTGCTCGTCATCCTGAGCCTGATGTACCTGAGCCCGCGCGAGGTCGCCCTCACGACCATCGCCGAGCTGCTCATCCTCCCGCTGGTGATCGTCGGCGTGGGGCTGCTCGGGATGCTCTTCAACCGGAAGGGCCGTCGCTACCTGATCCTGACGGACAACCGCGCGCGCCTGCTCAACGGCACCCTGGGCGGGCTTTTCGCCATCGTCATCATGTATGCCCTGGCTCCCACGGGGGTCGAGTTCTTCCCGACGACGGATCCGCGCCAGGTCATGATCACGGCCGAAGGCCCGCTCGGCATGAACCTCGAGGCCTCGAACCGGGTGGCCCTCACCCTGGAAGACCGCATCAACCGGCTCCTCGACGAGAACCCGGAGGTCAAGGCGAACATCAAGAACCTGCTCGTGAACGTGGGCGTGGGCGGCGACGCCATGTTCGGCGGTGGCGCGGCCAGCCCCGAGCGCTCCCGCATGACGCTCAACATCGTCGATTACAAGGACCGGGCGGAATCCAGCCAGAACACGCTCGCCAAGCTCCGGGCCCAGCTCCAGGGTATCCCCGGCGTCACGATCGAGTTCGACCAGGACGATGCCGGCCCGCCCACCGGCGCCCCCGTCAACATCGAGATCTCCGGGGACGACTTCGACCAGATCGTGCGCATCACGAAGGAGATCCGCCGGATGCTCGTGGAAGCGTCGGAGACGGGCCGCATCCCCGGCCTGGTCGACGTGACGGACAACCTGAACACGGGCCGGCCGGAGATGAAGGTGGTCATCGACCGGGAGCGGGCCGCCCGCTTCGGCCTGAACACCTCGCAGATCGCCTCGACGGTGCGGGCGGCCATCAACGGCATCGAGGCCAGCAAGTACCGCACAGGGGAGGACGAGTACGACATCACGGTGCGCCTCCGTGAGGCCGACCGGGCCAGCCTGGAGAGCCTGCGCAACCTGACGATCCTCCACGAAGGCCAGCAGATCCCGCTCGTGGCCGTAGCCGACCTGGAGATGACCGGCGGCCTCGGCTCGATCACCCGGCTCGACCTCGCGCGCGTGGCCACCGTCTCCGGCAACGCGGCCCCCGGCTACAACGGGCAGGCCATCCTGCAGCAAGTCCAGGCCTACCTGGCCGACTACGAGCAGAACCTGCCGCCCGGCTACGAACTCGCCTACACCGGCGAGAACGAGGAACAGCAGGAGAGCTTCGGCTTCCTGACCGTGGTGCTCATGATCGGCGGCGCGCTGATCTTCCTGATCATGGTGGCCCAGTTCAACCACGTCAGCTCTCCCTTCATCATCATGGTGGCCACGGGCCTGAGCCTCATCGGCGTCATGCTCGGGCTGATCCTGACGCGCACCCCCTTCGGCCTGATGACCTTCATCGGGGTGATCTCGCTGGCCGGCATCGTGGTCAACAACAGCATCGTGCTCGTGGACTACACGATGCAGCTGCGTGACCGGGGCCTCTCCAAGCACGACGCCATCATCGAGGCCGGCGCCACGCGCCTGCGCCCGGTGCTGCTGACGGCGCTGACCACGATCATCGGGCTGGTCCCCCTCACCTTCGGCATCAACGTCGACTTCGTGGGGCTGCTGACCGACCTCGACCCCGACTTCCAGCTCGGCTCGGAAAACACCCAGTTCTGGGGACCGATGGGCACGGCCATCATCAGCGGGCTGACCTTCGCCACGTTCCTGACCCTCGTGATCGTCCCCGTGATGTATTCGGTCTTCGACTCGCTGGAAATACGCCTGGGCACCCTCTTCGGGCATCGACCGGAGACGCCCGAAGCCGGGCAGCCGGTCGACGGCAAAGCGCCGCTGCCGGTATCCGAACTGTCGGGGAACGGCAGCGACCGGCCCGTTCCCCGGCCGGCCGAAACACCCTGACCCCCCTCCGGCGCCGGCACCTCGAACCGCAGGCCCTCCCCGGGCCTGCGGTTCTCTTTTGCACCGGGACGGAAACCCGGCACGGACCCGCGGCTTCACCCCCGGAGATCGGCGCCGCCTTCGCACCGGCGAAACCGGGACGGAGGCGGCGCATTCATGTCGGGTAGCGGACGAAGAAAACCGGTCTTCCTGCCGGGAATGCTTCGCTTCGCGTTTCCTTCCACGCTTCAACCACCGGAAACGGCCCCCCGGTCCGACGCTTCCATGACGCTTCTCATCTTCTACGTACTGCTGGCACTCGGCGTCTCGTTTCTGTGTTCGATCATGGAAGCGGTGTTGCTGAGCGTGACGCCGTCGTATGTAGCGATGCTGGAGCGACGAGGCGTCCCTGTCGCCTCCCACCTGCGCCGGCTCAAAGAAGACATCGACCGGCCGCTGGCAGCCATCCTGAGCCTTAACACGATAGCCCACACGGTAGGCGCCGCCGGGGCAGGCGCCCAGGCCGCCCTGGTCTGGGAAAGCGTGCCCCTGGGGATCTTCTCCGCCGTGCTCACCCTGCTGATCCTGGTCTTTTCCGAGATCATCCCCAAAACCCTGGGCGCCCTTTACTGGCGCGCCCTCGCCCCGGTGCTCGTGCGCGTCCTCGTGCCGACCATCTGGCTGATGTGGCCTCTGGT